>CAZFAP010000009.1:0-50265 GCA_964516325.1 uncultured Verrucomicrobiota bacterium
GAACTCCGTGATCGGTTCTACTTGCAGCTCTTTATCGCGCTTTCTGGGTGCAAAGTCAAGGCGCCATCGGACAGAATGACCAGCCTCACGGAACGCCGCAATGTCCGGTGGGGGTAGGCGGGCGAGGTGGGACGGGCGCGACGCCCGTGGACTCTCATCGGCAGGATGCCGGCGTCACGACAAAAATCGCAGTTCCACTCACCGCCGGCGGCCCAGAGCCTCCCGCCCGAGGGCGGGGATCACAGTCTGACGCTGTTTGATGCTTCCGAAACGCTTCATCCTCTGGTATAATTTCGTCCAGGCACATCACAGGGACTCACCGGGTAAGCGTGGCTCATTGAACCCAGCCTGGAAGAGCCTGTGCCGTCCATCAAGGGACAGGCTTCCTTGCGGGGGAAGAGACTGACATGAGCGAACCAGAGAATAAGGCAACTTTTCTTGACCCGAAGATTTTGATGACGCTTTCGGGGATGGAGCTGAAGGCGAGGCTCGTTGTCGAGGGAATCGTTTCGGGTCTTCACAAAAGCCCGTACCACGGGTTCAGCGTGGAGTTTGCGGAACACCGCGAGTACACGCAGGGGGACGAAATCAAGCACATTGATTGGCGAGTCTATGGAAAGTCAGACCGGCTGTATATAAAGCGGTACGAGGAAGAGACGAATCTGAGGTGCTACATTCTCCTCGATTCGAGCGGTTCGATGGGGTATCGGTCGGACGGGATGTCGAAGCTGGAGTACGGCGCCCATTTGTCAGCGGCGCTGACGTATCTGATGCTGCGACAGCAGGACTCGGTCGGGCTGGTAACTTTTGACGAGGCGATCCGAAGATACATTCCGCCGCGAAACAGCCCGCAGCACTTGAAAATCATTGTCGAGGAGCTGGAGAAGCTGACCCCCGGAAACCGGACGAAAGTCTCGCACATTTTTCACGACCTCGCGGAACGCGTGCATCGCAGAGGTCTGATCATTGTCATTTCGGACTTGTTTGACGACCCCAACGAGGTCCTCGTCAGCCTGCAACATTTTCGGCACAAAAAGCACGAGGTGATCGTATTTCACGTGCTTGATCCCTATGAACTGACGTTCCCGTTCGAGCGTGTTACGTTGTTCCGCGGACTGGAGGATGGGCGGCGAGTGCTCACGGAACCGAGCGCGCTGAGGAAGAAGTACCTCGAGCAGGTCAAAGCGTTCGTCGAGAGACTGAAGAAGGGCTGCCGCGACAATCGCATTGATTACTTTCAGATTAATACGGAGGAGAATTTCGGACGCGCACTGACCCGTTACCTCGGAACCAGGCGCCGGTAGGTTTCAACCTTCCGCCGGCGCGAGAAGTCGGATGATGTTCGGTTTATCCTTCTTTAATCCTTCCCTTTTGTGGGGCCTTTCTGCGGCCGCGATACCGATTTTGGTCCATCTGTTCAACCGGAGGCGATTCCGGACGGTCGCGTGGGCGGCGATGGACTTCCTTATCTCGTCGAACAAGCTGACGTCGCGACGGTTGAAAATCTTTCAAGCGCTGTTGTTGCTGACGCGAATGGGAATTGTGTCGCTCTTGGTTGTTGGCGTCGCAAGACCGTATTTGATGGGCGATCTGTTTGGCGGAGTTCTCGCGCGGTCGAAAAGCTCGGCGGTGATCATCCTGGACAATTCCTACAGCATGGGACTGAGGGACGGAAACGAGACGGTTTTTGACGCCGCGAGAAGGGTGGCGAGCGCGGTGGTCTCGAGCTTCCGGCGAGGCGATTCGCTGACGTGTCTCCTGATGGCGTCGAGACCAAGAATAGTGACGCAAGGGAATCCTTCTCCGGAAAGCGTGAAGAGATTGATCGAGAAGTCGGAGCCTTCCGACGAGGGGACGGACGTTCTTGCGGCGCTCGTGACGGGACTGGAGATTCTTCAGTCAGAGAAAAACACGCGAAAAGAGCTTCTCCTGATCACCGATTGCCAGAGAATCGGCTGGCGGGCTGGGAACAAAGCAGGCTGGGAAAAAGTTGCCGGGCTCCTCTCCCAGGCGACGGTGAAGCCGCGAATGTACGTGATTGATGTCTCGAGGCAGCCGGGGGAGAACGTGACTGTGGACTCGGTCCGGCTGCCCGCGTATCCGTGCGGGGTCGGGAAGAAATACATGGTTGAGGCGAGCGCGCGGTCGCCCGCGGCAAGGGCTCGGGGGCGGCCAATTTTCACCCTGTTTCTCGACGACGGAAAGAGGGAAGTCGCAAGAGCGGAAGGGAGCGAGTTCAGGGACGGCGTTTCGACGGCAAGACTGATTCTTTCGGTGGACTCGCCCGGCTCACACTGGGGGAAGGTCGAGATTCAGCCTGATTCCTTGAACGCCGACAACGAGCGGTATTTCACTTTTGAGGCGAGACGTTCAGTCCCGATTCTGTGCGTTGACGGGGCGGCAGCGCCCGACCGGTTCGAGAGTGGAATCGCGTATTTGACCTACGCCTTCGCCCCGGAGAAAGGGATGGAAGTGGCGGAAGGGGTTTCCAATGTGCTTGATCCAAAGGTTGTGACCGTCGAGCAATTTGTGAGCGAGGACCTGGGGCAATACGCCATCGTGGTCCTGGCGAACGTGCGGTCCATTTCGGAAAGGATGTACGAGAACCTGGAGAACTTTGTGGCGAATGGCGGCGGTCTGATGGTTCTGCTGGGGGACAAGGTTGATGCAGCCGAATATTCGGAGAGGTACGCATCCTCGACAGGATCGTTTTTGCCATGCCGAGTCGGCCCCGCGAAAGGAGAACTCGCACCTGCGGAGGGAAAAGAGGAAGGGAAGGAGGTTTACCGGATTTCGAAATCGGAAATGGATTCCAGTCATCCTGCGATGGCTGCATTCAAAGACGGCGCCGGCGGAGACCTCTCGACGGCGAAATTCCACCGGTTTTTCACCGTCCAACCGGACGCGGCTGACACGGACGCGCGGGTATTGGCGAGATTCACGGACGGCTCGCCGTGCCTGATCGAGAAGAGGTTTGGGCAGGGCAGAACGGTCCTGTTCACGTCGAGCTGCGACCTGAAGTGGACGAACTTGCCCCTGAAACCGGCGTTCGTACCTCTGATGCACCGGCTGGCGTACTACCTGGTGAGCGGAGTGGACGAGAGGTTCAACCTGACCGTCGGCGAGAAGATTGTGCAGGGACTGAGAGCAGAGGCAGCATCGCGTCCGGCGACGATGACCAACCCGCTCGGCGAGTCATTCAAGGTGATTGCGGCAAAAGGCGACGCGGGAGAAGACGAGGCGAAAACCGAGCCGTTCATCACCTTCGAGCAGACAAGCGGAGCGGGGATTTACACCTTGAGCATTTCAGAAGCTCCCGGAAAAGGGAACGCGGAAGGGAAAGAAGAGGTCAAATACTTTGCAGTGAATGTGGACACGGAAGAGAGCGATATTTCGGTCGTGGAGGAAGGCGCCGTCAGGGGGCTCATCGGAGCGAAGGAACTGACGTATTTGAAGGGGGACGAAGCGGCTGTTAGAGCCATCGAGCGGATAAGGCACGGAAGAGAAATCTGGAGATTTTTCCTGATAGGGGTTTTCCTGTTTCTGGTGGTGGAGTCGGTGCTGGCAAGACACATTGATAAGGGGTGAAGTCTGGAGCTGCGCGAAGAGGCGCGGAGAACTGGAAAGCATCGTCCGGAGCAGCGGCCTGACGGATGAGATTTGGGCCTGAAACAATGATTTTGAGTGTTCCGTTGAAAAACTTCAGCGTCGTCGCCGAAGAGACGAAAAGGGAGTTCGTTTTCGGGACGCCTATGGGGATGACGGCGTTCGCGGTTCTGATGTGCGCCGCGACGGTGCTCATTCTTTTCTTTTACGGGCGCGACCTGAGAACAAAAACGACCAAACAAAAGATTGTGTTGTGGGGGCTGCGGCTTCTGGGACTGCTGTGCCTGGCGACCTTGCTGCTCGAGCCGACGATGGCCTGGAAAAGGACCCACCGAGAGGAGGCAAGCGTAATCGTGTTGCTCGATGCTTCAGGAAGTATGGGACTGACTGACAAGGAGCTAAATCCCGATACCCGCTTCGAGATGGCGAAGAGGCACAACCTGCTGACCGATGACCAGTTGCGGGACGCACAGAGCGGCAAGCCCAGGAGCGACATCCTCACTGCCCAGCAGAACAAGGAGGTTGACGGGCTGACGAGGATGGCGACAGTCATAGATTTCCTGCAATGGCAAAGTGGGGAATTCCCAAAAAGGCTCGGCGACCAACTCCGGATCAAATGGCTGCGATTCGGGGCAGCCGTGGAAGAAATATCGCCTTCGGCTTTGCTCGGGAATCCGGCTCGGACCGACAACGTGATTCTGGAGGCAAATCGCGGCGGCGCCGCGACGGATATTTCGGCGGCGCTGGGTTCCGTTGAGAAATCATCGGCGACCGAAAGAGTTGTTGGGGCGGTCTTGATCACGGACGGGGACTGGAATTCCGGCAGCGACCCCCTCATCGCGGCGAGTAAGTTGCAGTCGGCAGGCGTTCCGGTATTCTGTCTGGGGGTGGGGAACCCGAATGAGGTGAGGGATATCGAAATTGTGGATGTGAAAGCCAAGAAATCCGTTTACCTGAGAGATACCGTGGCGGTCGGCGTCGAACTGAAGTGGAGTGGTTATGAGGAGAAATCGGTCGCGGTCGTTCTCAGGCAGAGCGGGGCGGTATTGCAGGAGAAAAGAACCGAATTGAAGAAGGGCGCCAAATCCGAAACGGTGTCGCTGCAATTCGTTCCGCAGCAGGTCGGCGTGGTGGTGTGCACGGTGGAGGCGCTGCCGGAACCGGATGAGGTCAGAACCGATAACAACCGCAAGACCTTCGAGGTGGAGGTTACACGGGCCAAGAAGAAGGTCCTTCTGGTCGAGAAATTCCCCCGCTGGGAATGGCGATTTCTGAAAAACGCGATTTTCCTGGACCCGGACTTTGACTTGACGTGCCTTTTGCTCAACGGGATGGGGCGGCCCTCCGAAGGAGAAATGTACATCACGTCGTTCCCTTCGACGAAAAAAGAGCTGTACGAGTTTGAGGTCATCATTTTCGGCGATGTGCCTGCGTCGGATTTCACGCCTCAGCAGCTCGAGTTGGTGGCTTCCTACGTCGAAGAGATGGGCGCCCCGTTCATCATGATAGCCGGGGATGAGTACGCGCCGTGGAGTTACGGCGGGACGGCAATCGAGAAACTCTTGCCGCTGTTTCTGGACGCGAGTCCGAAAGGAAAGACCGGCGTTCTTTTCGACAAGGGATTCAATCTGGAGCTGACCGCCGACGGCTGGGACAGCCCCATCATGCAGCTTTCCGATGTGCCGGAGGACAACAGCAGGGTATGGATGGACATGCCGCCGTCTTATTGGTGCGCGTCGGTGGAGAGGGCAAAGGCTGGAGCGACGGTTCTGGCGGTTCACCCCCTTCTCACGAACAGCTACGGGAAGCTTCCGCTCGTCGCAACCCAGCACTACGGCAACGGGAAGACGCTGCTGATAGGTCTCGACAGCACGTGGAGGTGGCGACTTGGGCATGGCGACATCGTCCATTATAGATTCTGGGGAAACGTGCTGCGGTGGATGGTGGCGGCGCCGCTCGAGGGAAAAGGAAAATACGTAACGCTCTCTTCTGACAAGGAAAAGTACCAGGTCGGTGAAACGGCGACCGTCTATGCGAAGGTCGTGGATAAGGAATATTTCCCCCTCAGCAAAGGCGAGGTATTCGTGGAGGTCACGGATACCTACGGCAGAAGCGAAAGGCAGCCGATGGAGTTGACCGACGAGAAAAAGGGGATGTATCAGTTGAAGTACCCAATTCGGGCGTCAGGGGTCTATCGCCTGCAGAGCGCCGTGCCGAGCCTCGGCGAGGAAGGTTTCCAGGCGGCGATAAAGATTAGCGGGGAATCCGTTTCCCTGGAGCAGAATAGTCTCCAGATGAACAGGAAGGTATTGGAACGAATTGCGGCAAAGGCCGGTGGAGCGTTCCACACGATGGAGACCGCATCTTCAATTCCCGAACAGATTCCCTATTCGGAGCGCGAGATGACCGACGTGAAGATGCAGGGGCTGTGGGATAGTTCGTACGCGATCATTGCGTTTGTGGGGATTATGACGCTGGAGTGGATTTTGAGAAAGAAGAAGGGATACGTCTGAGGAGGACAATGGAGATGGCGAACGGCGCCGATTCATGGGTTGCGCACATGCCGCGGGAGCTCGTCGAGAAATTCGCAGCCGCCCGGAGGCGGGTGCGCCTGGTCATCCTGGCGAAAGGATGGACGCTGCTTCTCTTCGCACTTTGCATGAGTGTGGGGGCGAGCATCGTTCTGGACAGGTTGTTCTTTCTGGAGTCGCCGTACAGGTTAGCGCTTTTTCTGGCGTGCTTGGTCGCGGTGGGAGGTTTCCTGATCGGCTTTTTGGTCCTCCCGTTACTGCGGAGGATATCGGCTCGTGGAATCGCGCGGTCGCTCGAGGAAAAGCATCCGGAGCTTGGCGACCTATTGCTGAGCACGGTGGAGCTTTCGGAGCAACTCGCCAACGGGGAGAGGTACACATCGGAGCAAATGATTGCCGCCGTCTCGCGGGAGACGGCGAGGAGGACGCGCACGATTGATTTCCGGTCGGCGGTGCCTTTCTCCGTCGTGCGCAAGCCCCTGCTCATCACTCTCGGAATTGTGTGCCCTCTCGCCCTGTACTGCTATTTCTGGCCCATGGTCGCGGCAAACGTTGTCGAGAGGGTGCTTTACCCGTACTCCGGTCCCCCGCCGTTGACTTTCACGGAGTTGATTATCTCCCCGGGAGACGCCAAGGTCCCGACAGGGGCCGACCTCGCGATCAAGGGCATGGCGACGGGAAAGGTCCCCGAGAAAGGACTTTTGTACTTGAGACGAAAGGGAGGCGGTTGGCAGAAGACGCTCCTCAGAAAGAGGGGCGGGGGAGAGTTCCGGTACACATTGAAGGGACTTGTTGCCCCGGTGAGCTATGCAATGAAGGTCGGGGATGCGAGGTCGGACACGTTCAGGATTTCGGTTTCGGACCGGCCGGTGATTGTCGGAATCGAGGTCAACTACACCTATCCCGAATACACGGGTCGCCCCGCTGAGAAAGAAAGCGAGGGGGGAGACATTGCGGCAGTGAGAGGGAGCAGGGTGCAAATTACGGCGAACGCCAACAAACCGCTGGAAAGCGCAAAGCTGAGATTCGGCGACGGGACGCAGAGCCTCGTTTCCATCCGCGGTTCCACGATTGTATCCCAGGCGCTCGAGGTGAAGACGGACGACAGCTACTCGTTTGAACTGGTGGACACGGACGGCTTCTCGAACGTAGAAACCATCTCGTACCGGATTCATGCCGTCGAGGACAAACCGCCGGTCGTGGCGATTACAAAGCCGGAGAGATATTCGGACGCAATGCCCGACGAAATCGTCGCCGTTGGCTTCCGAGCGGTGGACGACTTCGGAAACGAGAAGGTTTGGCTCGAATACACGATTCGGAGCGGCGAACTCAAGGAGGAGAAAGATACGGTTCCGGGGGAGGAGAGGAAAGGCATCCTGCCGATTAACATCGGCGAGGAAAGGGCAACCGAAGTTGAAGGCGAGTACGCGCTTTCGCTGGCGGGTCTGGGGGCGAAGGTCGGTGAAATCGTCGTTCTTCGCGCTGTCTCGGAGGACAACAATCTGCTCAGCGGCCCCGGCAGGGGTGTCTCCGCGGAACACACCATCCGGATTGTGTCGAGTGACGCTTCGTTCCGAAAGATCGAGCAGGAACAGCAAGACCTGACCCGGAGGCTGTTGCGATTGCTAAGCCAGCAGAAAGAAAACAAGAAGACAGTTGACAGCCTGCTGGAGAGCCTGAAGGGAAAGGAGACTCCTTCGGAAGGCGAGAAAGGCGCCCTCGACGAGGCAAAGTCCATTCAGCGAACGATCGAGGATTCGGGTCGGCAGCTCGCGGAAGATTTCGCCGGGACGCTGGAGAGGATGAGAACAAGCCCAATGATTCAGCCCCGGAGCGTTATCGAAATGGCGGATGTGACGCGGGCGTTGGGGAATGTCTCCGCCAAGGAAATGCCAGAAGCCACGCAAACAGCGTCGGAGGCAGCCGCGAGCCAGGAGGCGAAAGGCAGACAGGAGAAATTGAGCGAGACCTCTGCCTTGCAGGAGAAAATCATCAAAGCCCTCGAGCAGGCGGCGGGGGAATTCGCCAAGCTCCAGGACGAGCAAAAGATGCTGAGTCTCGCGGACGCGGCGAGCAAGCTGGCCAGAGAACAGGAGACAGCGCGGGCTCAAACGGCGGCGGCAATTCCGGAGCTTGCGGGGTTGTTCCCTGAGAAATTGACCGAGGAGCAAAAACGAAGGTTGAAGAAACTGGTGGAAGCGCAGGAAAAGCTCAGGGGAAAGCTGTCCGAATTCGAGGAGAGACTCCGGACACTCCGAAAGCAACTGGAATACGCCAACGCGAGCGAGGCGCAAATGATTGCGTCGGCTCTGAAATACTTCGAGCAGGGAGCGCAGCCGGGTTCGCTAAGCATACCGAAAGACGCGAGCGACGCCGTCGAGGCGCTCCGCGCGAATCATCTCCACAAAGGGGTGGGATCGCAGACGCGAGTCTATGAATCTCTGTTGAAGTTGGCGGAGGAATTCCGGAAGGCGCAAGCCGCCAGGCTTCAGGGGGAGTTCTCGAACACGGCGCAGGGACTTCAACTCCAGGAACCGGAGATAGACCAACTCATCGAGATTCAGAAGGGAATCATCGGCCAGACCGAGAAGCTTCCAAAAGAGACCGATGAAAAGGGAGTGGAGGGGACGGCAATCCGAAACTTCGAGAACATTGGGGAGTTGCAGAAGGACCTCCGGAGGAGAACGGGTAATTTCCGGGCGATTCTCGAAGAGATTTTCCAGAATCTGGTTCTGATGGAAATTGACCCTGTAACGCCGTTGAAAGAGTCAGAAAAGGCGATGGGCGGAGCTACGGAAAACCTGGGCAGATTGAAAGCAGGAGCGGCACTCACCCAGGAGACGAATTCGCTCCGAAACCTTGAGAAAGCACGGGATGAATTGGCGAAAGCGATGGCGCGGATGATGGCCAACGCCAATTTGCAGCAGGCGATGCGTGCGATGTCGGTGGTCGAGAGAATGATTGTCGAGCAGAAAAAGGTGAACGACGGCACCGCCAGGCTCGACAAGGACGCCTCCGAAAAGAAAGCGATGACGGACCCCATGCTGGAGGCTCTCCGACAGCTCGTGAATCAGCAGACTGCGCTGAAAGATCGGGCAACGTCCCTGAAGAACTATCTGAAAATGATGACGAAGGCGGGAGAAATGATGGGGGAGTCGGAGAATCTTCTCAAAAACAAGCAGACCGGACAGCAGACGCAGAAGGTTCAGGGGCAGATATTGGAGCTCCTGGTTCAGATGCTGGTCAGTCTCCGGGCGGAAGCGAACGCCCAGGCTCAGGCGATGGGGTTGCCCGGCAGCAGTGGGACGGGAGCTCATGGAGGCATAGTGACGGAACCAATCCTGAGAGCGGTTCCCGAGATGTTGAATGACCGATGGGCGAACCTGCCACCGAGAATGAAGCAGGAGCTTCTGGAGGCGTGGGAAGAGACGTTCTCGCCGGAGTTCCGGGAGCTTATCGCTCTATACTACAAGCAGCTCTCGGGAAAGCAAGGTTCACGTTGAGTGGGCCCTCGTGTCAACCCGCGGAGAAGGAGGATGCTAAAAACAAGAACGCGCAGGCTTATTGCGGTGTTGAGCCTTGCAGGCATGCTTCAGTCCGCCTTCCTGCTGACGGGATGGGGGGCTGTACCGGTTGAGGTTCAGACCGCCGTCGAGAAGGGGCTGGACTGCCTGGCGAAAACGCAGTTGCCGGACGGATCGTGGCCCGACTACTACGGGAACAGTCCCGCGGTCGTGGGGCTGGTGGTTCTGTCGTTCATGGCGCACGGGGAGGAGCCCGGACGCGGCAAATACAAGGACACTCTCGACAGGGCAGTTGACTATATCCTGAAGCACGGGCAGGAAAACGGATTGATCTCCAGGGCGGGAAGTCAGCCCATGTATGACCACGGTTTCGCCACGCTCGCTCTGGCGGAAGCGTACGGGATGTCCAAGAGAAAGGACCTGGAGCGAGCGCTCTTATCGGCGGTGAGATTGATCGAACGCGTCCAGAATCCGCAGGGGGGATGGCGTTACCAGCCGCGACCGGCGGACGCCGACATAACCGTAACCGGCTGCCAGTTGATGGCCCTTCGGGCAGCGAGGAACGCGGGCGTGATTGTGCGAAGCCCCGTCATCATGAAAGGACTCGACTACATCAAGAGCTGTGCGCAGCCCGACCACGGGTTCGCTTATCAACCGGGAGGAGCGTCCGGGAAGGCAAGAACGGGAATCGGAGTCCTTTTGCTGCAATTGCTGGGCGAAAGCGACTCGCCGCTCGTGGCAAGAGGAGCGGATTATCTTCTTCAGAACCCGCTACGGGCCGGAGAGACGTACTTCTATTACGGACTTTATTATTGCACGCAAGCGATGTTTCAAAAGGGAGGCGAGCACTGGCAGTTCTGGCGAAAGCACCTGTTAGAGACGGTGCTGCCGATTCAGAGCGCGGACGGGAGCTGGCCCACACGCGGCGGCGAAGCCGGGCAGGCGTACTGCACGGCCATGGCAATTCTGGCGCTGGAAGTGGAGTGGAAACTCCTGCCAATCTATCAGAGGTAGGAGCCGGATCAAACGCGGGCGAACCGAGACCGGACCGAGATGAGAGCGATTTGGAAATTTACGTGTTGCATTTCGTGGTTGGCGGTTTGGATTGTCCCGATGCCGGCGGCTCATTGTCAAGAGGAACCCCAGCCCCCACCGGGCTTGAAGATCGCCAGTTGGGACGACAGGTCTTACTCGGCAGGATGGTCGCCGGGCGGCTTCCGACCTCTGGTGTCAAGGGACAAGAGAGCGAAAGTCGAAGCGGACACGTTGCATCTGAGAAACGGGGATAAGGTATCGGGCGCGATCGAGACGATTTCCGATGGCTTCGTTTCCCTTCGCTCGGAACTACTTTCGGAGCCGCTGAGGTTTCCGCTCAAGAACATTGCGAGAATTCTGTTCAAGGACAAGGAACAGAACACGCCAGCCGCAGAGGCAAGCGCGATCTTCGTCAACGGGGACAGCCTGAGCATTGGCGTGAGAGCGTACGACGGAATGGAACTCGTCGCTCAGGCCCCTTTCTCCGAGGAAATTCGCATCGGAAAGCAACATCTTGCGGGAGTGATGTTTCATCGGCCGCCGAGGGTCATCTACGAGGCCGACTTTTCAACGGGCGACGCATGCGGCTTCCGAAGCCTCGCGCGCGAATGGAGCGTCAGGGACGGGAAATTCGGCCCCCTGGTGGAAGAGACCTCCGACAGCAGCGCGTACCTGCCATTGAAGCAAGAAGGACATCTGAGATACGAATGGGAGGTGAGCACAGGCGGTGAAGTTATCGCGCACGCTGGCTTCTTCTTTTTCGCCGACAGGCCGGATTACGGTACCCCCGGAGATGCATATTTTGTGATCGTCTCTGCCCGATGCGTCATCCTCTACCGGACGATTCAGAACAACACTCAACACGTTACTTCCTTCGACCTGCCCTCAAAGAAAGTCGTAATGAAGTTCGAGGCGGATTACGATTCCAGGAAAGGCACAATCCAAATCAACGTTGATGGACAGGAAGCGATAGCGGGCGTCTTCTGGCCGCCGGTCCTCCGGGGAAATTACATCATGGTAACGGGAATGGGAAAAGACCGTTTCAGCAGAGTTGCGGTCAGGCAGGTCGCAGACCCAGTATCTCCGGACACCGTCGAAGAGGAGAAGGGAAAAGATAACGTGGTGCTCGCCAGCGGCGACCGGTTGTCAGGGAAGATTACTCTCGTCGCCGACGGTAGGCTTCGGTTGGAAACGGGTTATATTTCGGAACCGCTTGAAGTGCCTCTCGGTGATGTTTCCTCCATGAAATTTGGAGAAACGACGGCGACAGAGAAAGAGAACCTCCCGACGATTTTCCTGCGAAACGGCGACCGGTTGAGCGCAGAAGTGGTAAGCCTCCGCGAAGGTTGTTTTGACGTAACGAGTTCTTTCCTGGGGTGCGTGAAGATTAACGTGAACGATGCGACTTCGGTTGTTTTCCCTGCGGAAGTTGGAGAGTTCGAGCTTGGAAAGACATTTGGCAGCCGAAGTTCTTTCCACGATTGACGGCCGGCGCGTGCACGGAAATTCCCGGCGGAAATTGACCATGTCTGGACGGCTCACTGTTCTCGCAATCGTTTGGCGGTCGGTAGGCAAAGCCCCAAGTTTGGCAGGCGGCGTGGGTCTGTTATTTGGGCTGTGCGTGCCATGGCTTGCGTACGCGCCGATCTCGCCACGGGCGCAGGCGTGGCAAGTCCAACCCGAAGAATGGATGCACACCGTTTCAGGGAGTTTTAAGGAATTTCCTCTCGATGATGAGAAGGAGAACGATACGGTAGTGCTCAAGAACGGTGACTCTCTTTCCGGGAGCGTCGTTGCCCTGGAAGGAAACACGCTTCGTTTCTTTTTGGAGATGGCAGAGAGGGAGATCAGGGCGCCCGTCTCCAGCCTGAGCCGGGCGGAGCTGAAGAAGAGGGCAATCGCGGAGAAGCCTGGGAGCGACGAGATTGGATTGGTTGATGGCGGGCGATTCCGCGCGTCGGTACAGAGCATGGACGGAAAGAACCTATTCTTCCGCACCGTGTGCGCATCGCACCCAACGGACAGGGTTCTGGCGATGGATAAGGTTTCATCCATCGCGTTGGACTCCCAACCGCTTGTGCTCCTCGATGCAGGGTTTGATGATAACTCAACGGCGCCTTTCATCGAGAATGAGGGCGAGTGGGTGGTTTATAGAAGGCAGCTCTTGCAGAGCGACCCCGGCTTGCACGGGGCGAGCGCCCACACGCGGGTGCAACAGCGAGGCCGGCTGCGATACTCCTGGACGCTTCTCATGTCGGACTGGGGAAGCGCCGGTGTTTATTTTCTCGCATCGGCTTCGACCACGACCGCGAAGGGGACCTCGTATCGCCTGCAACTTGAGCACAACCGCCTTGCTGTTTTCAAAACGACCGAGCACGGAGAGACCATCAATTTCTCGCGGTCGGTCGCGAGAGCAACGGGCAAAATTGCCTTCAAGGTGGAATATGACTGTGAGACCGGTCGGATGCGGATATGGTCGGACGGCCAGCAGGTTGCCAACCTCAGGGACAAGTCACCCATCACCTGGGGCGAGTACTTGATTCTTCGAGCCGATGGACGGGCTGCGTTTGACGATTTGAGGATTGAGCAATTCGGCGGAGACATCGAGTGGCCGGCAGGAGAAGAGGGAAAAGATGTCGTGATTCTGCGGAATGCAGACAGGATCGGCGGATCGGTGAAGCAAGTCTCAGATGCGGAGGTTGTGCTCATGAGAGAAGGTCAAGAGGGCGAGGTGAAGATGGATCGCTCGAAGGTCCTGCGGATCGTGTTTGAGCGGCGGGCGAGGCCGGCGGCGACCAATGGGTCGGGCGTTGTCTTTTGGAACGAGGATATGCTGACCGGCAGAATCGTATCTCTGGCGGACGGGGTTTTGGCGATGGAGAACGGAGTGGTTGGCGAACTCCGATTTGATCTGGGCGTCGTGAAGGCGATCATGTTCGAGGAGTAAAGCGGAAATGAGTGGAGGCAGAGTCGTCAAACTTTTCTGTTTGGTCACGTGCAGCTTTGCGGCGCTCTGGCTCTTAGTGGGGGAAGCTGAGGCCCAACCGGGGATCGCCGGAAAAAGGGTTGTCGAACGAGTGACGAAGGGCGACGCGGTCCTCGAGGACTTTGTGAGATTCACGAATGGCGACCTTCTCACCGGAGACATCGCGGAAATTGTGGACGGGGTGGTCGCGATGAAACCGCTCGTCGCCGAACGAGAGTTGAGGATTCCGATCGGCGCCTTGAAGGAAGCGGTTTTCCGGGAGGGCGAAGAGGAAGCCTCGTTCGCGGGCGACCAGGTTCTGCTCGTGAACGGCGAATCACTCACCGCCAGGATAGAGGAGATGACGGAAGGCACGATCATCCTTTTGCTGCCGTCCGGACGGAGAATCAAGCTGGATGCGAACAACGTGTCGTCTGTGAGCTTTCACAAGGGGGAGGAGATTCTCGCGGAAGAGAATTTTGATTCCGGATTGCCTGAGAAAATGCGATTCGGGGGCAGTCGCTGGCGGACGCAGCGAGGCTGGCTCATTCAGTCCGATTCGCGAGCGACGGAGTGTTTCGGCAGTCTGCCGCTCACGCAGCGAGGCGACCTGATGTACGAGTGGACGGCGAACACGACGACAGGGGGGAGCACGGGAATCTATTTCATGGCGAGCGATCCGGAACTCTGGCAGACGAGGGCGTATTTTGTGAGGGTGCTCAGGAAATACGTTTACGTCTATTACTGCATGAACGGAGAGGAGGTCTATTGCGGCAGCTACAAGGTTTCGCTCTACAAGAGCAAGAATGAGGTGCGGTTGAGATGCAATGCGGACGACGGTCTCATCGAGCTTCAGATAGATGGCGAAGAAGTGGGGCGGTGGAAGTCCGCCAACCCCATTAAAACAGGTAAGTACGTGATACTCCGAGCGGACGGAAGAGGCGTTTTCGACAACTTGAGAGTCGTCCGGAGAGAAGGAGCCCCAAAGCCGGAGCCGCCCGGTGAAAAGGAGGACTCGGATGTCTTGACGCTGGTGAACGGCGACAGGATTCTGGCGAAGGTGACAGGAATCACGGAGAAATCAGTTTCGTTTACTGGACACGGGAATGGGTCGGGGAAAGAGATAGAAAGAGAACGGCTGCTCTCCGTCGGCTTCAAGAGGGAATTGAAATCGTTGCCGCGAGGAATGGGCGGGACGGTCGTGCTCGTTACTCACAGAGACGAGAGGATTTCTGGTAAACTATTATCCGTGGACGAACAGGTCGCAAGAATGGCGTCCGACATAGCAGGCGAGGTCGAGATCAGAAGAAAAGACATGAAGAAAATCATTTTCAGGGAATTCCCGTGAAAGAGCGAATTGTCGAGCTTCTGTCGTCGCACGATTACGTGCCGATGACCCGAAACGGCATCGCCGGCGCCCTTTCTCTGAATAAGCGAGAACGGCTGGAGCTGCGAAGAGCGCTGAAGGAGTTGCTCGCGGAACGAAAGGTCGTCCGGATTGACCGGCGCAGGTATGCCCTCCCGGCGCCGATGAGCCTGATAGCCGGGGTCTTGAGAGGACATCCGAGAGGGTTCGGTTTTGTCATCCCCGAAGATAGAACGGTCGAGGACATATATATCCACAGGGAAAACATGTCCACGGCGCTCGACGGCGATAAGGTACTGGTGCGATTGTTTCCAACACGGAGAAAGACTCGAGGAGAGAAAGCGGGACTGGAAGGGGAGATTGTTCGAGTAGTTGAGCGAAGCTCTGAGGAAATCGTCGGGGACCTGAGAAGAAGCGGACATTTCCATTACGTGATGCCGCAGAACCGCGGAATCTTTCAGGACATATACATAAGCGAAGAGAACCTCAAAGGGGCGAAAATCGGCGACCGGGTCGTCGTGAGAATCATCGAGTGGGAGTCCAAGCACCTCAATCCCGAGGGCGCCATTGTAAGAATCTTAGGAGATAGCGAGGATTGGCGGACGGACCTCAGCTCCGTGATCGTCCGGTACGGCTACCGTCGGACGTTCACGCAGGCGGCGAATGCGGAAGGTGCCGAGGTTCCCGACGAGATCAGCGAAGCGCAACTGAAGGCGAGGAGGGATTTTCGGGGCAAAGAGATTTTCACGATAGACCCGGAGGACGCCAAGGACTTCGACGACGCGATTTCGCTGGATAAGGAAGACGGAGGGTGGCTGCTTGGTGTGCATATCGCAGACGTGGCTCATTACGTGAAGGACGGCTCCGAGCTGGACCGGGAGGCTCGCGAACGAGGGAACAGCGTCTATCTCCTCGACGATTTTGTCCCGATGCTGCCCAAGAGGTTGTCCAGCGACCTGTGCAGCCTGAAAGAAGGATGCGACCGGCTGACGAAATCGGTGCTCATGTCGTTCAGCAAGAACGGCGTTCTGAAGAGCTATGAGATTGCCGATTCCGTCATCAACTGCAAAAAGCGTTTCAGTTTCAAGGAAGTCAATCAGATTCTCGCGGGCGAGAAGGAATCGCCTCACAAGGAAGCGCTCCAAGAGATGGCGAAGCTCTCCCGGCTCTTTCGGAAGAGGAGGATCGAGAGGGGGGCGATTGTCTTCGACATGCCGGAGGCGAAGATATTGTTTGACGAGGACAGAAATATCGCTGGCCTGGAAGCCGTCCGGCAGGGGGCTTCGGAAAGCCTGATTGAGGAGTTCATGCTGGCGGCGAACGAGACCGTCGCAAGACACCTGCGAAGCCGCAAGATGCCGACGATATACCGCATCCACGACGAGCCGGAAAGCGAGAAGATGGATGATTTCTGCCGGATTACCCGATCGTTCGGCTATTCCATCGGGAAATCTCCGTCGAGGGATGACGTGAATCGCATCGTGTCGGAGGCGGAAGGGAAGCCGGAATCGTATTTGATCAACCTGGCGTTCCTTCGCTCTTTGAAAATGGCGGAATACTCCGTGAAGAACAAGGGGCACTATGGGCTTGCTTCCAAGCATTACCTGCATTTTACCTCGCCCATTCGCCGGTATCCCGACCTGGTGGTCCACCGCTGCGTGGACTTACTGAATCGCGGTGCGAGAGTAGAGGACTTCCCCGATAAGGAGAATCTCGCGGAGACAGCCGCTGACTGTTCCGAAACGGAGCGACGAGCTGACGCCGCAGAAAGAGAAATTGTGCAGGCGGCGACCCTGCGGTATCTTCAATGGTTGTACCGGCGAAAACCGGGGCGGGTCTTTCAGGGCGTCGTTACGGACATTTCGCGGTATGAGATTACGGTTTTCCTGCCGGATTTTCTTATTGAAGGAAACATCCGGCTGAAGTCCCTGGTCGGCGACTTCTATAGATATGACCGCGAGCTGCGAAGGTTGACGGGCATGCGGACGCGGAGGACGTTCCGTCAGGGACAGCACGTCAAAGTGAAGCTTCGGGCGATTGACGTGGTCCGCCGGGAGCTTGAGCTTGAATTTATCGGATGAGTTGCCCGGATTGCATGGCTCGCATAGCGGGAGGAGAGACGAGGGCATGAAAGAGTTTCCTGAACTGATTGAAAAGGCAAGAAGAGCAAAAGAAGCTTCGAGGAAGGTCGCGGTTCTTTCGACCGGGGCCAAGGACAAAGCCCTGGATGCTGTCGCGCGAATTCTCGAGGAGAACAAGGCGAGCGTTTTCGCCGAGAATCGAAAGGACGTCGCCGCCGCCAGAGAGGCGGGGATGAAAGAATCCCTCGTGGATAGGCTGGAGCTGAACGAGAAGAAGATGAGAGGCATCGTCGAGGGGCTGCTGGCGGTGAGGGACTTGCCGGACCCTGTGGGAAGCAGCGACGCGGGATGGACAAGACCAAATGGCCTGCAAATCACGCGGGTGCGCGTTCCATTCGGTCTCATCGGAATCATCTACGAATCGCGCCCGAACGTAACCGTGGACACTTTCGCACTGGCGTTGAAAAGCGGGAATGCGATTCTTCTGAGAGGCAGCCGAGGCGCCATCAACACGAACAAGGAACTCGTCCGCCTGATTAAGGCAGGACTGGAAGGAACGGAGGTTCCCCCTGACGCAGTCGCCCTGGTGGAGTCCCCGGATAGGGAAGTCGTGGACGCGATGCTCAAACTCAAGCAATGCATTGACCTCGTGATACCGAGGGGCGGCCAGGCGCTGATTGATATGGTCGTCGAGAAAACGACCATCCCGGTAATCGAAACCGGAGTGGGCAACTGCCACGTCTTCGTGGACGCCTCCGCCGACCTCGAAGCTGCGAAACGGATTGTGATTAACGCGAAGTGCCAGAGGCCGGGGGTCTGCAACGCCATGGAAACCCTGCTGGTTCACAAGCACCTTGCCGAAACCTTCCTCCGCGAAATGATTCGTCTCCTGCAGGAAAGAGGAGTCGAAATCCGCGGCTGCGAAAAGACAAGGGCTGTGGCGACGGGAGTCAAAGAGGCGACCGAAGAAGATTGGGCGACGGAATATCTCGATTTGATTCTGGCAGTCAGGGTGGTTGAAGACGTCGGCGAAGCTATCTCCCATATCACGAAATACGGTTCCCGCCACTCCGAGGCAATTCTCTCCAACGATTATCGGAACATCTGCCGGTTCACGTCGGAGGTGGATGCGGCGGCGGTTTATATAAACGCTTCGACCCGATTCACCGACGGCGGGGAATTCGGCTTTGGAGCCGAGATGGGCATTAGCACCCAGAAGCTCCACGTCCGCGGGCCAGTGGGGCTGAGGGAGCTGACAACATCGAAGTACGTGGTTCGCGGCGAAGGCCAAATAAGAGAGTGAGCGAAGGATGGCGGGCGCGACGCGTGAATCCGGGACCCCGGCTGGGTGGAGACGGGGCGGCATTCGCCGAATGGGGTGCCGTGGTGCTCTTCGGTAGTAAAGCTTCCGGGGCACGGCGTGACCTGATATACTGCGGTTAGGCTGGCCCGGCGCGGATAGCGTGTGTGTTCCCCCTGGCGAGCACTCGCGGCGCGGCGCCAGGGGCCGGTTCGCAAGTTCCAACCATCAACCCAAGGAGACGGACGATGTTCTGCCCAAAATGTGGCAGCCCCCTGCAGCCCAGCGCTCAGCTTTGTCCGGGGTGTGGGACGAGCCTCGAGTCTGCCTTTTCAGAAGCCGGGCCTGCAAAGGGCAAAAGGAAGCTGTCCAAGAAGGAACGAGCCGCCGCCGAGGCGCTTGCAGAGAAGGAGCGCCTAAGAAAGGCGGAGCAGGTCAGGGAGCAAGCTGAGCCATTGAAGTTGAGAAGGACGGAACCAGCAGCAGAAGCAAAAATGCCGGAGGAAAAGGAAAAAAAAGAAGAGAAACAAGAAGCTCATGAGGAATGGAAGGTACGATTCAAGGACGGGTCAGTCTTCGCCCCGGTAACGTACGACCACCTCCTTGAGTTGTACAAATCGGGCCAAATTGACAAAGAGACCCCTGTCGCCAAAAACACCCTGACAGCCGAATGGGTAACTTTCGGAAAGAGTGAGATTTTCGCCATAGCGAAGGCACGAAGGGAGGGACAGCAGATTTTCTGCATTGGCTGCGGCACACCCTGGCCCGAGGGGACGAAGCTTTGCACCAGGTGCGGGACGTTCATCGAAACGGGCGAGAAGATCGCGGCGGCTGGAGAGAAAAAGAAAGAGACAACGGTGAAGTTCCGCCGTAAGCCCACGGAGATTCCCGCAGGGGCGCCCCCGCAGGCGGCTGGAGTGGCTATGACACCTGAAGTCGAAGAGGCTTTGGAAGTCCCCGAAGGTGCGGAAGCAGGCGAAACGGTTGGGGCCGCGGTTCCAGCCGAACCGACCGCTGCTGAGGCGCTCGAGGCAGTTGCGCCCGCAAAACCCCGAAAGCGAGGCAAGACAGTAATCAAGCTCGTGGTTGCGCTGGCGGTCGTCGTGGCTGCGGTAGCCGTGCTGGCGCCCGACAAGATGTCAGGGATTCTCGATAAGGTGAAGGGTCTGGTTGGCTTGAAGCGTCGTGCTCCAGATACAGCGCAAGAAGAGGCCGTGAGATGGTCTGGGGTAACCGACAACGTCCGCTCCGGGATCGAGGCGGTTCAACAGCGGCTCGCCAGGACGCTGGCAGCCACTCCTTTCTCAACACCGGAGGTTGACGGCTTCGCGGCGGACGTTGCGGGCTTCCTGAGGGGAGCAGTGGAGGAGTTCTCCAGCAAGGATGTGTTTGTCTCGCTGATGAGGACTTTGGCGGACGGTAAGTTGAAAGAAGCGGACGCCATCCTTGAGGAAGACAGAAAGGGGATTGACGCGGAAACACCAACGCCGCGATTTGACGCGATCCAGGGATGCATCCGGGTGCTTCTCAGAAACGAGAAAGGATTTGGACTCCTAACTTCCGCCATTGCGGATGCGGACATCGCGGAACTGGCTACGAGCTTCTCGAAAGCCGCTGCGGAGGGATGCCTCGGGAAGCTCCTGCTTCCGCCGGGGAAAGACGATCCCTGGAGGTGTGTGGCGGAGATTCTCGGCGTGAAAAAGGAAGATCTGGGAGACGAGTTTCTCGCAAGGCACTGTGGGAAAGTCCTGTCGGGGTTGGTGACGATGCGAGGGCTTTCGGGGGGACCGGCTGCCCAGCCCGGAAAAGGCATAAAGGCAAAAGCCTCTGTCCTCTTCGAGAGAAGCATAAGCCCCTTTAGTCTTGTGGCGTTGACCGAACTCGGAGAAGCGAAGGCGGGAACGGCACGCACACCCTCCGAGCACAGGGCAGTGACGGTTGCTCGAATTCTGAGAGCGATGTCGGGACTGCGAGCCTCTCGGCCTGCTGAGGACGACCGGCTTGTGAATACGTTGAGAGAGGCCCTGAATGCGGACCCGGAGAACGCACTTTTCCATTACATGATAGCCGCGGTGTACCTGAGAACGAACAGGACGGAGCAGGCCACCGCCGAAATGGCGGCGGGAAACCAGAAGCCCACCTGCTCCGACTACGCCAAAGAGAGAATGGAGGGGATGGCAGGAGTCCTCGACACTCCCCTTCCCTACACAGCCGCCGCGGCAATGGTAACCTCTCCGCACATATCCGCTCTGGGGGACTGCTGTCGAAAGCTTGTGGATTCTTCTGTTTCGCTTTTCCGCGTCGGAAGGAGGAAAGAGGTCTTCGAGATGCTCGGCCAGTGGCGGACGGCCTGCGAGAGGCTGAGGGACACGGCTTTCCGTTTTGAGGACGCGGCGATCGTTCTCAACGCGGCCGTGCCGTGCATGGCGGCGGAAGCCCAGCTCCACGACAGAGAAGGGAAGCAGGCAGAAGCATGGAGAGTTCGCAAGTCGCTCGTGGAGAACCAGCGGCTGGCGATGGCAATAAACCAAGAGGCGGCGTACGGGCTTCCGGCGGAGTTTTTCGTGAAGGAAGTCTTCTCGGAGAAGGGAAGCAAGGAGGAGTTCTCGAAGAGTTCGCCGACGGAGATGTTCGCAGCTCTCTTATCCAAGGCGACGCAGAAGCTGGACGCGATGGTCGCCAAGGACCCCGCCAGCGCGGGCGCCAGAGGGGCAAATCTCGAGGACCCACTGTATCTCCAGGCAAAGAAGTTTCTCGACGAAAAGAAATACTCGAACGCTTTTGACACCGCATGGGCTTGTCTGACGAAGAATCCCGACCACGTCTGGGCTTTCAAGGTCATGGACGAGGCGGTCAAGGCTGCTGGCGTGGAGTCCGAGGTTGCTGGACCAAAGCCAGTTCCGTACATGGTTCTCGGAAAGAAGGACGCGAGCGTGCCCGGAGCGAGTCGCGTCCAATATGAGATAGAGGTTACGAGAGAGGCGACGAAGGAAGAGGCTATCGCAACGGCGAAAACCGCGCTCCAGGGATTCTTGAGAAAGGAGAAGCCCGACGCCGTGCGGATTCACCTGATGCAGAAGGGAAGCCGCTCGCCGTATCTCGTCCTCGACTGGGCGCCGGCAGGCGAATGGGAAAAAGCCAAAGCCGGAACCCCCGATTCGGAATTCAAGGAAGAGGTGAAGGTTCTTCAGGGGTCTTCCCTTCCGAAATAGAGAAGCCACCTTCAAAACGGCTGAGCGCCAAGATGCGAAGCGTGATTGAAAAGGCAAAGAACGTTGTGGCGAAAGTGGGGAGTTCCGTCCTCACTGACGCGGAGGGGAAGGTCAACCGCGATACGCTCAGGAACGTTGTGTCGCAGGTGAACTGGCTCATAGAGGGCGGAAGGCGGGTCGTGATGGTTTCGTCGGGAGCGAGGAGCGCCGGTTTCGGGAGGGTCGGAAAATGGGGCGATAAGGTGGACATGAAGTACAAGCAGGCGCTCTGCGCGGTCGGACAGGTGGAGCTGATGAAGGAGTATCAATCGGCTTTCGGGGTGTTCGGAAGAAATGTCGGGCAACTCCTTCTGACGCACGAGGATTTCGACGACAGGCCGCGCTACCTCAACATCCGCAATACGTTAATGACGCTGCTCGAAGAAGGAATTGTGCCGGTGATCAACGAGAACGACACTGTCAGCACGGACGAGATAAAAATTGGAGACAACGATTATCTCGCGGCGCTGGTTTCGATTCTCTGGGGGGCGGACCTCCTCATCATCCTAACCAGTACGGAAGGCGTGCTTAAAGCCGAGCCGAAGTCGGGGCAGCGGGGAGAGCTGATCCGGAGAATCGAGGACATTGACAGGTTTGCCGCCGTGGGCAAAGGGAAGAAGAGCGCGTGGGGAACAGGGGGCATTCGGACGAAAATTGAGGCGGCCAGGAAGGTCGCAATGATGAATATCCCTACGTTCATCCTGAACGGGTTGAGGAAAGACGTTATCCTCGATGCTGGATCGCTTGAGGACGCGACGGGAACGCTGATTGTTCCATCCGGAAAAGGGTTGCAGAGCAGAAAGCGTTGGCTGGCCGCCGGTAAGAGGTCCAAAGGGAAGCTGATTGTGGACGCGGGGGCGGAAGTTGCGTTGAGGGAAGGCGGAAAGAGCCTTCTCTCGGTTGGGATCAAGAAGATTGAAGGGCGATTCGGAGAGGGCGACTTGGTTTCTATCGTTTCGCCGGACTACAAATTGGTTGGCAAAGGATTGGTGGAGTACAGCAGCGACGACCTGAAGAAGATCATGGGAGTGAAAGTACGAGAAATCCAGAAGATTCTCGGTCATAAGGCTTCGGACGAAGTGATTCATAGAGACAACATGGTGATTCTCTGAGGAGGGAACCATTACGGAGGGCATGTCATGCGTCTGGGCATAATCGGAGTGGGAAATATCGGAGAGATTTTTGCGGAACGGCTCGCAGGGCAGAAGCATACAGTCCTGGCATACGATGTGCGGGCTGAAAGGCTGGCGGAAGTCGTGGAACGGTGCGGCATTGAAAAGGCCGCGAGCAACAAGGGCTTAATCGGGTGCTCGGAGGTGGTGATTGTCGCCGTCAAGCCGCAGGCGTTCGCGTCCCTCGTTGAAGAACTCAAAGGGGTGAAACTGAACGGAAAGTTGCTTGTCAGCGTTCTGGCGGGCGTGCCGACGCGAAAGTACGAGGATGCGCTGCCGGGCGTTAAGGTCATCAGGATCATGCCGAACCTTCCGATCAAGATAGGGAAGGGAGTCATTGCCCTGGCGAAGGGGAAAAACGTGACGCAGGAGGAGGAGCAGAAGGTCGCCGAACTGCTTGCCCCTCTCGGCGCCGTCGAGAAAGTCCCCGAAGAAAAAATGGACGCCGTAACCGCATTGAGCGGGAGCGGCGCCGGATACGTTTTCGCCATCATCGAAGCCCTCGCCGACGCGGGAGTTCGGGTCGGATTGGATTATTCGCAGTCCCTGCGGATGGTTGCACGCACGCTGGCTGGGAGTGCCGAAATGCTCGAGTCGTCGGGGGAGCACCCCGAGGTGCTGAAAAACAGGGTCGCTTCTCCGGCGGGAACGACTATCGAAGGTCTATTCGTTATGGAACAACGGGGGATTCGCGGCATCCTGATAGAAGCCGTTTCCGCGGCATATCGGCGAGCGAAGGAGCTGGCTTAGCCCGGGCATTGTGAATAAAGACGCGGTCCAAGCGTCTAACAAATGGAAGCAAGAAAGAAACGGAACAACTTCGGATGCAGGAGGTACGAAGTATGAAGAAGTTTCTACTCGGCGCGATATTGGCGGTTTCGCTGTTCTGCACGGTGATGCCGGAGGCGAGCGGGCAGTACCGCTACCGCAGGCCGTATTACCGCGTGCCGCCGTACCGGTCGTACGTGTATCGGCACAGGTATTACTATCCCCGGTACTACTATCGCCCGTATCGGTACTACGGGGGAACGTACTACAATCCGTGGTACTCCTACCCGACGTACTCCTATCCGACGTACTATTATCCGGCGCCCTATTACGCGAACCCGTGGTACGGCGGTTCCTTCAACATCTGGTGGTAGGATGATTCTCGGGTGAGGGGCGCAGGAAAACCTAACTGTCCGGCGAACACATCTGGGGTTTGGCACGGACGCTCGGATGCGAGGGATCAGGGGGGAAGGTTGTGGGTGGCGTTTTGACCGGCTTTCCAGTTGTCGGGGAGGAGTCCCTCGAGCCGTTTGGTGGAATGGGCGTTGATGCGTTGGAAGACGTGTCGGACGTAGGCGAAGGGATCCATCTGCACTCGTTGGCATGTGCTGATGAAGCAGGTGAGGATCGCCGCGGTTCGCCCACCTTTATCGCTGCCGAAGAAGAGCCGCCCTGGCCAAGGCCCAACGGGGAGGCGGGCATGGGTCCAGCAGGCCGCTTGGGGTGCCCCCTCACTTACGGCCGGCAGACGCGGCGGAAAAGAAGCCACGATTTCGACGGGATAACAGGATGGACCGGATAATCCTGAAAATCCTGTTAATCCTGTCCGACATCCCTCTGTGCTCTCTGCGTCCTCCGCGCTGAGTCCCACCGCTTTCATAGATGAGGCATTACCACTTCGGGCAAATTGGGCTTGACACCGCTCCCGGGTTTGGCATAATGAACGCCGGATGAGGGCACGCGGCGCTTTGGCAAAAAGCGGTCAAACGTTTCTTGGGGACATAGTGATGACCGGGCCGAGAGGGTTGCTCCAGCGACAAATCTCCATGATCCTTCTACCATCCCGCGTTCACCGTTCAGACTTCACGGGCTGCCATACGTTGCGGCATTCCTTCGCGACTCACTTGCTCGAAGGCGGTTACGATATCCGAACTGTCCAGTCGCGCGTTCCGCGGGATGGGACATTACGAGGTCAAGACAACGATCATTTATACCCATGTCCAACCGCGGACCGGCGGGCGTTCGCAGCCCAGCCGACGCGCTTTGAGGCCATCGCAGAGGTTTTTATGCCGATCCGGATAATGCGCCACGATAAATAATTGCATGCGGCGCAGGTAACCGAGGCTGAAGAGATTATCGCAGTCCCATCGGCTGTATGAACGGCGTGTTATACGGGCAGAAAACCGAAGTTCCGCATCTTCTGCGGATCAATCTAATCACTGTTGTCTGGCAGGACCAGAAGAAACCGAGGAGGAAGACCGATGATCACACGTCAGAGGACTCTTCAGGGTAGAAGCGATCGGCAGCCGATGAGCCTGATCTTGATAGGGCTCGCCTTGCTGACAGTCTCGGCTGAGCGTGCTTGCGGCCAGCAGTCGGTGCCTGCTCGCCTAGGCGAAGCATTCGACATCGAAGTTCCGGAGCCGGCTGGCGGGGGATTGGACCTGAGCACTCTGGTAAAGGGGGCGGTCACTATTCATGGGAAGGGGGAAGCTATCCTGTTGGATTGCGAGCGCGTGGGCGATAGGGTATTCGTAGCCGCCCCTGTGGGGAGAAAGGGCGACGCGCAGGTGGCACCAGCCAAAGAAAAGGGAAGTGAAGTTCGTTACGCAGGAAAAGGCACCATAAATGACATGTCGTTTGATGTGCCGCCTGGACACCGTCTGTGCTTCCGTAAGTCGGAGCATGGCTGGGTATACATCTGTGGCAGGGGCCGCCTCTCAGGTTCCGTTCAGGGGGACTTCGGAAAGACGCCTGATCCCCAGCAGGTCCTTGATCTACTGGCTTCCGATTCCTCGCTCGAGCGGGAAGGTGGTGCGCGAAACATACAGCTGTTGCCAGACGTCTCTGACGAGCATCAGGCACGCATAGTGGAGAAGCTGCGGCAACTCCTCGCCGACACCGACCCGGTCCTCTTCTCCGCAGCAGCGGAAGGGCTTGCCTACATCGGTTCGGATTCCGCCTATCGGTCGCTCATCGAGGCCGGCAAAGCCGCAGGAACCGAACAGCACAAGGCAATCATTGCCGAGTGTCTGGCTCTATTGGGGGCACGCAGGCTCTTTCTTGGCGCGGGCTCTGCTTCGATCAGTGAGCCAGAGGGTGCACGCCTCGTACTGAGTGTGCAGAAGCCTTGGGTGAAAAACTGCATGGCAGAGCGTCTGCACGGAGAACCACGCCTAAGGGAACGCGTGTCCGCGCTCGCAGAACACGCCTCAGTTGAGGTTAAGACTCTGGCCTTGGGGGTCCAGTCGAGCGCTGGCGTCCCCCATTCAGAACAGAACACCCCCCAACGCGGGCGCATCGAGCGGGGAACCTGGTCCGGAAAGGCGACCAACGGGAAGATGTGGACTCAAGTGCAGTTTGCTGTCGACCCGGACAAGCGGGAAGTTGGCAAGTTCATGATCAGGTTGGGCTTTGAGCCAGAGGATGATGGGAGCCTCGAACTGGCTTTGGAGGATTTGGGGCTCATCGACGAGGACGGTGTCTTTGACGTTGTAAAAGGAGGTCGCACCTACATCAAGGGCCGCTTCCTCTCGCCCACGCAAGCAGAGGGCACACTTTGGTTCCCGATGGTCTCTTTCAAAGCACCCGATGGAGGGCAAGTGGAGCCGTGCAGGCAATGGAAAGCAGTTGCGCCTGGCGAACCGGCTGGTAGCTCAAAGACGGCTGCCCCAGCGGAGGAAGGTGCCGCCAGCTCGCCCTCCGGGATCGCCGAGAGTGTTCTGCCCGGTTTCAAGGGCGTGCTCCGGGGACCGAACGAGGTGCGCATCAAGAACCCGAACGACTTCGTGGTAACGGCAGGCTTGCGTTCAGGTGGGCAGGGCAAGGACCTGACCGTGCCCGCCAACGGTTCCGCTTCGGTCTTCGTGCCAGACGGAAAGTACGACATCTTCTTCGTGTACTCGAATAGGCCCGATGCTCTGTTCCAGGGAGACAGCTTTGCCCTCGACCACAATGGCGTCGAAATCCAGGTCGTCAAGGTAGTGGGAGGGAACTACCGCATAAGGCAAGTGAAGTAGATTCGGACAGATAACAAGTGCATTCACGCGGACCGGAAACGCTGCGCCGCTTCGGCCTGCAGTATCCCCGCCGGTGACGCCGTCGTTGGACAAAAGAGAGGAGGACGTACGATGACCCGCACGAAAACAAGAACGAATATTGTGCTCGGAGCCTTGTCGCTATTGAGCGTGCTTGCGCTGTGTACCCCCGCTCCCGCGGCGGATCAGAATCTCGCAGAACATCCACTTACCCTAACGGTCGCTGAGGATGGCGAGCCCCTCGCGCTCGTGAGCGGCTCCCGAAGGCCCCCCCCGAAGCTGCAGGAGCTCCCACGAGGCACGGTTCTCCGTGTCACTGATTTGCCGCCCGGCAAGTCCATAGACATTCTGGGACTCAGAGTTGCCTCGGAGACGACCGTGTTGCTCACAGATCGCGGACCAAGGTTGATCGAGAGCGGGGCGATCTTCATCACGGAGGGCGTCACGGCAAAAGACGGCGGTCCGGGCAGGATGCCTGTGTTGGTCCAAGTTCATAAACAGGCGACCGGCAAGCTTCGTCGCTGGTGCCTTGACTCGGCCATCCTCGGTATAGACGTTTTCAACGGGCTGAGGTGGCGCTGGCGATCAGATCGGGAGGACTTGTGCCTCACCCTGAGCCGTCAGGTGGGAACAGCGCCGTACAAGTGCGAGTCAGGGAACGTCACTTGTACGTGTGCCATAGCTGTTCCGCACTGGGACCGAGAAAAAGGCGAAAAAGGGGTGATCCTGATACTGGGCAAGGAGCAGTGCGCTCCCGGGTTCTTCCCCGCATTCGTGCTTTCGGAGCCACACTGGGTCCCTATGCCAACCGTGGTGTCTGATGACGCTGTCATATCGGGCATCATCCATGGAGCGACGAATAAGAACCTGCCACTTGCGGAAGACAAAATCGAACTCCTGAGGAGAGCGGGAGGCGTGGATTTCGGAGCCGACCTACAAAAGTGGGCTAAGTGGTGGCAGGACGCTGATGTTGATCCCGGAAACAGATAACAATGCCATGCACACGCATGCTCTGTCGCTGACGCGCCAGGATGCCGGTGATGCCTCTGGACAGATCCCTCCACGAACCGGCAGGTAGCCTCCCGGTCGGAGCGGAAGAACATCGGGATGCCGAAATCGCCTATGATGGAGAGTAGAGTCCTGAGCACGACGTTAGAACCGGCTCGGGGGGGGTAGCGGCCGGCGAGGATGTCAGGGATGTCCTCCTCAGGCATAACGCGCGAGGCCCCGCGGTAACCATTGAGACTGCCCCCGGCGACCGCTCCTTTTTTCCCCTTCGTCAAATGAATGCCCTCCAAGAAAACCGCCCCTGGCCGGGCAGGCGGGCAGGCAATAAGGTTCCATCTCTACGCCTCGTCTCTTCTCCCTTCATTTCCTCTGGCCGCCCTGGCCGAGGCCCAGCGGGCAGGCGGAAGTGCACGTGGCGCACTTGCAGGTCGCGGACCCCACGCACGGGCTGGTTGTTTGTTCGCGTTCACGGGCAGGCTTGCCCCTCAGGTTTTTCCGCGACAACCTCCGTCGCCCACGGGTCAGAGGCGGGCACGCATACACTCACCTGGCCGAGGAGTACCCCTCAAACTCCCATGACCCGGAAGACGGGTCCGCCGCACGCTCAGGGAAAACGGGTCAGAGGGCAATCTCGCAAATCCTGTACTTCTTCTGGCACTGCCCGCCTGCCCTCTCGAGGGCCTTGTTGATGAGAATGTTGTCCTCGAGGGTCCAGGACATCTCTCCGACGGTGTAGCCTTCCCTCAGGATTGCTCGCGCCGTCTCTGTGATGAGAAGCTCCGCGAGCCCTCGCTTCTGAAAGTCAGGCCGGATGCCGAGGAGTACGATCCTGACCTGGTCGGCTCTCCGGAGCGCTCGCAGGAACCGCAAGAAACCGAACGGGAACAACCTCCCGTTCGCTTTTTTTAGCGCCGGGGAAATGTCGGCGATGGACAATGACATTCCGGCCGGCGCCCCATTCACCTCGAGGATCAGGACAAGGTTCGGGTTGATGATGGGCTTAATCTGTTTGACGAGGTGGTCGTATTCGGCTTCCGTCATGGGCACGAACCCCCAGTTCCTGCTCCAGGAAGCGTTGTAGATTTCTCGTATCTTCTCAGTTTCCTCCCCCCACCTCTTCATGTTGATTGTCCGGAGCGTGATGTCCTCTCTCTGCTTCACCAAGTTCACCAGCCGGTCGTACTTTTCCCAGACGAAAAGCTCCTCGGAGATGAGATAGGCGTGCAAGTCCTTCGCCTTTCGGAAGCCGTATTCCTCCGCGAAATCGAGGTAGTATTGGGGAGTATAGGGCATGAGGGTCAGCGGAGACTTGTCGAATCCTTCCAGGAGAAAGCCGCAGACTTCGTTGGTGGAGAAATTCATCGGACCCCGCATGGAGGTCATCCCTCTCTCGTTCAACCAGCGGGCAGCAGCATCGAAGAGTTGGCGGGCAGCGTTGAACTCGGGAAGACATTCAAAGAAGCCGAAGAAGCCGGTGCGGTCGTTGTGGTGCTTGTTGTGATTCCTGTTGACGAAGGCGGCGATGCGCCCGACAGGCTGGTCGCCCTTAACGGCGAGGAGAAGTTCGACTTCGCTGTGCTCGAAGAAAGGGTTCTTGCTCGGGTTGAACCGGTTCAGGTCCTCGCGGATGAGAGGCGGCGCCCAATGGGGATTCCCCTCATAGACGTTCCAGGGGAGCTTGACAAAGCTCTTGAGCATCCGTCTGTCCTGGACGGGCTGGATTTTCAACTCTTCCCCCACGCTCATATCAAGCCAAATTGCTTCCCGAGCTTCTCAAAGACCTCCAGCACCCTGTCAAGTTCCGCATCCGCATGAGTCGCCATGTAGCTCGTACGGATGAGGCTTTCGCCCGGCGGAACGGCCGGAGTGATGATGGTGTTGCCGTAGATGCCATTGTCGAGAAGTGCGCGCCAGAACCTAAATGTCACCTCGTTCTCGCCTATCTTTATGGGGATAATCGCGGTCTCCGACTTGCCGGTGTCGAAGCCGAGGGAATCGAACTCTTTCTTCATGCGGGTGTATATCTGCGTGAGACGCTCCCTGCGCTCCGGCTCGGTCTCGATGATGTCGAGAGCGGCAAGGGCGGCCGCGACGGCGGGCGGCGGCATGCTCGCGCTGAAAATCAGAGCGCGGGAGTTGTGCTTGATATAGTGTATCACGTCGTCGAGACCGGCAAGAAAGCCCCCCAGGGACGCAAAGGACTTGCTGAACGTCCCCATCACGAGGTCCACGTCGTTGTTCAGTCCGAAGTGGCTGGCGGTGCCGTCCCCGTGTTCTCCAATGACGCCAATGGCGTGGGCGTCGTCCACGAGGACTCTTGCCGCGTGCTTCTTTGCCACCTCGAGGAGTCCCGGCAACTTAACGATATCCCCACCGATGCTGAACACGCCATCCACTGCGATGAGCTTCCCGCCGGTGTTCTCGTTTTCGGTGAGGATTCTGTCGAGGTCCTCCATGTCATTGTGTTTGAACTTGTACGCCTTCCCAAAAGCGAGCCGACAACCATCCACGATGCTGGCGTGGTCCTCCCGGTCTATATAGACGGAGTCGCCGCGACCCACGAGAGTGGAAATTCCGCCGAGGTTGGTCTGAAATCCGGTGCTGAAGACTAAAGCCGCCTCTTTGTTCATGAACCTGGCGAGACGGTTCTCGAGCTCGACGTGAATGTCGAGGTTGCCATTGAGGAAGCGAGAACCGGTGCAGCCGGACCCGTACTTCTTGATAGCTTCAATGGCGGCTTCTTTGACCCTGGGGTCGGTCGTGAGGCCGAGGTAGTTGTTGGAGCCGATCATGATGACTTCTTTGCCGTCTATGACGGCCCTCGTCCCCAGGTTAGATTCGATTTCCGAAAAGAAAGGATAGAGGCCCACGGCCATGGCTTGCCTTGCGACAGTGTAATTGCGGCACTTTTCAAAGATGTCCATGTCTTCTCCGAATTGAGATTTTGGTGTTGCCGGTCGTGAGGGGAAAAGATATTCTCCCGCCAATGACCCACTAATCCGAACACGACGCGGCACGTCGTTCGCCGGCGCCTTTGAGGGGGCAATCGTCCAGCCAGGCGGATGGAAAAGCTCGGCCCGACGCTCATGCGTAGGAGCAACAGCCCGAAGGCAAGAAGCGTCTCCTGCCAAACCCGGCGAAAAACATTGGAAAAAGGCTACGAAAAACAGGCGCAATTGTAAATAGATTTGTCGAGAGCTCGGTAACCCCTCAGTTACAGGCGGGGATCCCCCCGCGCTGGGGACCGTCGGTAGGAGAGATGAAACCGCAGATGCGCGCAGATGGACGCAGATAAGAAACAGGCGAGCGCTGACTCGCCCCGGCAGGTCGGACTCTTGCGGGGTTGTCCGCCGGTGACTGAGGGATTACAGAGCGAGAAGGGCCTTTCCAGGGAGTGCCATGAGGGCATGAATGCGTTAGTAACCGGAAGCAATGGTTTTCTCGGCAGCCACCTCGTCGAAGGGCTGCTGGCGAAGGGGTACGACGTTCACTGCCTCGTGCGGCGGACGAGCGACCTGCGCTGGCTGACAGGTCTGCCCGTGCGGTTCGTTTACGGAGACGTTACCTTGCCGGAGAGTCTGCGCGAGGCGGTGGCGGGAAAAGACTACGTGTATCACGCGGCAGGCATCCTGAAAGGAAGGAGCCAATGGGCTTTCGATCGAGTGAATCTCCATGGGACGGCGAACTTGCTCAAAGCCTGCTGGGAGTATAGCCGGAGCCTGGGAAGATTCGTCCTCATAAGCAGTCAAAGCGCCGGGGGGCCAAGTCGGAACAAAATTCCCGCGACCGAGACGAGCGAACCGAGACCGGTCTCTCGTTACGGAAGAAGCAAGTTGAAGGCAGAGCAGGAAGCCAGGAGATACCTGCGGCGCCTTCCGATAACCATCGTAAGGCCCCCAGCGATATTCGGGCCGAGAGATAGCGGAATGTACCCGTTTTTCAAGCTGCTGAAGCAGGGCGTGGTAGCGCTCGTGAGCGGGAAGCGGTGCGCGAATTTGGTCTATGTCAGAGATGTTGTTTCAGGAGCGATTCTGGCAGGAGAAAAGGAAGCCGCGGTTGGGCAGACCTATTATGTCGCGGCGGAGCGCGGCTGCGCATGGCGTGAGTTCGCAGAGGCGGCGGCTCGCGCGATGGGGGTCCGACCGCTTGTGGTGTCCGTTCCAGCGGCGGCGGTCAAGGCGATTGGCGGGTGGAATACCCTGACCGGAGCGCTGACCGGCCGAGCGAGGATGCTTGACTGGCAAAAGGCGAACGAGATTCTGCAGCCCTATTGGCTATGCGACATCTCGAAGGCTAAAAGGGAATTGGGGTATCGTCCGAAGTATTCTTTGGAGGATGGCTTGCGAGAGACCAGCAACTGGTACGTCAAGGAGGGGTGGATTTAGCCCGTGCAACAGCCCAACCTGTGAGGGGGCGCCCGGTGTGGCGACGCAGCAGCGAAGGATTTCATCGCGGAAAGCGCAGAGATCGCGGAGAAGAAGAGTTTTGACAGGACGACAGGATTGACCGGATGATCAGGAACCGCAAATGAACGGGGATGGATTGCAGACTGCGTATCTGCGTGTATCTGCGTGCATCCGCGGTTACGCCCCAGGCTAAGAGCGATGATATGTTGTCGCTACTCGGAGACGACGCGGTAGAAGCGACTTCGCGTGTCGCCGGGGACACTGCCAGTCCAGCTTGTCGTGATAAGGGGCCAGTCCGCACCCTGCACATCCGTCCAGGAGCCGCTGAGCAGGTCGTCCGTGTACTGGACGGTGTAATACCCTGTTCCAAACCTCTCCCACGACAGGGAGAGCGTGTCGCCCTGAGCGAAATCCACAGAGACAACCCTTTTAGCCTCGACGGGCTTGCCCGAAACCACGACATTGTCTATCGCCCACCAGAAATCGTACCGAGTATTGTAAAAGCGCCAGCGAAGCCTGATCCTTTTTCCGTCGGCGAGCGACGAGACATAGACCGACACGAGCATGAGGGAGCTCTGGTCGCCGTCGGAATAGTCATGGGTGAAGACCGTGATCCAGTCGGACCATAGTCCAGAATCGGGGTCGTAAATCGAGAGGTCGAGGTCTGTGGTCTGGAGGTCGCCATCCGCATCTTTCTGGTGAATATTGATGTTACTGGAGAACTGGACGGTTACGTCCTGGAAGAAGGAGCAGTCCATTTGGGGGGAAAGTAGCTCCTCGTCGAGGGAGGCGTCCGGAGCGAAGTCCCCGTTGGAGACCACGTAATTTCCGCTTATCCCCGGCAGGTCGGGACCGGGCTCGTCCGGGCTGCTTGAAAGGGCATCTCCCCGTGTGTTCCAGAGCTGCCAGGCGCCGCGAGAGGAACTCCCGGATACGATGGTCCAGCCGCCAGCAGTCTCGACCTGAGCTGTCTCCGAGTAGGAGCTGAAGTCGTCCCCGAATATCACCTTTCGCCCCAAGTGAAGCCAGTCGTAGCCGAGGGCGATCAGGTCGTAATCGGCGTTTCCGGAGCTTAGTTGCATTCTGAGCACGTGCTTGCCCGCGCCGGTGAAGAACGGTTCCAGGGAATAGTATCTCCAGTCGCGCCATCCGCCGGGGGTGTTGTACTCAATCCTTCCGACGTGTTTTTCGTCCCAGAGGAAGTCCAGGGAAGCGCTTCCGGCACTGTTGGTTGACCCTCGGTAAACGAGCTTCACGAACCCGGCGACCGGAACGTCGAACGTGTACCTCCACCAATCGCCCGGTGTCGAATACCCCATGAACCAACCGCTTGACCCCTCCCCCGGGCGCGCGTCCACCGGGTCCTGCGGACGATAAGAGTTCGTCTCGGACTGGTTCTGGTAGAAATAGTCCACGCCGGGGTCAAGATTGGATTTGTCGGAGGCTTCTATGGCGGCGGGGGCGGCCGGGCCGCCGGGGAAGCGTCCACCCGCGTAGTTGTAATCCTCGGCCTCCCTGATTTCCATGTACGGAGCTACCTGCGGAACTGTGGGGGGGCTGGACTGCAAGGCAGTCAGGGCGCCAGCCGGGTTTTCCGCGAGAACCTTATAGACGTACGTCGTACCGGGCTGGATGGTCGAGTCAAAGAAGGGGCTTTGGACCAGAGGCCCGGAGATGTCCGCCCAATTTTTCCCGTCGGAGCTGCGGTAAACGTGATACGCGACGACGCCGTCGGGGTTGCTGGGCTGCCATGAAATGGTCGTGCCGACGAGCATCTCGACAAAAACCGACATCGGAGCCGATGGAAGCGGATGGAGCGTTGTCTGCCCCAGTATTTCCTGGTCCGCGACCTCGCCGTAAGACAGGTAGCCGGTGAATGGCAGGGGGCCTGACGTTCCCCTGGGGATGCCGATGCGATACGCCAGCGTGCGATTTGAGACTCCTTTTCCAGAAAGTAGCCACGTCAGGCGACCGGGAACCGACGAGTCTCCGCCCCCCGAATCGAGCACATTGAAATTCGCAGGAAAATACTCGGTTATGGCCAAGCTGCCCGGAGGCGTCAGCGTGTTGACGTCAATGAGGAGGGAAACAGTGTGGCTCTTGTTTGGCGTGTAATAGGAGCCCAGTTCACGAGAACAGACGACCTGGGCTTCTGGCGTACTTTCAGCGGGGCCGACCTCGGAGGACCAATCCTGGGGGGCCTGGCTCACGCCCGACTCATACAACAGAATTCTGTCAATTCTATATCCGTCCTCCCGACAGCGGATTTCGAGGGAATAAGTTCCCGGCGCGGGAAACGTCAAAGCCTGCGGCTGGCGGCTTGGCGCCCAAACCCAGGTATTGTACGTTCCCCCGTTATCGAACTCCGAGATTATTTGGCTTCCGTTTACCCCCACGAGACAGGAATTGCTGGTTCCTCCGTCGCGGCCGGCGCCATGGGGCACGAACCTGCGGAGCTTGACGTAATAAGCGCCAGCCCGATGGATTTTTATGTCGTAGCTGATTTCCGCAGCCCTGTCCCAGCCCCTCGTGCCGCCGATGCCGACGATGTCGGGAACTTCCACGTAGGTTGGCTGCCCCTCGACGACAAGCCAGGTCCCTCGATCGTCGTCGTGACGGTTGATTCGGCTGTAGTTCTCCGCTTCTATGATAACCACGCCGGACTTCTCTACATGGGGCATGCCGTTGAGCGTGTTCCTGACGCAAACGGTCACTCTTTCAGTGCCGACGCTATCGGGGCGGGCAAGACCGTCGTCAACTCTGAGCTGGAAAACCAGGTTCTCCGAAAACCGCCATATCAGAGGCGCCGTGAAGATCGGCCGCAGAGAATGGGGATCGGACAGTGTTACGCGAGGGCCGTACAACTGCGTCCATTCGACCGACATCTCGCCGGAGGTGCTCGCGGAGGCGGCACCGTCGAGCTGGACCAGAGTATTCTCCAGAGCACTGATGTCCCGACCTGCGTCGGCTCTCGTGGCGATGTTGCGGATGAGAACCTGAACCTCGTCGCTTTCAGTGTCAGTGCCGTCAGCGGCGGTGACCGCAAATGTGAGAAGAGTGTCTTCGTCCACGCCTGGGGCGACAAAGCTGGCCATGGGCGAATTCAGATTCTTTACTGTTACAGGCGGCCCAGCAGTCTGCTGCCAATGATAGGACACAATCGGACCCCGGGCTGAAAATGAGTAGCTGGCGTCGAGAAGAGCAGTGCCCCATTCGGACGCGACCCGGTCCACTCCATAGACCATCAGTGGACCCCGCCCCTGATTACCGTAAACCTCGAGTTCGGCGATAGAGGTGAAGCGGGCAATCCCGCCCGGAGACCCGTAGATTCGGATGCGCCTCCCCCGTACAGGCTTAAAGGCTATGTCAAAGCGGGAATAAGGCTGTCTTCCGGAGCGAGAATCCGTGAAATCGTATGGCGGGGTTATCTGGACATTCGGGGCTTCCTTCCAGGTAACGCCGTCGTCGCTGAACTGGACCGTCAGGCTCGTCCACCATCCGCCGTCGTCGAAATGCTGCCCTTCGCAATAGACTATGTGGTCGAAGAAAAGAGGTTCAGACCAGGCGTATCCAAACCAGTCTTCGTCGAGGGTCCGGTAGTCGTCGAACGTGTCATAATTCTCTTCGAGGATTCCGTTCATGATGGCGTTGAGGTTTCTCAGCCCGCCGCCTGTCGGGACAGGCACCAGGGCGATTGGCACGGTATCGGCGCGGCGAGCGAGATTTCGCATTCCCGTAACGGCGAGTTCAGTTGACCGGGGGCCCTCGTATGGCGGAAAGGAGTTCCTGGCCGCCACAACGTAGAAATACGTCACGCCTTCTTCGAGGTATTCATCCACCGCGACCGTGTCTTTGACAGAAGGTCGTATGGTCTGAAAGGCGGATGTTTCTCCGCCCGGCGCCTGCTCAGCCCTCTTTATGACGTAGCTATCCGCGTCGAGCATCGGTTGCCAGCGGAGTGTCACAGACAGATTGCCCGGCTCCACCCTGAAGTCTCCCGGAGGAATTGCAGGGGCGTTACTCGCCTTGACCGTGACGCGGGTAGTAGCGGAATCCTTACCCGTGGCGCCCGAGACGGTCACCCGAAACGTCAGAACCGCACCAACGTCCAGCCCAGGAGCAACAAATTGGGCGACCGCGTGATCGGGATTGACAAGAACGGCTTGCGGCTCGTCTCCAAGGATGACCTGCTCCCAGAAGAAGGCTGAGGCGTTCCAGCACTTTGTCCCGTCCAGAGCAACCGTGTCTCCTTCGTGGACGACTTGGTCAGGAGGGGCAATGGCAAGCGTGGACGCCTCAAGACCGGGAATGTGAAAATCGCCAAAAGTCGCCGTCGCATAGACGCCGCTGAGGTGGCTTGTAAGGCAGATGCCGACAAGGACGGGGTTGGACATCGAAAGCGTGTAAGTGTTCTGGGGCGGGTTTGTCCAGGAGGTGCCATCCTGGCTGTACCAACCGGTGAATTGGTTTCCCTCGCGGACGATTTTCAACCAAATCGGGTAAGTGAGCGGGTTAGAGGGTTCCGAAACTCCTGTCCAGGAAGCCTCGAAATCAGGGATGTCCCTCCACTGGAATGCGGCGCCATTGTCCCGCGTCGCCACGAGATAGACGTCCTTGGAGCCGGGGGACAAATCCTGGCGGACCATGATGCCAGCTTTGGACCACGAGTGCGGCCACCCGCCCGCCGGTTCGTCCACGCGGACAGAAACGGAGAAGTTGCCGGAAATCTCCACATAGAGGAATCGAAAATCATCCCCGGTGTCCCATATATCGTGCCCGTCGGCGGTTACGATGTAGGTGTCGGATTGAGGATCGTAGCTTGTACTGCCCGAAGCGGAATCCCGGCTGAAAATGTCAACGGACGTGAAAGGGTACTCCGAGCCGCGGGAAGAGGGAGCGACTACGAGCAAAGTTAAACACAAAGTGAGAGTCAGAAATCGCAATGGAAAACCCTTCGATCTAATGCCCGCGTTTTCGGCAAACCCGCCCACTCCTGAAAAAAACCATGCCTCTGAACGCCGGAATACCACTTCGACCTACTCAAGCCGTGCGGAGTTGGCTAAGGGCCCCTTTCGTCGCCTGTTCGCAACAACCGCGATAGCAAGGGAAAGCGACGATGAGAAGGGCGATTGCCCCCGACAAACGCCGATGAGCTTTCTTTGGCGTAGCCTCCTGGTCGAAATTATAGCACAAAAAAGGACGAGCGAACAGGGGTCGGCGAATAGCTCCGGAGTTTTCGGTCTGCGGCCTGGAAAGGCTCTCGCACGTTGGGCGAAGCCCCGAGGGGGCAGTCGGGCTGGTTCGGACAGCCAACGACTGACGGCCGGGGTTTCTGGGCGGACTGCGGCGCTGGCAAGGACGTCATGCCGACGGTATCTCGCGGCCACAGTGAGGACACACGCGCACCGAGCGGCGAGACCGCTGGAGTTGTTCCACGAACCCGCCGCCGAGGATGGCTGTGGGCAAGGCGAACATCCCGATTCCCAGAACGGCCACCACACCGCCAAGGAGCTTGCCGAGTGAAGTGACCGGATAGGCGTCTCCGTAGCCGACCGTTGTGAGAGTGGTAACAGCCCACCACATGGCGGCGGGTATGCTGGAGAAGGCCCCGGGCTGTGCAGGATTTTCGACATAATACATGAGCGAAGACGCCAGAATCAGCAGGGTCATGGCAAAGGAGAAGCTCACAAGAAGTTCTTCTTTCTTATCTTTGACGACCTTGCCGAGATTTCGAAGGGAGGACGAGTAGCGTGCCAACTTTACAACTCGGAAGAATCGGAACATCCTCAGAATCCTGATGATACGAAGGTCGAGACTGACGAAGGGAAGATAGAACGGAAGCACGGCGAATAGGTCCACAATCGCCATCGGGGTTACGGCGAAGCGGAGTCGCCCGAGGACCGGCTTTGAAAAATCGGGGGACACCGTGGAGGACCAAACCCTGAGCAGATATTCAATAGTGAAAATCGCCACCGAAATGACCTCGAAGTCGTGGAAAACCGGGGCATACTTTTGATGGAGGGGTTGGACGCTTTCGGCAATGATGGCGCATACATTGAGCAAGATCAGCGTCAGGATGGTCAGATTGAAAACTCTGCTCGCGGTGTCGCCGGGAGCGGAGAGGTGCACGATCTCATGGATACGTTTCCTGGTAAGCATAGGGGCCTCCTCGGACTGCGGACAGGCGGATTTTCCTTCTGGAACAGGTTCGTTAGCAAAAGAGAATGTTCAACATGCACTTATAGAACCTCGTTCGCTCAGAGTCAAATTTCTATTTTGGCGGGAGCCCCGATGTCGGACCATTGCGAGGGAGAGGGCTGCATAGGACGACGTGAAACGCACCATCATCGCACGCTGCGGCGCAAAGAGAAGGGACAGGCGTAAGTGCCTGTCCCTGAATCCAAGGCAATGGTAGCGGGGGTTGGATTTGAACCAACGACCTCCGGGTTATGAGCCCGACGAGCTATCCAGACTGCTCCACCCCGCGATCATGCCTTAAGTAAAGCAAATGTCTCGGTCTGATGTCAAGCGGTTTTCTGCATGCGCATCCGAGCTGCTCGGGGGGCAGGGTCAATCGGTAAGCCAGCCCGTAACCCTCACTTGCGCGAGGAGCTCACCGCAGAGAGCGCAGAGGGCGCAGAGAATGCATCTTTCTGGCATCCCGCCTCCGGGGTCTCGGCGGACTCTGCGGTTCTATCCCCATCCGGGGAACCCCGGGATTGGCCGGGGACTTCACCACCCATGACCGAGGGCTTATGCCCGTCCCGCCCCGCATTTCCAGACAGGGGGACACGGCGAGCGGTTCCTCGTCCCGGGGCCAGCGGACACTCTCTCAAATCGGGCGCCGGTTTTCGTCCAGCTTGTCCGCGAACAGAACGTAGCCGATGGTCTTATAGACGAGCTTGGCGGCGAGAAAGTCCGGAGCCGCCATTCCGTGGATGGGGCTTAGCTCAACGAAGTCCGCGGCGACGATTCTCCTTTGCGCTGCGACGGATCGGATTATTCTGAGCACGTCAAACCAGCCCAAGCCCCCCGGCTCAGGCGTCCCCACGGACGGCATGTCCGACGGATCGAGCACGTCGAGGTCCACCGACAAATAAACGTGTGGGGAGAGAACTTGCAGGACTCGATCCAGTGCGCTCTGGTCATCGAGAAATTCCGCTCTCGTGATAACGCGGACGTCTGTTTGGGAAAGGAAGTCGAGTTCTTCCTTTGACATGCTCCTTACGCCAACGAGAACGGGAGGAGCCAGCTCCAGGCATCTCCGCATCACGCACGCATGACTGAAACGGTTTCCTTCGTACTCGTCCCTCATGTCCGCGTGGGCATCGAGGCACAACACCATCAGGTCGTCGAAAACCTCCGCGGCGGACCGGATGCTCCCCAGGGAAACCGAGTGTTCGCCTCCGAGAAGGACCGGGAATTTACCCGCGTCGAGGATTTTTCTAACCGTTTCATGGACCCAATGCCCCATAGCGGCGAAGGACGAAGTCTCTTGCGGAGTTGGCCTGGGATAGGTATGGATTCCCGCCGAGGAGGGCTCGACTCCGAGTTCCAAGTCCAGAAGTTCCAGATTCCAGGATGCCTCTATGATAGCTTGCGGGGCATTTTCTGCGCCCTTGCGGTAGGTGAGGGATTGCCCGAAAGGAGCGGAGAAGACCACGACACGGGAGGCCCCCCAGGTCGCCTGCGATTCCGGGAGGTCGCCAAAGTTGGACTTTGAGGGACTACTTGCCAATTTGGAGTTCTCTCCCTGAGATATCCATGTCGAGCGAGGGCTTGCGGCGGCGTTTTCTGGCCAGGTTCTGGGCGAGCGCAGTTACGAGGAGCGGCAGGGCGATGGTGGCATCAGAGTAAACGGTCACTTTGGATGCGTTGGCGGCGACTTTCCCCCAGGATTTGGCCTCGTCGAAGGTGCAGCCGCTAAGCCCGCCCCAGTGAGGAGGATCAACAACAATTTGCACGGCGTATTTGTGCCCCGGCACATCCACCCCCATGATGGAGGCAGTAACCTCCGTCTGCTGGACGAAGTTCTTTGGCGTGCCGCCGCCGACGTAAATCACGCCGGTCGTTGGAGCCGAAATGACGAGATTCGCGCTCTCGTACACGTCCTTTAACACGTCGAAGAGGAACGAACGGGTGTCGGGAAAAGCGGAGATGGCGATGGCAATCGAAGAATCGCCGACCGCGGGACAGTAAATCGGGACGCCCGCCTTTGCCGCGCTGGAGACTATCCCCTCCTCCTTGCCATCTTTCAAAAGGCGTTCGCCGAGAAGATAGAAATACTCTCTCGTGGAATACGGGCGGGAAAAGGAGAGGGTTCGGGTGAAGGCATGGATGTATTTGTCCGTCTTTCGGAACTCCGTGTCCGAAGCGAAGACGTTGTGGATTCTGTCCACGCATTCCCGCTTTAGCTCAACGTCGTCCACCTCGGCTGTTCCAATGTAGTGGTGAAAACCGAGGCTTTCATGGACATCGTGAAAAAGATTGGCGCCGGTCGAAACGAGACAGTCAATGTATCGCTTCTGGATGAGCAGAGCGATGAGTTTTCGCATTCCGGCGGGGACCATGGCGCCGGCCAGTCCGAGAAACACGAAGGCGCCCTCCGACAGCATCTCCTCCCAGACTTCGACAGCGAGCGCAAGGTTTCTCCCCTGGAATCCGGTTTTTCCCATCTTCTTCAGAAGAGAAGAGACGGTGTCAGAGATACCCGCCTCCAATGGAATCGTCGGTTTTGCAAGGAATCTGGACAATTTCACCTCCTGAAAATGAAGTTGTAACGGAAAACCCTTCGAATGAAGCCGCCCGGCTTGGGGACCAAGCGGGCCAACGCAGTCGGCGCCTAATCGGGCATCCCGACCTCCGCCTGCGGCTGAGCAAGCGTTCCGCGGAAGAGAGCCAACGGCTCGAATACCCGCAGCCACGATGGCGACTTTGCCGGGCGAATCTCGAAATCGAAACCTATTTCTTCGCCGCCGAAGAGGTTCAGCCCCACTGTTAGAGATTTGGGCAATGCAATCTCTGCCTGGAGGCTGTCCTGAATCAAGGTATAGGCGGAGACGACCTGGGAAAGGTCGGGCCATGCGCTGCCGACGGCGGCTTCGGTTTGCGCGGAGCAAAGCGCATTAGGTTCCTGGCGCATAGCAAAGGAGCCACCGCCCGTCGGCTCGAACACGAGCGTAAGGTTGTCGGAACCCCGCAAGAATCCGTCCGCCGCACCGTCGAGACGAATTCTTATGGAGGGCGGCCCCAGCGAAAGGCCCTGACCCACGCCCGTCAGTGAGAAGCAAAGCTGCTTCGTATTCCAGGCGACTCGAAGCGTGCCGCTGAACCGCGGATCCGCGATCCGGAGGGGGGAAGTCTTCTCCCATTCGCCCAGGCCGACTTTCCCATCAACGGCAATGTCAAGCCTTTGAATCGAATCGCGCAACGCACACAAGGGGTTGCTATCCGCGGAGTCCTCGGTTGCGTCGCCATCGGTATCCGCGTGTGACGGAGACGGCCTGGCATGATTCTCAACGACCTTTGCGCCCTCGATGGAGAAGCCATCCGCCCACCGGGAGAAGAGGACTTCGTTCAGGTCGCTGACACCGTCGTTGTCGGTGTCCCTGGCGCGGGGACTTGTCCCGAACCTTTTCTCATCGAGCGGACAATCTGGCTCGTCGTCGGGGACGCCGTCCTCGTCATTGTCAGCGGTCGTCTTGAGGGTTCCGTAGCGGTTTGACAACCACCCCTGTCTCCCGAGCGCCCTTGCCAGATCGGCGACGGAATCCCAGAGAACCATGGAGCGGTCCGAATCGGGGCTTTCGACCAAACAGGAAAGAGAATCGCTTTTGCCCGAGTTCAAATGCATCACGGAAAGCTGTCTTTGATAGCCTTGAACGAAGCGCCAGGTGCTGTCGTCGGCGTAGCTGAAGAGGGAGAATCCTCCGCCCGTCTCCTCTACGCCGCATGTGATGGGGCTCGATTCTCGCATCACGAAACGGCGAGCCTGTGGGTCGTAAGCCCTGACGGCGGAGACGATGAAAACATTGCGAGAGGAGGGTGGACCCGAACCGGCGTATTTCCGAACGAGGCCATTCAGGGTTTGTAGGAAAGTATCCAGATTGCGCATCTCTCCCCCGCCGGTTTTGAGCGCGGGCAGGACTGGCGCCCGAAGCTTCTCGTTGACAACGACGAGCTTCGGCTTAAGGTTGCAGGTCATCCGCGAGTTTACCCAGAAAAAGAGGCGAGCCGCCTCCAGTTGCGACCGCACGTGTTTAATCTGCTCGCTGGTCAGGGGGCCAGGGTCCTTGACGTCGGCCGGGGGTGAGCCCGACGACGAGGTCTCCTCGACCAGGTTTGTGAAAAGCAGAACCGTCAGGGGAAAATCGAGGTAGTCAATTCTCTGAGGCGCCGATTCGGTGGCGAAAAAGCGGGTTCTGGAGAAGTTGGGGAGGCATTTGCCGCCGATACTGCAAAAGATGTCGGACGATAAACGGTAGCGGAAAGCGTATCGAGTCGAGGGAAGGAGCCCTGTGAGCTGAACCCTGTGGGCAAAGACTTCCGCGGGGTCGGTGGAACTCTGCTCAAGGGGGCCGACCTGCCCGATATGGGGCGGGACAGAGCCGTATTCCAGTTCCGTGGGAACCCTGGCAGTCGAGTGATATTTGAGGATGGCGCGGGTTCGCTGGACCTCAACGCTGACGGGGGAGTTCAGGATATTGAAACTCTCGCGATTGATCCTCTGTACGGAATCGGAGGCTGCATCAGCAATGTAGAGATGTCCGCCGGGGCCGAAGGCCACCCCAGAAGGGTTATCCAGCCACCCGAGCAGCGGGACGTGAAGCGAACAGGGGATGCTCCCGCCGAGCAGAGTGGTCAGGTCCTCGCCATCAACCGTCCGAAAGTAAAGGAATGCTGCGTCCTTCAAAGGAAAGTTGCTCCCGATGTACGCGAGGTATCCTTGCCCGGGATCGTAGGCGATGTCCCGGATGAAGAAGTTGAAGACATCGTCTATCACGGGGCCGTAACCAACGAACCGACACGTCTCGGACCGCGGCGACACGGGGTCGTACTTCCATACAGAATAGGTCGGCAACGCCCTGTCGGCGACCACCAGGTAGCCATTTCCGAAGGAGCAACCGGCAATGGGCGCCTTGAGAAATCCGCGAGGCTTGCTTTGTGGTTGGTTCATGTCGGGAAGCGGCCGGTCAGCGCCGCCGGACAATACCGCGAGCGGCTTCAACTCAGAAGAGAAAATGTGGATCTGGCCGTTGCCGGTGTCGAACACGATGATGTTGCCCCGCTCATCCACCGCGACGCCTTCCGGCGAGGAAAATCTGCCGGTTGCTCCTCCTCGGATGACCTGGACCGAGTAGCGACGCGGGTCAGCGAGGTCCGCGTAGATTTTCACCAGGTTATTTCCGGTATCCGTGGCGATGACGCGTCCCGCGGAATCCACGGCCACGTCACAGGGGCGGCTGAGTCTTCCCTCTTTTTCGCCCACGATTACGCAATAGGGCTCGAATGAGGAGGCGTAGGGGACCTCATCCTCGAATTTGAGCCGTGGGCGCTCCCTCAGAAGGACGATGCTATTATTGCCGGGGCTGGCGATGTAAATGTTTCCGTCACCGCCAACAAAGACGCCACGCGGTGCTGAGAGGCGAACCTCCGACTGTGCCCGAACTGTCTCGGCAAAGAGAGGGTTCAGGGCACCGCTGCCGATCAGCAAGAAGAAAAACGTACCCGCCATACCCGCGCGGAGAGCACGGGTGAAGCACCGGACTTCTTCTCCACGTTCTGTCCGACGGACCCGGAAGGTCTTCACCTTTCTAAATCCTTTGCCACCCAGGAGCCTCGCCCGAAATACCTCGGGCATGTGGCTCTCTCGTGAACCCCCAGTCTCAAGAACCGTGCTCCTTCTCGAGGAACAAGGCGATCTGCTCGACAACGTACCGCTGTTGCTGTTCGGTTAGTTCCGGGAAAATAGGTATCGCCACGGATTCCGCAGCGGCTTTCTCCGACTCCGGAAGGTCGCCCTTCCGATAGCCCAGATGCTCGTAGCACTTCTGAAGGTGAAGAGGCAACGGATAATATATCTCGCAACCAATTCCCTTCTCCTTCAGGAAAGACATCAGCTTGTCTCTCTGCCTTATCCGGATGACGTACTGGTTATAGATGCAGAAGTTGTGCTCTTGGATAAATGGCATCGTAACAGACAGCGGCTTGAAAAGCTCGTCATAGAGAGCGGCGTTGCGGCGGCGCCTTTCGGTCCATGAGTCGAGATGCTTCAGCTTGACACGCAGGACAGCCGCCTGGAGCGCGTCGAGCCGGAAATTCCCCCCTATCACGCTGTGATAGTACTTCGGCTTGCTCCCGTGGGCGCGAAGCAAGGCGACCCTTTCGGCGAGTTCGGCGTTGTCCGTCACGACCATCCCACCATCACCAAACCCGCCGAGGTTCTTGGACGGGAAAAAGGAAAAGCATCCGAGGTCCCCCATAGTCCCCGCGTTTCGGCCTTTATACTTCGCGCCAATAGCCTGAGCCGCGTCCTCAATGACCTTGAAGTTATGCTTTTTCGCCAGCGAGAGGATCGGGTCCATATCGGCGCATTGACCGAAAAGGTGAACGGGGATGATGGCTTTCGTCTTTTCCGTGATTGCCTCTTCGATTTGGCTGGGGTCAATGTTGAAAGTGCGTGGGTCAATGTCAACGAAAACTGGCTTCGCGCAGACACGGGAGACGGACCCAGCGGTCGAGAAAAAGGTATAAGGCGTGGTGATTACCTCATCGCCGGGACCGACGCCGAGGGCCATGAGCGAAACCAAAAGGGCGTCCGTTCCGGACGAAACGCCGACGGCGTGCTTGGCTACGCAATAGGCAGCGATGTCCTTTTCAAACGCAGCGACAGTCGGTCCCAGGATGAAGCTCTGCTTTTGCAGGACCTCCTCGATGGCCGGGCGGATTTCCTCGGCGATCAAATTGAATTGCAGACGTAAGTCGAGAAGCGGAACGTCCATATTCCCATAGCCTCACGGTTCGTCATTTACGTGGCCGGTCCGCTGGCGAATGTTGTTTGTTCGCGTGTCGTCGGCCGGGTTAACCGGGGCAATGGCCCCGGCCGCAGATTAGAATGCGGCTGTCGGTGTTCCAGGGCAAGGCGGCCACGCCGTCTATGCTCCGCGCAACCCGCCGGCGCCACTGGCGAGGTGCGTTGCCTTCGGCGATCACCCCCCGGCGTCGCTACTGGCGACGGACGAATATTATCAAATTGGCGGGCTGAAAGTCAACGGGGCCATAGGGTGCGGCTCATGCAGCGGGAGAATCCCGTTTATCCTGTCGCGGCCCCCGGCGGGGTTATCCCGTCGGACTTCTTCTTCTCTGCGCCCCCCGCGCTCTCGGCGGTGAGTCCTCGCTGCGGCGAAGGGTTAGAAGGGTTCGTGCAGAAGCACGTTGGTGGGGATGGTCTGGCGGGCGATGCCCGGTCCCTGGTAGTGGAGTTGCATGACGGCGCCGCCGCCGTTCTCGTAGAATTCGAGAACCAGGGCATGCTCATCCGCTGACAGGTAGATACTTCCCGAATCCCACGTCGGGGCGTGGTCGGTCCAGTTCTGGATGACGAAGTTCTCCCCGACTTTGAGCCGCACGCCGTCGTCGGAATCTGTCCAGAAGGTGTAATTTCCGGAGGTGCTGATGACGATGAAGCCGGTCCACCGTGCGGAGAACTGGTTTGCCGGAACCTGTGGAGCAGGCGAGCCGTCGCCCCAATCAAAGTCCACGACGTTATCCACGCGAGTCAGGGCCGATGTGTTGAAGTTCATGCCGCTGAAGTATTCGCCTTTCAGCCCAGGCTCGAATTTCGGCGGCTGAATTTGCACGCGGTAATAGCGCTGCGGATAAAAGTCGGCGTTCTCGTCGAGGAAGCCGAGGGTTGCCCCTGTGGCTTTGAGGTCAATCCCGATGATGGTTCCGGGCGTTGGGGTTTCGCCAGCGATGACGGTATATTCCCGCCTCGGAATGCTGTACCACTCGAGGTACACCCCGGGAGTTTGCGGACGAACCGTGTGGATGGTGAAAGGATTGACGGTTATGGTGATCTGGGCTGTGCCGAGGCTCCCGCCTTGGGCGTCGAAGATCTCAACCGTCAGGTCATTGACGCCATACGACACCACGCCGTAAAGAGCCCAACTCGTTGAACTTGTCCAGACCGGCATGATGGGGTTGCCGTTGAGGGCTATGACCTCCGCGTCGTATGGCGCGGAGCCGGTCAGCACGACGTTCGGATCCGTCGTTACGAGAGGCATGCCGCCATTCGTCGTGATCGCCACCGGGGGACCGAGGATGAAGGCGCGGCGAGCAGCGAGGTACGACTTGATGCCCTCGGGGCTCTGCACCCCGACTCCCTCCTGCGACAGGAGCTGGTACGTGCGGTCCATGTAGCCGTCGGCGGCGCCGGGCGATAGGGGTCCCTTTGCAATGTCCCGCAGAATCCGGTCGTAGAGGCTTCCGAACGAGGAGAACAGGCGGTTGAAACCGTACAGACCGCTTTCGGTAAGAGAGCTTGTGGGACCGGAGCCGCTGCCGAGCACGAAGTCAATGTCCCACGGGATCAGGACGAAGCGCCCGTCGGAGGGGCGCTGATAGAGCAGATTGTTTTTGCCGCGGTTGTATCCCCAGCTATCCCAGTCGCCGACGATGTGCCGGACCGCCATTTCCTTGAGGACCTCCTCGACATCCATGATGGAGGACACCGCCGACACGTACTGCGCGTCCGGCGAGTTCATCTTCTGCACGAGGTCCATGATGGGCTGGAAATTGTCCGCGTTGTCGTGGCTGCGGGTCTCGTAATTCCAGCGGTACAACTCTTTGTTCTGTCCCCACCAACTAAGGTCGGCGTCGCGGTTATTGAAACCGCCGCTGTCGTTGAATTCAAACCAGTCATCTATTTTGTAGAGGTAGCCCTCGTCGTCGTTGGGGAACCAGAAGGAGGCGTAATCCGCGTCCACTTTTTGCACGTCGCCGTACAAGCCGTGGTCGGTCTGGTTGCAGAGCACGCGGACAAACTGGATGTTGCTCCACGGTACTCCAATCTTCCGGCATATCCAGTAAGCAATCCGCTCGCTTTGGAGCGAAGGGTTGCGACCCGGCTCCATCGTGTCCAGATTCATTTCCGCTCGCCCGTGGAAGAGTTTGTCCGCCGGGAAGCGGAGACGCAGAGCAAACTTGCCGGACACCGGGTCGCCCGTTCCGCGAATGAACGGGCTGCCGCGGAAGCGGAGCTTGGAGAGGTAATAGACCTCTGTGTCGTCGTAGATGAAGGCACACGGGAGGAGATGATTGTCCATCCTCGGGCGGGTGCTGAGCTTCTGCCTTGTGGCGGACGGGAGCAAAATCCGATACACGGGGAAGTTGGAGAGTTTTGCGGAAACAACCTGATACAAACATTGCTGATAATCCGGGTCGGGCGGGAAGGCGTTGCTGGCGCCCTGCCCGTCCGTCGCCCGGACATAGAAGGCGATGACCGTTCCGCTGGTTTGTCCGGGGATTTGACCCGTGTAAATGCCGCTGCCCGAACTCGTCTCCGTCATCGGCACGGCGGTGTAAGGCCCCGTCCCGTCAACCCGATAAAGGAGCTGCACACTGCTCAGCCCGTCTGTGTCCGAGACGCGGGCCGTGACCTTCACGGTCGTCCCCGGCTTCTGGACAATCGGGCTGTGCTGGACATCCGTCACGCTCGGTCCGCGATTCAGGGCAAAGGCGCCGTTCTGCTTTCCGGGCGTGCCGAGCTTTTCAGGGACTTGCATCTCGACCGCCTTTGCCATCCCCTGACCGTGCGTCCGCACCAGAAGCCACTTGGAGCCGCTCAGCCAGCGGGCTTGACCGCCGATGGTGTAGGTCTGCCCGGCGGAAAGGGACGAGGTGTCATGTTCGATGCGGTTTGGGGAAGTGTCGCCTCGCCCGCTGGAAACGATGTGAAGGGAATAGGAACCGTCGGTGCTGTCCTCGTCGGTTACAAACGAATCAATGTGCGTCCCTTCGATGGCCCAGCCGCTTGTGCCGGACTCAAAGGAGCCATTGGAGAGATACTGCGAGCCGCCCTGCGAGAGGCTCAATGCATCCACAAGCGCCTCGCCCCGGTGTAGCAAGCACATGTGGAACTCGTTGTCCGGCTGCACCCACCAATTCGTGAGCGTTGAGGTGTGTGAAAACAGCGTCCAACTCGACTTGCCGGTCTCGTCGCTCGCCGCCCAGGCGTGCGGAACATTATTGTCGTCCCGCGGGTCAATCAACTCCAGACTCGACCCCTCACCGTCGGGCTTTTCGGGCCAGGCGCCTCCGTCGTAGTAGCGCACAACCTCCATCGGATTGTCGTACTGGTCTCGCAGCCGGACGCTTTCGCCGTCGTTCGCCAGAACGCCGTCATAGGGACCGACAACGTTGTCAATTCCATACTTCGTGCGGATGTGATCGGGGTCCTTTGCCACGACAAGATAATCTCCGGACGCCAGCTCGGCGCCGGGGCTGAACGCGAAGTCCACAGCCTTACTCACTCGCCAACCCGACAGGTTAACGGTCGTCGCGCCGCGGTTGTAGAGTTCGATGTACTCGTCCCTGTCATCCTCTGTGATCGGGTGATACATAATCTCATTGATGACAATGGAGTCCTCGAGTTCCAGAGAATTCACGTCGTCTGGAGAGGGGGCCGGCATGAAGTACCAGTCGTCGGCGCCGTCGGGGTAGCGACCATAGCTGACTTCCGGCAGGACATGCTCCCCGTAGTTTGATGCGTCAATCACATGAGCGAGGTCTGCGGCTGTCAAAAAGATTTTCTCGCCGAAGGACGAAAGACCAAACCCAAGGTCCGCCCGTGTGAAGACGCGGTGATCGCCGGGTTGGAGCATCTCCGCCCCCGGTATCGTGAACTTCGTCAAAATATCGGCGTCGTCGCTGAGGTACATTCCGCCGATTTGCACGGGCTGGTCGCTTCGGTTATAAAGCTCGAGCCAGTCGCCCTCGTCGGGGGTCGTGGTTTTGGCGAGGAATTCGTTGATGACGACGGGGTGGTGGTTGCGGGCGCCGGGCTTGTAGTGCAGCGGGTCCTCGTCGCCGCCCTGTCCCGCCACTGGCTCGTCCGTCCCCTTGAAATAGAGAGAGCTGTCATCCTCGTCAACAAGGACGGTGTCCACGCCGCCCCACCGCGCAATGAGACGGGCGGAGATAATGAAATCGCTGCTGGAGGCATTCGTGTTGACCCCGTGGATGGCGAGCCAGTTGCGCCCTGACACAAGGCGATAGGCGTGCGAGGTTACGTCGAAGGAATCGTAGGACGACGGCTCCGGCGAGCGGTTGGTGCACCCAACACTGTAGGCGAGCGGAACACCCGGCGCCCCTCCGACTGTGGAACTGCGGGCGATCTCCCAACTATTGAGATAGGCTACGAAGCCATCCTCATAGAACATCTCCAGGATTAACGCCTCGATCCCTTCAGGGCTGTCCAGGTCAAAGGAAAAGCGCAGATAGACTGTGCTGTAGTTGTATCGCATGTCAGGAATCTCTGTGGTGATGGGGAATATCCCATCCGCGTCGTACCCGACAGGCGTTACAGCCCCAGTCCACTTGGAATCGTCGAAGCCTTCCTTTGTCCAATCTATGCTCGGCAAATTTGAGACGGGATTGAACGTTGGAATCGTGAATCGCCCGGCGCTTCCCGGAGTGCCGCCGACGAGCTTGCTGATCTCCCAGCTTTCCGGCTCGCCGAGGTCGTAGAAGGGGCTGAGCAGTTCGAGAGAGTGCCCCGTGCCGTCCGCGGCCGCGGGCCATTGCCCGCCATCGTTGTACCGAAATCGAATCAGCCTCCCGCCGCCCTCGACACGCAACTCGACTGGCTCGCCTGTGTTGTCGAGCGCTCCCTCGTACGGTCCGTATATGTCCACGTTCGACAGGTCAACCCCCTGGGAGCTGTAATGCTCCCGCAGGGCATCGGGGTTTGAAGCCACAAGAAGGAACGACCGCG
>CAZFAP010000010.1:0-48401 GCA_964516325.1 uncultured Verrucomicrobiota bacterium
GGAGAGCCTTCAGGCTGATGGGGCTTCTCTTTTCCCCCTCTCGGATGCTGAGCTTTTCCTGGTTATCGCTGCTCATTTAATGAACTCTTGCGGGTCTTGCTGCTTGAAGTCGGTGAATGGCGGCGCGGCTTCCTTATCGTAGCCCGGTTCGTATCCAAACCGCTCTTTGACGCTCTTGGCGAGGCGCCGATTCAAAAGGGAGAGCGGGATGCCAACCGGGCAGGCTCTTTCGCATTCGAGGCAATCAATGCACCTTCCGGAGAGATGCCACGCGCGGACGAGATTCCAATGATAATTGCCGCGGGTGTGGCTGCCGGTTTCAATCCACTGCGGGCGATTCTTCTCGGCGATGCAGACCTCGCAATAGCAAAGCGGGCAGACCTGCCGACAGGCGTAACACTTTATGCATTTGGCGAACTGCTTTTCCCAGAACTCCCATCGCTCTTCCGGCGACTTTTTCTCAAATTCGTCGACGTCGGCGAATTTGTTGATGTCAGTTTTCGGAGGAATCTTGTCTCCGAAGAGATGGTCGTGGTCTCGCGGCGTGTTCACGTCGCAGATGGGGCATTTGGAGAGCGGCGGCTCGCCGACTCCCGTGCAGGTAACGCCGAGGATGACGACGTTCTCTCGCCTGATCTGGCTTTCTTGAATGAGAACCGTGATGGCTTTCACGTCGCAGCCCTTGGCGATGATGGCGGGCTTGCCGAGGGAGACAACCTCCTTCCTCGTCAGGAAATTCGCCAGGTTAGCATAGCAATGCTTGTTCCAGACGAGGCGCTCGACCTCGTCCGGCGAGGTGATGAAAACAGGGCGAGTCGTCTGGGGGAGGCCGCCATTCTCGTAGCCGATGACGACTTTCACATCGCCGCTCGTCAGTAACTTCTTCGCTGTTTCTCTTATCTGCTCAATCATTGGCTCAACTGAATCTTGAAATCGCGTCCTGCTCGATGTCGCGAGCTACGCCAGGAGTTTCTGATATTCCTTGAAGGGTCCGAGTTCTCTGATTTTCGCCACGACTTCGTTGACGAGGTCCGCCCATTTTTTCCCTTCGGCAGCGGAGACCCAACTGAAGATGACTCTGCGCATGTCGAATCCGCAGAACTCCAGCAAATCGCGGAAACCGGCGAATCGTCGTCGGGCGTGGTAATTGCCGGCGGTGTAATGACAGTCGCCGGGGTGGCAGCCGGAGACCATGACGCCGTCGGCGCCTTGCTCGAAGGCTTTGATGATGAACGAGACGTCAATCCGTCCGGAGCAGGGGAGCTTGATGGCCCGAACATGCGGCTCGTAAACAATGCGACTCGTGCCCGCGAGGTCTGCGCCGGCGTACGTGCACCAGTTGCAGACGAAGGCGATGATTTTCGGCTGCCATTCCTTTTCGGTGGCGACGGGTTTTTCTTCGGTTTTCGTTTCGTTGCTTCCCATTAGCGCTCCTGAAATGCAGAAAGGGTGGTCTATCCGCTGCCGAGAGCCGTGATTTCCGCGAAGAGCTGCTCGTCGTTGAAGCCCGCAAGCTGAATGGATTTCGACGGGCAAACGGCAACACACGTTCCGCACCCCATGCACATCCCCTCGTTGACTTCGGCGACAATCTTGACGAGGTTGCCCCTCTTGTCCCGGATTTCCTTGTCGGTTATCGCCGAGTAGGGGCAGACGCGGATGCAGTTGCGGCAGTGGGCGCAGGTGGTCTCATTGACCTTAGCGACGATTGGCTCGCGCTCCAGCTCGGCGGACGAGAAAAGCAATTGCACTTTCGAGGCGGCGGCGCTCGCTTGAGCCACCGCTTCGGGGATGTCCTTCGGCGCCTGGCATGCGCCCGCGAGATAGACTCCTGCTCGGGTTGTCTCGACGGGGCGGAGCTTGGGGTGAGCCTCGGAATAAAATCCCTCCGAGCCGCAGGCGATGCCGACCTTCTGCGCGAGTTCGTAAGCGTCCCGGTGCGGTACGAGCGCCGTTGCGAGAACGACTAAGTCCGCTCGAACCTGGACCTGCGAATTCGAGAGCGTGTCCGCTCCGACGACGACTAATTGGTCGCCATCCTTATAAATCTTCGAGACTCGTCCGCGGACATAGAGGACGCCATCTTCTTCGACGGCGCGGCGGACAAACTCCTCGTAATTCTTTCCGCCGGCGCGGATGTCCATATAGAAAATATACGGCTTCCCGTCGTGGACTTTATGCTTGTAGAGCATGGCGTGCTTGGCGATGTACATGCAGCAAATCTTCGAGCAGTATTCAAGACCTTTCTCGGGATCGCGGGAGCCCACGCAGGCGATGAAGACGACGGATTTCGGCTCTTTGCCGTCGGATGGGCGGCGAACCGCCCCTTGAGTCGGGCCGGAGGCCGAAAGAAGCCGCTCGAATTGAATGCCGTTGATGACGTCCTTATAGGCGTCGTAGTTGTACTCGCCGTAGCCTTTCCAGTGGGCGTTGGGCTGGTCCTTTCCGATGCCGTAGAGGTCGTAGCCGGTGGCGACGACGATGGCGCCGACCTCCGCTTCGATAATGTCGTCCTGCATGGCGTAATCAATGGCGCCGCGGGTGCAGACTTTCGCGCAGACGCCGCACTTGTCTTTGAGGAACTTGATGCACCGCTCCCGATCAATGACCGGCGTGTTGGGCACCGCTTGTGGGAAGGGGACGTAAATGGCTGTGCGATACCCCAAGCCCGCGTCGAACTCCGAGGGGATTTTCTTCTGCGGGCATTTGTTCCAGCAATCGCCGCAGCCGTTGCAGAGGTCGGCGTTGACGGATTTTGCCTTCTGGCGAATTTTGACCTTGTAGTTCCCGATGAAGCCCTCGACTTGCTCGACTTCTGCGTACGTGTAGAGGGTGATGCGAGGGTCTCGGGCGACCTCGACCATGCGCGGAGTAAGGATGCACTGCGAGCAGTCGAGCGTCGGGAAAGTCTCCGAGAGGCGAGCCATGTTGCCGCCGATGGAGGGCTGTCTCTCGACGAGAATCACCTCGTGCCCGCCAGCGGCGATGTCGAGGGCAGCCTGAATGCCGGCAATGCCGCCGCCGATGACCAAAGCCCGCTTGGTGATGGGAACCTTAATCGGGAAAAGCTCCTGGTTTCTTTTGACCTTCTCGACCATGACGCGGACGAGGTCAATGGCTTTCTCCGTCGCAAGCTCACGGTCGGTATGCACCCAGGAGCAGTGCTCTCGGATGTTCGCCATCTCGCAGAGGAAGGGGTTCAGCCCGGCCTCTGCGACGGCGGCGCGGAACGTCGGCTCGTGCATGTGGGGAGAACAGGCGGCGACGACGACCCCGTCGAGCTTCTGCTCCCGGATCGCGTCCTTAATCATGTTCTGCCCCGGATCGGAGCACATATATTTGTAGTCCAGTGAGACGAGAACACCGGGGAGCTTGGCGGTCTCGGCGGCGACTTTCGTGCAGTCCACAGTCCGCGCGATATTCTCACCGCAATGGCATATAAAAACGCCGACTCTCGACATTCACTGAACTCCTGACTTCGTTTCCGTTGGGGCTTTTTGCGGGGGCGTCTCCGTTGGGGGCGGTCTTGCAGCGGCGGGTTCGACCAGGCTCGTCCTGATCTCGCCGGTCGTCCTAACCTCGGTCTTAATTCCGCCCGGGGTCCCCCTCATTTCCTGGGCAATCTTCATCTGGGATTGGACGAGTTGGCCGCTCCGGAGGTCCGCCAAAGCCCAGCCCTCATTGGTCTGCTTGAATTCGGTCAGATTCGGGATTTTCTCTTTCGGTCTGCTTTTGACGAGTATCTCGATTCGGGCGCAGTCCCTCTCGAAGGCCTTCTCGTTCCGCTGGTATTGATAGACGGCTTCGTCAATCATGATCTTACCGTCGAGGGGACCCGGGCCCCGAGGGGCTTCTCTCTCGCTGGTCTCATTCCATTCGGTGCCGGGGGTTATGGCGACTTCGGGGAATACAATCTGCTGCCGAAAGAACTGCTTTGTATCCACGCCAGGGAAGCGCTCCGCCAGCCCCGGGGGGAACTGCACGTCCAGGACTTTGCCCCTCCTGTCAACGCTGAATGTGATTATGGAGCCGAAGAGCTTTCTCAGGTTGGGTCTGCCCTGCTTCTCGAGCGCCTCCCAGGTGATGGATTCCTGGAGTTTCCCGTCCGCGTACGACCGGGCGCCGTCGCGGTCGCTGATGATCCGGCTTGTTCCCCCTTGCTCGGTGATGGAGGTCTGCATGGTGAAATCGGGATACGTAATCTCGACGTGGATCACGCCGTCCTCGGAGACTTGCGTGCACCGAATGAGGACTTTCATGTCCGAAGTGAAGAGCAGGGTGCGCTGTTCGGGGCCTCTGGAGCTCTGCCTCGTGTAATCGGTCCGCATGTCCACATGGAGCGCATAATTCACCGACTCGCCCGGCTGCATCCGGAGCTCCATCTTCCGGGGTTCCTCGGCGAAAAGTGGCGTGCCGACCAGCAAAATCGCAAGGACCGTCGCAACTGCTGCGTGGTTTTTCATCGTCTCATCCCTCCTGATCATCGGAGTGTTCCATCCTTACTTCCTCTGACTTCCTCATTCCTCTGACGATCAGAAGCGAGTTGATGTTCGTTATGTTTGTCGAAGGCCGAATGCCCTGCGCCCAAGCCGCAAAACCGTTCAACGTCCCGCGACAACTTCCTTCGGTTGCGCTGATGCCGTGCGCTCCGTCAGCCTCATCGCGTTGACGAAATGCTTTTTCAGTCCGAGCTTCTTCGGCTTCACGCCCACCGCCAGTCCGACCAATTCCGTCAGATAAACGATAGGAATATCGAACGAAGTGTCGAACATCTTATTGATGTTCTTCTGGCGCATGTCGAGGTTGGACTGGCACATCGGGCAGGCCACGATGATAGCTTCCGCGCCGTTGTTGACGGCGTTTTCGAGGATTCGCCGCGAAAGCTCGCACACTAAGTCCGTCCGGCTCATCGAGAAGCCGGCGCCGCAGCACTCGGTCTTGAATCCCCAGTCAATCGGCTCTGTCCCGAGGACCCGGCAGACCTCATCCATGAGAACGGGCTGCTCCGGGTCGTCGAACTTGAGCAAATCGGGCGGGCGGGTGAGCAAGCAGCCGTAGTAGCACGCCACCTTCAACCCTCCGAGCGGCGACACCACTTTCTTCGCAAGCTCGTCGAGACCGTATTCGAGGAAAATCTGAATGATGTTGAGAACCCTGACGCCGCCGTGGTATTCGCGACCGGCAACGCGGGCGACCTCTCCGGCGAGCTTTTTGTCGGAGAGAATCAGCTCGTGGGTTTTCTTCATGGCGTTGGAGCAGAGGGCGCACGGCGCCAGCACGGTTTCAAGCCCCGCCTCCTCCGCCAGACTCAGATTTCTCGCGGGGAGAGCCAGTCCCAATAGGTGGCTCGTGGAGTGAGCCGCGGAAGCCCCGCAGCAACTCCAATCGGGGACTTCTTGAAGTTCGATCCCGAGCGCCTCACAAGTGGCTTCTGTAGATTTTCCAAAATCAATGGCCATCCCGTGAAGCGAACAGCCCGGATAATAGCCTACCTTCATCGTCAAAAGCCCTGTTCAGCGGAAGAAGGCTCGGCAGTATGCCCTTCCTTTTCCTCCGCAGGAAATTCTTCCTTTTTCCCGTATCCGGCGGCCTCGAACATCGCCCGGATTTCCTTGACTCCTTTGGTCCTATGCGGGAGGGGCTTGATTTTCCCCTTGAAGAACATCTTCATTCCGGCGCCGACGTCCGCGAAGAAATGGCGGCTCTTCAGCTTATAGAACGCGGCGATGCTCGCCTCGTGAACTTTGCCGAACCGCCGCATGTTGCTCATGAAGACCTTGTGGAACAGCTTGATGTCCTTCTCCGACGGCGTGTCCTTTCCCGTGGCGAGGGCGAGCTCACGAAGGGCGTCCATGCACTCCGCAATCTTGAACTCCTTCGGACAGCGGGTGGAGCACGTGATGCAGGAGGAACAAACCCATATCGTGCGGCTTTCGAGCACCCGGTCAATCTGGCCGAGCTGGAGCAGGCGAACCACGACGTTCGGCGGGATATCCATCAAGAAGTGGACAGGGCAGCCCGCGGAGCATTTCCCGCACTGGTAGCAGACGGAGGGAGACTGCTCAATCATCTCCTCCACCCGTTTGAGGAGGCTCGACTCAAGCTGCTGGTTTTCGATGGTGAACCGCATCGTTCCTCAACGCCGCCGTTTGTTCGGCGCGAATTGTCGTGTGCGGCGGCTTGTTTCTGCACGCACCAAAGGAGTCAACACGTCAAATCTCATTAACGTTCCCCCAAACCGGGGGCGCCGGGCGCCGCCGACAAATTAAGGCGTTCTCATACCATACCACCGGAACCATGTCAACAGGTTTGCTCGCGCGGGTAGCGCGGCTTCTTCCCGGGAGGGACTCGCCGCAGAGGACGCAGAGTGCGCCGCGCCCGAAGGCGGGGTAGCTCCGCTGCCGCGCTCCAAGGTTCCTTCGGCGTGCTGGGGCTTACCCCTCAGGCGGGAAGAGTCCTTGGCACCTTCGCGTCCTGGCGAGAGAACACGAAATCCGGCTTCTGCTATGGAAATGACCGATACGCAGCCCCGCCTTCGGGCGGGGTCTCCGGGGGAACGAAGTTCATGAGCGACTGCGGTTTTGTCCGCGTGGGAAGGATGCCGGGATTGCCGAGGAGCTTCACCGCCCACAACTGGGGGATGCATTGCTCCGCCGACCCCGGAAAGGAGCCGAAGCCGAAGTTCCATCCTCCGCGAATCCCTCCGTCGAAAGGCGCCGGGTTGTCGCCAATCTCACGGCAAGGCGATAACGATATACTGCGGTTCCTCGCTCAGCTTGACCGGCACGGTGTTTCCTTTTCCCTCGATGGAGAGCGCCTCTCCGGTCATGGAGAAGAGCTTTACCGCCTTTCCCGGGACGGGCAGACGCACCGCGTGCGGCTTCTCCGTAGTCCAGGCCGCGACGACTTGCCTCTTGCCGCCGGAGAATAACAGGGCATAATCGCTTGGCGATTCCAGTGGCAGGCGCTTCGTGAAGGTCATCCCGCTCAACGAGTGGAGCAAAGTCTTCGCCGCGAGATAGGAGGGCTTCAGGTCGTAATTGTACGTTACGATGCCGAAGTTGTGCTCGGTCTCCTTTGGGTCGGGACCGTCGTCGTGCCAGTCGTACCAGATGCTCAGCCGAACATCGTTCATCAGGTTCACGAGGAATTGCCGGGCGACGTACGACGCCTGTTTTCCCGGCGACATTGGGTTTCCTCCATAATGCCACAGCGAATATCCCCACTCCCCGGAGAGGATCGGCAGCCCTTTCTTCTTTTTCGGGGCGTATTTGTCAATCAGCTCCCTCAATTTCTGATACTCCGGCACGACAGTCTCCGGCTCATTCCCCCGATAGGGATGAACTGTTATGCCGTCAAGCCACTCGAGAATGCCCGCCCGGAAAACCTTCTCGATGAACTTCAGGTCAATCCGCGAAGTCGCCGGGGCGACGATGCAGCATTTGGGGTCCGCTTCCCAAAGGGCTTTGCAGACCTGCACCGCCAAAGCGCAATAGTCCTCGACATTGGCTTTCGGTTTCCAGAACTGGTCCAGGTTCGGCTCGTTCCAGATTTCCCAGATGATTCCTTTCCCCGCGAAACGTTTTGCCGCCGCTGCCGCGAACTTGCAGAATGCCGCCCTGCCCTCCTCGGTATATGGCGCCGAGCCGTTGTCGTAGAGCCTGTTACCGTAGTCCAGGATGAAAAGTGGACGGATCTTCCGTCTCGCGAGCGAGTTGACGAGCCGCCCGTAGCCGGAAAAATCGTACTTCCCCTTCTCCCGCTCGACGTGGCTCCACGCGAAATCCATGCGGATGAACCGAAACCCCGCATCCGCAATCATCCCAATGTCCTTCTCCTTCGGCTCGACGAAATGTATGTTCACGCCGAATTGGTGCGGGATAGTCCTCGACGGAATCCCCTCCGCCCGCCCATCACCCATCCAAAAGATAGTCAGACAGCCCGCCAACACCGCGAGAAACCTCAAGAAAGTCCCGAAAACCCTCCCCCAGCCCGCTGAATACTGTACATATCTTTCCGAACCACAATGCGTTATCTCCATTGTCCCGTGCTCCTTTCGGCTCATTTCTAACTTGACTCTGTGCGGAAGGCCCGATTGTATCACAACCACGCGTTCCCGTGCGAAGGTACAACCAGGTTTTCTGGGCTAAAAAATCCGCCGGAACGAATTTTTTTCTTGATTGAGAGGCGAACATTATGCGAAAGTCTGCCCGTTATTGGCTGTCAGAACGTCAGTTCCGTCAGGGCATTCGGGGGCAAAACTTTGGCTTGACAACACAACATATTGTGGTATCATGCAATCCTGCCACTATATAAGGCACACTTTAGGAATTACCTACCAACTACTTACCACCATGTGGGGGAGGTGCCATCGTGGGTAGTGTCGCCATTAATCATACTTCGACTTCGGCCGCAGCTTCCCAATCGGCAGACAGTCGCTTCGCTGACGGGGAGCTTCAGCTCACCGAAAACGCCCGGACGGTTCTTGAAAGGCGATACCTCATCAAGGACGACAACGGCGTCCCCGTCGAGACCTCAGCGCAGATGTTCCGTCGGGTCGCCAAGAACATCGCTCAAGCCGATCTCTTCTATGACAAGGGCGCCGACGCGAAAAAGACAGAAGATGAGTTCTACCGCTTGATGACAAGCCTGGAATTCATGCCGAACTCGCCGACATTGATGAACGCGGGTCGCAAATTGCAGCAGCTCGCGGCGTGCTTTGTTCTCCCCGTCGAGGACAACATGGAGAGCATTTTTCAGGCAGTCAAGGACACTGCCCTCGTACACAAGAGCGGCGGCGGGACGGGTTTTTCGTTCTCTCATCTTCGTCCGAAGAACGACATTGTGAGCACGACGTACGGATTGTCAAGCGGGCCAGTCTCCTTCATGCAGGTGTTCGACGCCGCCACTCACGCCGTCAACCAGGGCGGATTCCGTCGGGGCGCCAACATGGGAATCCTCCATGTCAGCCATCCGGACATCCTCGAATTCATCACCTGCAAGCGCGACCAGACCAAGCTCAACAACTTCAACATCTCCGTCACGGTGACGGAGGAGTTCATGCGGGCGGTCCAGAACGACGAGGAATATCAGACCATCAATCCGCGAAACGGCAAGGTGGTTGATGCCCTGAAAGCGAGGGAAGTGTTTGATTTAATGGTCAGCATGGCGTGGGAGTGCGGCGACCCGGGAATCGTCTTCATTGATAGGATCAACGCCGACAACCCGACCCCTCACCTCGGAATAATCGAAAGTACGAATCCCTGCGGGGAGCAGCCGCTCCTTCCTTACGAAGCGTGCAACCTCGGCTCCATCAACCTTTCCATGGCGGTTAAGAACGGGGCCGTGGACTACGAACGACTCCGCCGGATCGTCCGGTCGTCGGTTCATTTCCTCGACAACGTCATTGATGTCAGCCAGTTCCCCATCGAGAAAATCCACGACATGGTCCACAGCAACCGAAAGGTCGGCCTCGGCGTCATGGGCTGGGCGGATATGCTCATCCTGCTTGGGGTGCCTTACGATTCAGAGGAGGCGATTCAGCTCGGACGAAAGGTCATGAGCTTCATCACTTCCGAAGCCCGGAAGATGTCCGAGGAACTCGCCGAGAAAAGAGGTCCTTTTGCGAACTTTCCCGGCAGCGTCTATGACAAGCCTGCTGCCAAGAAGCTCCGGAATGCGACCCTGACCACCGTCGCGCCGACGGGAACCATCAGCATCATCGCCGGATGCTCCAGCGGCATCGAGCCGATCTTCGACGTCTGCTTCGTCAGGAAAAATGTCCTCGACAACGACGAACTGGTCGAGATCAACCCCCATCTCGAGAGGATTGCCAAAGAGGAAGGCTTCTATTCCGAAGACCTCATTGGAAAGCTCGCGAAAGGGACATCGCTGAAGGACCTGGACGAAGTCCCCGACCGAAGCAAAAGGCTCTTCGTCACGGCTCACGACATTTCACCCGAATGGCACATCCGAATGCAGGCGGCTTTTCAGGAGTTCACCCACAACGCCGTCTCCAAAACCGTCAATTTCCCCAAGACCGCCACGAAGGAGGATGTCAAGAAAGTTTACCTCCTCGCGCACCAGCTCGGCTGCAAAGGGGTCACCATTTATCGAGATGGCAGCCGCGAGACGCAGGTGCTCAACAAGATGTCCGAGAGCATTGAAACGGCGGCGCCGGCTCCCCCTGCCAGACCCCTCCAGCGAAAGAAGAGACCTCGCGTCCTCCAGGGGCGGACGATCAAGATGGAGACCGGCTGCGGAACGCTCTACGTAACGATCAACGAAGACCAGGACGGCTTCTTCGAGCTGTTCAACACGATGGGCAAAGCCGGCGGGTGCGCTGCAAGCCAATCTGAGGCAATCGGGCGGCTCGTTTCGCTCGCCTGGCGAAGCGGCGTCTCGACGGAGGAAATTGTCAAGCAGCTTTCGGGGATATGTTGCCACAAGCACGTCGGCGTCGGAAAAGATAAAATCCTCTCCTGCGCGGACGCCATTGCCAGGGCGATCAGGGAATACAGCAACCCTGGCAGGAAGCAGCTCCACGAAATCCCCCAATTCATGCGCGGGGCGTGCATTCAGTGCGGCGGGCAGCTCGAGCCGGAAGGCGGCTGCTTCGTGTGCCGCTCCTGCGGCTACTCCGACTGCTCGTAACCGTAGCGCCTCAACCGGACCCGGGGCCTACATTCCCCAAGGCGATGGAGGTATACGAAAAACGTCCGGCTACACCATCCCCGACGATGTGGTAAGATAATGTGAGAACTTGGCTGTCACGAACGCGAGGTCTCAAACTTGCACCTTTACCATGTCATCTGGAAGAGCAGGTTCGTCGAGAAAATGGCTGCGAAACACGGTGTGACCACCGAAGAAGTCGAGCAGGTTCTATTCTCGAAGCCGCATGTCCGAGTGGCCGAAAGGGGGCGGGTGAAGGGTGAGGACTTGTACGTCGCTTACGGCGAGACGTACGGTGGGCAGACGCCTTGTTGTCTTTTTCATCCGCAAGCGGCGAACCGCTGCGTTGCCGATTTCAGCTCGCGACATGACCCCGTCCGAACGGAGATACTACAACGAGCAAAAAGAAGCGCATTGATCCAATTCCCGAAGAGTTCGCCAGTTACGAGGAAGTTGCCGAGTTCTGGGATGCTCACGACACCGCAGACTATCCGGACGCTTTGCGCATGGTGGAGGTTGTGGCCGAGCTGCGAAGCGGCCACTACGAAATTGAGATTGACGCAGATGTGGCTGAGGCGCTCCGAGCACGTGCCCGTCACAGGGGGCTCAGGGTCAGCCGCCTGGCAAGCGATCTTCTGCGACAGCGGCTTGCGGCTTCTAAGTAACTAACGGGTTGCATCCTGCATCGGGATCGTGCGCCGAGAGCTGAGTGAGCATCTTGCGTCGAAGCTGAGGGGTGCCAGAGGAGCAGCCTGAAAACAGGCATCGCCGAAATCTCAGTTGGCAGGCCATGGCTTGTGCCAAAGAGTTCCTTTGCTCACCCCGGGCGCAGGAAACCGTCGCAAGACCGCTAACATTATCGCCAATTGGTGTACAATAGGCGCGGAAGCATGGGAGGAGCCGACATGGGCAAAGTAACCAAGGTCAAGTTCACAAATTTGTTCGATCCCTCGAAGACGGTTCAGCTCGAGGCTGTGATTGACACCGGCGCCACCATGGTGGTACTGCCTCAGGCTCTCGTGGATCAGCTAGGTTTGAGGAAGGTCCGGGAGACAAAGGTTCGGTATGCGAACAATAAGACCGAATTGAAATCCGTATATGGGGTGGTAAGCGTCCAGATCGGAGGGCGGACGGGCAACTTCGACGTCTTAGCGGAGCCGGAAGGTTCACAGCCCCTCATAGGACAGGTGGTTCTTGAAGTGCTGGACCTTGTCGTTGACCCCAGGACACGGACGGTCACCCCGAATCCCATGTCCCCCGAGATGCCGATGGTCGAGATACTCTGGGTTACGGCATAAGGTGTCTCAGGCCTGAGTTGGTGCGCGACTTCCGGTCGCCCTGCACGCGGAGGTCAGCTGAGAACTCGCCGAAAAGGATGGAACAGGATATGAGCAAGACAGCATCGCCTGGATCGCGCGGACCTCGTTTCACGGGAAGGACCGGTCTGGCGATCTCGCTCCTTGGCGTGCTGCTTGTCGGCCTGGGCATCGCTTCGTCCCAGGTCCCGCCAGCGGGCGAAATTCCCGACCGAAGGCAAGGGACGATTCGGGTGATGTCGTACAACATTCTGTACGGGACGAGCGCGGCGCCGGGGGAACCGTGGCAGGCGCGGGGAAAGCGGGTCGTCGAGCTTATCCGCCAATTCGACCCGGACCTCTTCGGCGTTCAGGAAGCGCTCTCGTCGCAGATTGACGACCTTCTTTCGGCTCCTCCCTCAGTATGCGACGCTCGGCGAAGGGAGAAGGGGGCTGATTCAAGACGAGCACTCCAACATTTTCTATCGGCGGGACAGGTTTCGGGTGCTCAAGTGCGGGAGTTTCTGGCTGAGCGAAACGCCCGAGAAAGTCGGAAGCCAGTCGTGGGGGAGTTCGCTTCCGCGAATCGTTACATGGGCGGTGCTCTTCGACAAGGGGGCTGGCAAGCCCTTCCTCTACTGCAACACGCATTTTGACCATCCGGGCTCGGCTCAGACCGTTCGCCTCAATTCAGCCATCGTTACGCGGAAATTCATCGAGGAGCGCTTTCCGGACATTCCGACGGTCTTGACCGGTGACCTCAATTGCCCGCCGTCGGAGGATGCGATGCGGTTCTTAACGGGGAAGCTCACCACCCAGGGATTGGCCGGCGATTTCGTTGACGCCTATGCCCACCTCGGCGGTCCCGAACCTTCGCCCGAAAACGGCGTCACGACCTTCCACGGCTATTCCGAAAAGCCGCCCGCTCGGCGAATTGATTACGTCCTTGTCCGCGGCGGGATCAAACCCCTTCGCGGCGGAATTCTGAGTAAGAAGGTGGAAGGCGTCTATCCCTCAGATCATCATCCCGTCTGGGCTGAGCTGAAATTCGAATAACTCCCCTCGGGGCGCCCCAACAAGGTCACCCCGCTTCGCGTCCTCTGCGCTCTCAGCGGTTAATGGCCCTGGTTCCGAGTAGCCCAACCGCAGAGGACACAGAGTGCGCAGAGCATCTCATTTCTCCCAATCGCTCAGAAGGCGGCTGAGCAGGCGGACGCCGACGCCGGTGGCGCCTTTTGGATTGTAAGGTCTCTCGTTCTCGATTCCCGCGGTGCCCGCGATGTCGAGATGCGCCCACGGATACTCCCCGACGAATTTCTGGAGGAATTTCGCGGCGACGATGGTCTGCCCCGGTTTGCCGCCGGTGTTCGTGGTGTCCGCAACTTCGCTCTTCAGCGACTCTGCGTATTCATCCCACAGCGGGAATTCCCAGACCCTTTCCCATGTTACTTCCGCCGCCTTTTTAATTTTCTCGATGAGCGTTCGGTCGTTCCCCATAAGCCCGCTGGCGTGCTCTGAGAGGGCGATGACGCAGGCCCCCGTCAGCGTCGCGAGGTCAATCACGGCCTTCGGCTTGTATCTGCTCCCGTAATCAAGCGCGTCCGCGAGAAGAAGCCTTCCCTCCGCGTCCGTGCTGATAATCTCAACCGTCTTGCCGGAAGCCATGCGCAAAATATCGCCCGGCTTGAGGGCTGTCCCGCTGGGAAGGTTCTCCGCTGCGGGCACAAGCGCCACGACCCGCAGGGGCAAGGCGAGTTGCGAGACGACATCCAGCGTGCATAGAACGCTCGCCGCGCCTGCCATATCTCCTTTCATCGTCTCCATGTTTTGCGCGGGCTTTATGGATATGCCGCCGCTGTCGAACGTAATCCCTTTCCCAACGAGAACAACCGGTCCGGCCGCAGACTTCGCGGGCGAGTACTCGACGATGATGAACCTCGGGGTGTTGGCGCTCCCCTTTCCCACGCCGAGAATGCCATTCATGTTGTGCTTTTTCAGCTCATCCGGTCCCAGGACGCGGCATTTGAGACCTCGTCGGCGAGAGAGATTCCGCGCGTAGTCCGCAAGAGCCGCGGGCGTCACCTCATTTGACGGGGCGTTCGTGAGGTCTCGCGCATTGTTGGCGGCCTGCGACGTCAGCTGCGCGTAGGCTAAGTCTTTTTTGAGCGATCTCAACCGCCCGCTATCTTCGGTCAAAATCCTGACCTGCGAGACGAACTTTTGATCCTCCTCTTTCTCCGTCTTGTACTTTGAAAACTTGTAGAGCGCGAGAACCGCCCCTTCCACGAGAGCAGTCGCCAGCTCGTCGAACACGGTCGAAGAATCAGGAAAAGCATCCGCCCAGACCACAATATCCTTCAGGCTGTGGTCCCGGCAGAAGGTGCTCGCTTTGCCGACAGCCTGCCGAGCCTTCTCCGTGTTGTATTGGTTTGGCTTTCCCAACCCCGCGAGAACAATCCTCGACGCCGCAACGTTCTTGCCCGCCGGGAAATAGACGACCTCATTCTGGTTGCCCGTGAATTCACTTTTCTTCAGGACATTCCGAATCAATCCTCTCGACGCTTTATCGAGAGTATCCAGCGGCCCACGAAGTTCCTTTTCTCCTTCCAAAAGCCCCAGAACCAGAGCATCAGCTTTCACGTCTGTGGCTTTGCCTAATAGTGCGGCTATCTTCACTTTTTCCTCCGTCTCCTTGGGAGCGACTCGCGGGCGCCCGGTTGACAGCCGCGCCCGGTGGCGGCGACCCGCCTTTTGCTCCCCTTGGTTTCAATAGTCAATCCGCGGCTCGATATGCGGTAGTCCATCAGTTCGGCGCCGTCACTGACCAGGGACTCTATGACCGCCTTTCGCCTGTCCGGCTTGACAAAAGTAATCATGCATCCCCCGCCGCCTGCGCCGCAGATTTTGCTGGCAATCGCCCCGGCTTTTTCTGCGTTCGCGATCATCCGATCAATGGTCGCATTCGTCACTCCTTCCGCGAGGTCCCGTCTATTCTCCCACTCCTTCCTCAGACTCCGCCCGAAACCATTTAGGTCGCCCTTCTTCAAGGCATCGTACATTTCCAGCGCTGTCTCCTTGATCGCATGCATCTTGGCGACCGTTTTTGGGTTCCGGTCGAGATAGTTCCGGACCATCGCCCAATTCGTCAGAGCGGAGAAACGCGGCTCCCCCGCAAAGGTCAGCACGAGGCTCTTGTTCAGTTCGTCGAGGAGCGCGCTGTCCGCCACGAGCTGCTCCCGCCTGGCGCCGGTTACGTCAAACCATATCGCGCTAAGTCCGCCGAACATTGCGGGAAAATAGTCCTGCTTTCCGGTCATGGTGCCGATGGACTGAGCCTCCAGGTTCGCCCCGACGTCAATTATCTCCATGGGCGAGTATTTTTTGTCGCGGATTTCGTTCAGGGCGCCGCTCAGGGCGATCAGAAGCGCCGAGGAAGCGCCCAGCCCGGAGCCTTTGCGGACCTTGTTCAGGGTCGTTATCTTCCATCCCGGCGGCGGGTCGTAGAACCGAACAATCCTCGCTGCGAAGCCCAGCGGACCTTCAAGAGAAAGCTGTGACGCGCTCGCAGCCTCCGTGATAAGACCCAAATCTCTCGAATATATCTCTACCTTCTTCCCGCTTATCTCCTCCAGCCAAACCTGGCTTGTGAGGTTCACGGCCAGATTTATCGTCAGGCCGAAATCCTCGAAGATGTAAAGCGGGAAGATATCCAGTGTGCTCCCTGCCAGGTCCACTCGGTTGGGGGCGGTGGCTTCGATGATCATTCAACGCCTCCGTGCGTGTTCTGAAGCTGCCCTCCGTCGAGACAAGGCGTCCGGCGCGCAAAAAACGCAATGTCCTGCGCTGCCGCCCTGCGGGTTTCTCGCACGGTCCGTCCAGCCTCAGACTTCGGCACTGTCCTCTTGTCTCCTTTTTCCGATAGAGAATACAACAAGGTGAGGAAAGTTCAACCCCTTTTTGGCTGAGCTCGTTTCGCCGCCGGCTCTCTCGCAACTTCATCATGCGTCCTACCTGAAAGACTGCTCTGCTCTAAGAAAGGCACCCTCAGGCCCGCCGAGCAGACATTTACCTTGCAGGTGGAACCATTTTCTGGTAAAGATACTTTTGTGGAGAGCAGGAGTTCTGGGAACCGTTCTCACAGGGGCGATCGAACCAGCGGAAAGGCTCGGAGTGGGACAGTCCTTGTGCGGTCCCGGGAATGACCGTTGCCCGACAATAACGCCTGTGTAATGATTTCTTCCGCAAGCGGATAATCATTGATCTGGGCTTAATTGGTTCCGAACTGCTGGCTTATCACGGAACATTGGGATGCCGGCCAGTCAGCGGCAATCCTCCCCAGCAGAAACGATTCGCCGGGGGAAAAGTTGTACGAGAGTCGCCGCAAAGCATTTGAGTTTCTTATTGCTGCCCAGGCTCACAACCCTGCGGTAGCTGGTTGTCCCGCAGGGTCTTGCGCGCTAAAACCGGGCCGGTAATTCAACGCAGCGCTGAAGCGTGGCTGTCTTTTTTCCTAATCAACTTCTTGACCGGATACTGGCAGAGACGGACATCGTCGAGCTGGTGTCGTCCTATTTCCCCCTGAAAAAGGCGGGGCGGAACTTTAGAGCGCTTTGCCCCTTCCACTCCGAAAAGACCCCGTCGTTCATGGTCAACCTCGACAAGCAGATTTTCAAGTGTTTCGGCTGTGGGAAGGGCGGCAATGCGTTTCACTTTCTGATGGAGAAGGAGGGGGTCGGCTTTCAGGAAGCTGTCGCAATTCTCGCCCAAAAAGCGAACATTCCTCTGCCCGAGAGGAGAACCGGTCCGAAGGAAGGGGCGGGCAGAGAGGAAATGTTCGCGGCGATGTCTTTCGCCGTCACCTTTTTCCAGGAACAGTTGAAAAAGCCAGCGGGCGAGGCGGCCATGAGTTATCTGAAGGAACGAGGCATATCCGCGGAAAGCATCCAGAAATTCTGCCTCGGCTACGCCCCCAACGCCTGGGATTCGTTCCTCAACTTCGCCAGCCGGAAATGCAGGCCGTCGCTCCTGGAGCAGTTGGGTCTGATTCTTTCGAGGGAGAACTCGCCGGGGTGCTATGACCGTTTCAGAAATCGGGTGATGTTCCCGATTTTCGACCCGCGGGGACGGGCGATAGGATTCAGCGGGCGAATTATGCCGGGGGACGAAAAGGAGAGCGACTCGCCCAAGTACATGAATTCGCCGGAATCGCCGCTGTTCCACAAGAGCGAGATACTTTTCGGGCTGAACCTTTCTCGCAGCAACATTGCCAAGGAAAACAGAGCTATCGTCTGCGAAGGGCACCTCGACCTGGTCTCGATTGATCAGGCGGGCTTCGGGAATGCGGTCGCGGCGCAGGGAACGTCTTTCACCCTAACTCAGGCGAGGCTCCTGAAAAGATACTGCTCGGAAGTGATTCTGGCGTTCGATGCTGATTCGGCAGGGCAAGAGGCAACCTTGCGGAGCTTTGAGCCGTTGATGGAAGTGGAACTCGACGTGCGAGTCGCCGTAGTGCCGCAGGGATATGACCCGGACCTCCTGATACGCAAGAAAGGGCCGGAAGCCTTCAAGAAGCTCATTGAAGAGGCGGTGGAGCTGGTGGATTTTCAGTACGAGGTTCTCAGGAAGAAAAACGATGAGCGGACTCTCGCGGGTCGGCGGGCGATTGCCTCGCAGATGCTTCTGACAGCGCACAAAAGCCCCAGCGACATAGTCAGAAATGCGTGGCTCCAGAAGATTTCAAAGGCTCTGGGCATTCCCGAGCCGACGCTCAGGGCGGAAATGCGGAGAATTCATGGAAGCTACCGCCCCTTTGCACCGGGCGGAACGGCCTCACGTCTTAGGGAGGAAGTGCGGGAGAATTTTGCAGGCATCGAAAGCCAGAAGAGCCTGGTAGGCTACATGCTGGGGTACGAGAAGGTTCGTGGTTTGGTTCATGATCGCTTGCGGAACGAAGATTTCAACGACCCGGTGTGCAGGCGAGTGGCGGAGAAGGTTCTTTCCCTCCACAGCAAAGGAACGAAGGTCGAAGCCGAATCGCTCCTCAGGGAAGCGGAGGACCCCCAGGAAGCGGAACTAATCGCCGGCTTCGTCCTTGAGCCGATGAAAACGGAGAAGCCAGCGGAGGTTGCAGGCGACTTGATTCAGAGTATATTGAAAGACAAGCAGTTGAAGAAAAGAAAGGAGTTGCAGGAAGCGATCGCTCGCGCCGACAAGGAGGGCGGCGACCGGGCCGCCTTGCTTGCTCAATTTCAGGAACTCTGCAAAGAGCAGAAGGTCGGGTCATCCGAACCAAAAAGGTATTGACTGCGCACAAAAGCTGGCATATAGAAGCGGTCAACGTTCAGTTTGTGCGAACCCAGAACGGAGAGTGGTTATCGCCACATGAGCAAACAAGAAAGAAACAAGAGAATCCGCGAACTGATTCACCTGAGCTCTGAAAAGGGGTACATCACTTACGACGATATCAACGAGATTCTTCCGGAGGATATCGTTTCGGGGGAGGAGATTGACTCCATCATGATCCTCCTGCGGGGGATGGACATCGAAATCATGGACACTTCCGAGGCGGAGAAGCAGGCCTCTCGCTGGCAGAAGAGGGACAAGGCCACAGCCAAAAAACGGGAGGAGGTCCGATCCGACGTGCTCGACGACCCCGTCCGGATGTACCTCCGACAGATGGGGCAAGTCCCCTTGCTCACCCGAGAGCAGGAGGTGGAAATCTCCAAGAGAATCGAAAAGGCCGAACAGGAGATTCGCGAGCGAATTGTCAATTTCCGCCAAACCCCCAAGGAAGTAATCGCCCTGGCCCAGTGCCTGCAAGCCGGGAAAGAGCGCTTCGACCGGATCATTCAGGAAAGAGGGGTGAAGGACCGGGAACGGTTGATTGGTCTTATCCCGAAATACTGCGAGCACCTCAAGAATGCGGATGAGAGGCTGACGACCTATCTTGAGCGCCTCAGACGCAGGAAGATTTCGGCCCCCGAGAAAAAGAAGCTGGAAACGCAAATCAAGAGAACCAGGACCATCATCCGCGACCTCGTCCGCAAGTTCAATTTCAAGCAAAAGGCGGTTGACCTGTTTTGCGACGCCGTCGTGGCTATTTACGACAGAATCTGCGATTCCAAGAGGCGAATTGCTCAGCTCAAGGCGCGGAAGCGAAAAGCCTCCATCGTGGAGGAGATTAAGAACGAGAAGATGAAGCTCGCCCGGATCGAAGCCTCGGTTGGGACAAGCCTCGACGAGTTCTGCACCGAAGTCCTCGAATTGCAGAGGTGGATGGATGAGGCCCGCGCCGCGAAAACCGAAATGGTCGAAGCCAACCTCCGCCTCGTAATCAGTATCGCCAAGAAGTACACCAACAGGGGACTCTCCTTCCTGGACCTGATCCAGGAAGGAAACATGGGCCTGATGAAAGCGGTCGAAAAATTCGAGTACCGCCGGGGATACAAGTTCAGCACCTATGCGACATGGTGGATTCGCCAGGCAATAACTCGTTCCATCGCGGATCAAGCCCGGACCATTCGTATCCCCGTCCACATGATCGAGACCATCAACAAGCTCGTCCGAGCTTCCAAGAAACTCGTTCAGGAGCAGGGGCGAGAACCGACCGCCGAAGACCTCGCGGAGGAGATGAACCTCCCGTCGGAAAAAGTTCGGGGAATTCTGAAGATTGCCCAGCATCCGATCTCCTTGCAGACCCCAATTGGCGACGGCGATGACAGCCATTTCGGGGACTTCATCGAGGACAAGGGCGCGGAATCCCCGGCAGAGGCGACTGGATATACCCTTCTGAAGGAAAAAATCCAGGAGGTTCTGGCGACGCTTACCGAGAGAGAAAGGCGGGTTTTGACGCTGCGGTTCGGTTTGGAGGATGGCTGCCAGCGAACCCTGGAGGAAGTCGGCAACGAGTTCAACGTCACACGAGAGCGCGTCCGCCAGATCGAAGCGAAAGCCCTCCGAAAAATGCGCCATCCCATCCGCGCCGCCAAGCTGCAAGGCTTTCTGGAGTCATACGGCGTCAGCTCGGAGAGCTTCCCCGGCGGCTTCCCGCAGGTGGAGTGACACCGTGCTTGATTGGTACGGCACGGAGAGACGCGGCTGGCGTGAATCGAGCCTACGAATCAGTCCTTCGGATGTTGGGACGGCCTCTCACGCCTGCGCGTCAGGGGCTTCACTTTTCCGTCCCCAGGCTTCCCAGTGAGACTCTCGCCCCGTCGCGTCCTTCCAGGAAACCCTTCAGCTCGCCGACAAAAGGATTGTTTCGATATAAGAGACGAGCGGTCTCCATCGCCTGCTTGCCGGTCGGATCGAGGTCTTTCATTTTCACCAGTTGCTCGTCGCTCTCCTTCTGGAAGCCTGCCCTCGCCAGATAGTAAGCATAAACGAGCCGATGAAACGGATTGACAGGGGAGTATTCAATAGCTCTTCGGAATTCCGCCAGCACTCCCTCCCACTCCACGTTGCCCTCCCTTTCCATTTTGGCGAGCTTTGTTCTCGCGATGCTGTGAGCGATCATCGGATCGAACCAGCGGAGACGGTCGGCGATGGCATACTCTCTCAAGGCGTCGTCGTACTTCCGGAGGCGGAAATAGACCCGACCGAGAATCATGTGGAGATTTTGATTTCCGCCGTCCCACCAGATGCCTTTCTTGAGTTCGCTTACGGCGTTTTCGTAGTCTTCAAGAGTCGCCGCCGGGTCCGTCTTCTCGAGAAGGGATTCGGCGACAGCCAGATGGGAGTTGGCGTTCAGAGTCCTCGCCGTGAACAGGACACCGCATGCGGACACAATGGCGAGGACCAGAGTGCAAATGGTTGCTTGTTGCTTCGTGAGCTGAATTCGCCGCACCTCGGTCCGGCGGGCGTTTCGCATCGTCAGCCCCAGAAGAAGCCAAACCGTCATGGCGATTCCGGGAACATACAGGTCGAAATCCGCAAGGCTGTGAATGAGGAAGCAAGAGATGCCCGACAGCGAGGCAAGAACGACCACGTCCGCGGGGACAAGGTTCTCTTTGCTTTTCAGGGAGCGCTGCGCAAAGGACGATGCACCGACGAGGCCAAAAATCCAGATGGCGGCGAAGAACACAAATCCGACAACACCCGTCTCGACGAGGACTTGGAGGTAATTATTGTGGGCGCTCCGCGTCTCGTTCGCTCCCGGCAGCCGATATTGAGGATAAAGCAGTCCGAAGGAGTTGAATCCGTTTCCAATAATAGGGTTTCGCGGAAACATTCGCAGCCCCGCTTTCCAGTAGTCCATTCTCTCGCCGAGCGTGTAGCCCCCCTTTTTGACAAGCAGTTTTCGGCCCAACGGCGAGGTGACCGCCGCCGAGACGAGAATCAAAATCGCCAGAAGTCCCGCCGCAAGGACCTTCGGCCTCAGACCGAGCCTTCTTCGCGCCGCGATGACCGAAGCGACCACGACGACGAAAAGCGTGAGGAAGCTGGCTTTCGATTGCGTCAGGAAGAATGAGGCGAGGCACGGAAGGGGCAGAACGAGCAGATAAGCTATCAGCCGGTGGAGGTTTTTCCTCTTGAGCCAATCCCTGTGAATCGTCGGGTAGAGCAACGTCAGCGGCAAAACCACGAGAAGAAAGCCAGCCAGAGAGTTGGGGTAAACGAAAATAGAGAAGACCCTGCGGCGAGAGATTCTTGCCAGATAGGCGTCGTGCAGTTCCGAAGGGATGTATTGCTTGACAGCCTGGGCTGTCTCCTCAAAACCGAACACAAACTGATACAGACCGAGAAAGGCTACGATGGACGTCGAGACCAGCAGACACTTGATGATTCTCCTCTGGAGTCGTTCGCTGTCAACGGCGTGAACGACAACGAAGTAGAGAATGGCGCAACTGACGAGTTGCTTTAAGATGACAGCGCTTGAGTGTATCGCGGGCGAAGGAAGCGTCGCCGTCAAACCAGCTAAGAGAAATAGCCCCATCGCGGCGTCAACTTTCCCGAACCGTACCGTAAAATCCCGTCGGGAAAGACTTTTCATCCCCCAGAGGAAGAACGTCAGAAGAATAAGGATTTGCGATATTTCTTCGGGCCACGGAGAAGAGAGCGAATCGGAGACGGCTCTCAGCGCGGCCCTCGGCTTGAACGAGAAAACTGCCTGAAAGAAATCCCCCGCGTTTTGCCCGATGCGCGATATGTCCTCGAACAACGTCGGCTCCGGCCCATCGTAATTCGGCAATCCGAATTTGAGAGGGATTAGGAAGGCAAGGACAGATAGAAGTACGCCGACGGCTTTTTCGAAGACCGCCTGATGCTGAGTTGTGGGGTCCCTTTCGATGCGGTCTGGTCTCTTCAAGGAAATCAAACCTACGGTTGTCGTTCGGGATTCGGGGTGAAGCGTCGAAGCTGGGCGTCGAGAAAGCAGCCGATCACGGACAGCGAAGCTATCGCCGCGGTCTCTGTTCGCAGGATGTTCTGACCGAGCGATGCAGGACGCACGCCCGCCTTCTTAGCCGTCTCCAGCTCCTCCGGAGAAAAGCCTCCCTCCGGCCCGATGTAAACCCTTACCTCTTTGTGGGAGGATGCTAAGCTCAACAACGCGTCGTGGATCGGCGGCGAATCGTCGGACGGCCACGGCATGATCGAAAAGGCGGACTCCGGCATCTCCCGCATTGCGCTTGGGAAATCCACCGGAGAGCTGACGTTCGGCAAAGTTGACCTGTGGCATTGTTTCGCCGCAGAGACCGTTATCCGCCGCCAGCGGTCGAGCTTGGCTGCGACATCCCGCCCGCTGAGTTTCACTACTGTCCTTTCCGTTATCAGCGGAGTTATGGAGTCGGCGCCCAATTCCGTCGCTTTCTCGACGATGAGGTCGAATCTCCTTCCCTTGGGCGCAGCAACGTAAAGCGCCACAGCGGGCCGGTCTGTCCGGAGAGCAACCCTTCTTTCTCCGATCCTGGCGACGACGAGGTCGTGAGAAATCCGGACGATTCGGGCGAGGCACTCGGTCCCCTGTCCATCGAAAACCACGATCTCATCGCCAGGCTTCTTTCGGAGGACTGACACCAGATGGTGAGCTTGATCACCGCCGATGGTCGCGACATCGCCATGAATGTTTTCGGGGGGAACGTAGAACCTTCGCTCCACTATTATGAGTCTCCGGCTGCCGGCGCAGGGTTTGCCTTAGTACTCTGATTGATAAATTCAATCACGTATTTCTCGACACGATTTGCAGGATTATCCGGATTTCTCTGATGCTGCTCTGCCCCGCCGAGGGCGGGGTTTGTACGCTGCGAAATCCATGAACGCGTGTACTCAGGGATTGCCGCCCAGAGCGGCAAGCTCACTTATTGTACAGCTTGTTCATCATGGAGAGGAAGGCGGCTCTCACCGGGTATTCTTTGTCGCCGCTTGTGTCAGCGAGTTGCTCGAGCAACTGCCGCTGATGTCTATCGAGCTTCTTCGGCGTTTCGACGACGATTCGTATGTGCTGGTCGCCTCGGCCATGTCCCCTTCGGTTGGTGACCCCTTTGCCTTTGAGGCGGAATATCTGTCCGCTGGAGGTGCCGGGAGGAATTTTTAACTTGGCTTTCCCGTCGAGGGTCGGGACTTCGATCTCGCCGCCGAGAGCCGCCATCGTGAGAGTGATTGGCACTTCGCACAGAATTTCGTCGCCGTGCCGATCGAAGAGCGGATGAGGCTCGACCTCCACGACGACGTAGAGGTTTCCGGGCGGACCGCCTCTCTCACCCGGCTCGCCCTCGCCGGTGACCCGCAGCGTCGCGCCTTCCTCGATTCCGGGAGGAATGCTCACGGAGATGGTCTTTCTTACCCGCACTCTCCCCGTCCCCGCGCATTCGATGCAGGGCTGGGATACGATCGTCCCCGCCCCGCGGCAATAGCCGCACGTCCTCTGTATGCTGAAGAAGCCCTGCGTCGTTCGGGTCTGTCCGATTCCACCGCACTGAGGGCAGGTGCGTCTGTCGGTTCCGGGCTTTGCCCCGGTTCCGCGGCAGGTCCCACATACGTCGGCCCTGGGGATGGTTATTTCCTTCTTCACCCCGAAAGCCGCCTCCTCGAACTTGATTGTCAGATCGTACCGCAGGTCAGAGCCGCGTGCACCGCCCCCGCGCCGCGCCCGCGTCCCAAAGACGTCGCCGAAGAAACTCTCTAAGATACTGTCGCCAAAAACTCCGCTGAAAGTCCTAAGAGCCTCGTCGAGGTCGAAGGCGTGGAAACCGGTGAACCCGGCGCCGATGCCCTCGAGACCGGCATGCCCGTACCGGTCGTAGGTCTGACGCTTCTCCGGGTCCGAGAGAACCTCGTAGGCTTCGGAGACCTCCTTGAATCGCTCCTCGGCGTTCTTATCGCCGGGGTTTTTGTCGGGATGGTGCTTCATCGCCAGCCGCCGGTAGGCTTTCTTAACGTCCTCCGTGCTGGCGTCCCTGCTTACTTCCAGCGTTCCGTAATAGTCTCTCTTGTCAGGCACTGATACCTCCGGCGGGGCACGGTGGTTGCACGCTCCCGGTGTTGCCCTTCCACCTGAACGCCCGTCGGTAGCCCATGCGCTCAGCCTCGGCGACCGTCTCAACGTAGCACTCGTTCCTCTCCTCCTCGATTAGCGTGCGGTCGTACTGCTGGTCGAAGGGCAGGTGATATATCTTCTCGCCCGTCCTTCTGGAGACGTTGCACTTGATCGAGGGGTACGGCTGAAGGGGGAACCCTTCTTTGACGGTTATGCCAAGCTCCTTCGCGAATTCACGGGCAGTGTCCGACAGCCACGTCGAGGTAAAAAATAGGCCCCGGATGGGGCTCCTGCCGATCCGCTCCGCAAAGAGTTCCAGTTGTATGTTGAGTTCCTTCCGGAGGCTCCTCTGGTTCTCGACCCAGTATTTCAGCGTCGTCCCGAACAACTGACAAATGTGCTTCTCGTGAATTCTCTTGTGCTGGGACCAGTGCTTGCACTGGATAACCAGCACCTCGCGTCCCTTCTTGGCGATTAGGTCCCTCCCCAGGTCCTCCAGGCCCTGGATTATGCCCTGGTAGTACACCGCGTACCCGTCCCTTTCGTGCTGGTAGCCCACGTACCGCTCGTAGTCCCGGCCCACCTCCCAGGGGCTTTTCCTCTTCTGCCAGTAGCGGTCCAGGGCGTGTTGGAAGATCTCCGGCCTGGTGAGGTTGGCCCTCTCCCCCTCGGTCGTAAGCACGAACACCTGGTCTTCCGGCTTGTCGCCCCCGGCCGCCCTCTCGGCGGTGACTCTGATGTAGTCGTCCACGTCCTCGCCGCGAAAGTCAACGAGGAAGGGGAAAAGCCACTCGTACATCTCGAGAAGGTGCTTGGCCACCCTGAGCTCGCGCTCAGCCCTGCGCCTCGCATAGCTCATCTGCCGCAGCCGCTCCGCGGCCTTGGGTGCCGCACGCTCCTTCCTCTCAAGGGAGTCCGCAACCTGACGGTCCCTCAGGAGGCAGTACTCCTCGTAGGCCTCCGCAAGCCATGGGAACCCTTCGGACTTCTCCTTATAGAGCTTCGCCATCGCGTCATATTCGCGCCTGAGGGTCTCCTTCTCGGCGCTGAGCGCCCTCGCAGCCTCCTTCACCTCCAGGGTGCGCTCCCTCCCCTCGGCGACCAGACGACGGAGCCTCGCCTCGATATCCGCGATACACATCACCCTCTTGATCGCAGCCCTCTCTTGCTCGTCAAGCAAAGTCATTCCATGCCTCCGCGTCGAGTGGTCTGTTGTGCTCGCCGAAGACCGGGCACCAGGGGTAATTGCTGCACACGAGAACCCTCCTGGGGCCCACGGCCCCCATTCGGGCTCCGCATTTGGGGCAGGCCTTGGTCTGCTCTGCCCGCTCGGCCCCGAGGACCGCGCGCGCCTGTTCCCAGGCCGAGGCGTGAAGGGATTCCAGGTCCCTCACGTCCTCTTCGTAGCGGCCCAGATCAATGTGTGCGACCTTCTGCGTGCACTGCTGCAGGATTGTGCGCCACTCCCTGGCCTCGGACTCCTGTTGGTCTACTCGGGCCTTGCGCTCCTCTACCTCGGCCTTACGCTGCTCCGTCCGCGCCCTACGCCCCTCTGCTGCGGCCTTCCGCCGCTCTACGGCCGAGGCGATGCCGCGGATCAGGGCGGCAATCACCGAGCATGCCAGGACGATCACGCATCCCGCGCCCTCGAGGCCCATGTCTTGGAACCTCCCGCCCGTCCAGCGCGCCGACCCCGGCCCTCTACAGCCGCGCACTCAGTGCCGAGGGACGGGCGCTCACTAGATCCGGCCTACTTTCCTGTGCCTTTATCCTCGTCAACGACCTCGTAGTCGGCGTCAACGATATTCTCGTCTTTCGGTGGTTTCCTCTCCCTTTCGGGAGTTTCGGTGGGACCTCCAGCCGCCTGTTGAGAAGCCTGCTGCTGCCTTGTCGCCTGCTGGTACATCATCTCGGCGATTTTGTGGGAGGCTTGCTGGAGTTCCTCCATTCCTTTTTTTATCTCCTCGACGGAGCCGGATTCCATCGTCTTTCGGAGTTTTTCGATGGCTTTTTCGACCTTTGCCTTCTCGCCGGAATCAATCTTATCGCCGTGCTCCTTGAGGGTTTTCCCGACGCTGTAAATGAGCATGTCGGACTGATTGCGGACCTCCGCCTGCTCTCTTTTCTTCTTGTCCTCCGCCTCGTGGGCGCCGGCGTCCTTGACCATCCTCTGGATTTCCTCTTCGGTCAGGCCGCTCGAGGATTCGATCCGGATTTTCTGCTCCTTTGCAGTGGCAAGGTCCTTGGCGGAAACATGGACGATGCCGTTGGCGTCTATGTCGAATGTTACTTCGATCTGCGGGATGCCGCGAGGCGCCGAAGGAATGCCGACCAGGTCAAAGCGTCCAAGCGTCCGGTTGTACGCCGCCATCTCCCGCTCGCCCTGAAGCACGTGGATGCTGACGGCGGTTTGATTATCGTCTGCTGTGGAGAAAATCTGGCTCTTCCGCGTCGGAATCGTCGTGTTCCTTTCGATGAGCCTCGTGAAGATGCCGCCGAGGGTCTCGATTCCGAGCGACAGCGGCGTAACGTCGAGCAGGAGCACGTCCTTGACTTCGCCCTTCAGAACGCCGCCCTGAATCGCCGCTCCCACAGCGACGACCTCGTCGGGATTGACTCCCTTATGAGGCTCCTTCCCGAAAAGCTCTTTGACCAGAGCCTGCACCGCCGGCATTCTCGTTTGCCCTCCAACGAGCACGACCTCGTCTATATCCTCCGGTTTGAGCTTGGCGTCCGCCAACGCCTGTATGACGGGGCCTCTTGTCTTCTCGATCAAATCTCCAACGAGCTGTTCGAGCTTGGACCGCGTGAGCGTCTTGACGAAGTGGAGCGGGCCGGAAGCGTCCATGGAAACGAACGGCAGGTTAATCTCCGTCTGCTGAGCAGAGGATAGCTCGCATTTAGCTTTCTCCGCGGCTTCCTTGAGCCTCTGCAGCGTCCGTCTGTCCCTGCTGAGGTCAATGCCGTGTTCTTTCTTAAACTCCGCGACGAGCCAATCTATGATCCTCTGATCCAGGTCGTCGCCGCCGAGGTGCGTGTCGCCGTTCGTGGACTTCACTTCAAAGACCCCCTCGCCGATTTCCAGAATGGAAATATCGAACGTTCCACCTCCGAGGTCATAGACGGCGATTTTCTCCTCTTTCTTTTTGTCCAGTCCGTAAGCCAAAGAAGCGGCGGTCGGCTCGTTGATGATTCTGAGCACGTTGAGCCCGGAGATCCTTCCGGCATCCTTGGTCGCCTGCCGCTGGCTGTCGTTGAAGTACGCGGGAACGGTGACCACCGCCTCCGTAACCTTCTCGCCGAGATAATCCTCCGCGGTCTGCTTCATTTTCTGGAGGATCATGGCGGAGATTTCCGGCGGGCTGTATTCTTTCTCTGCCGCGATCACCGTCGCATTGCCCTCGTTGTCCTGGGTGACCCTGTACGGCACAAGCTTGATCTCCTGCCCCACCTCGCCGTACCTTCTCCCCATGAACCTCTTGATGGAATAGACGGTATTTTCGGGGTTCATAATCGCCTGGTTCTTTGCAGTAATGCCGACCAGTCTCTCTCCACTCTTTGCAAACCCCACGACCGACGGAGTAACTCGCCCGCCCTCGGCGTTCGCGATGACCTTCGGCTCCCCGCCCTCCATCACAGCAACGCACGAGTTCGTCGTTCCGAGGTCAATTCCTATCACCTTAGCCATTTGTACTTCCCTCCTTTATCTCATTGTCAGATTTTTCGATTGCGGCCTCTTTCCCGGCCTCACGCTGTTCGCCTGCCTGTCCCTCAGAGGCAACTTCGTTCTCAGCAGTCTCCGAGGCGGGCGTCGGCATCGCCGCGACTCTCACCGCAGCGGGTTGAACCACCCGGTCGCTGAGAGCGTATCCCACCTGAAGAACTTCCAGGACGTGCCCGTGGGGGTGCTCATTGGTCAGGACTTGCTCGACCGCCTGATGTCTGTAGGGATCAAAAGGCGACCCAATCGGGCAGATTTCCTCTATCCCTCGCTCCTTGAGCAACTTTTTCATCTGCTTGAGAATTATTTCGATTCCCTCCGTGAAACCTTTCACCCCCGGAACCTTTTCCGCGGCAGTGAGAGCCCTCTCGAAGTTGCTCAGAATGGGCACCAGCTCGCATACGAATTCCTCCGTCGCGTACTTAATCGTCTCCAACCGCTCCTTCTCTTTCCTCTTTCGGAAATTCTCGAAGTCGGCCTGAAGGCGAAGAAGTCGGTCGAAGTACTCGTCCGCGAGGGCCGCCTTTTCCCTCAACTCCGCCAGTTCGTTCTCCGAAATCCGCACGTCTTTGGGCTTCTTCGCCTTTTTGGGTGCGGACTTCTCCTCCGGTTCGGCATCTTTCCGGTCAGAGACCGCTTCGGGTTGCTCGGTCTTCTCTTGTTCTATCTCTCCCATCAACTCCATCCTCCATATTTACAGCACTAACAGTCGCCCCGATGCCCGTTGCGCCCAACTCCCGACGCACGGGAACCCGGGTCTTCCCCCTCACCTGTTGGGTGCGGCTGTCATCGTGAACGGCCGACGCAGGTCAAAGCCAATCCTCGCCCTGCCGTAAGTCTCGGTCAGCTTCCTGCTGAGGAAAAGCGCCGCGTGCTCCACGAGGGGAATAATCTTCGCATACCTCATCCTCATCGAGCCGATTACCCCGAGCACACCCGCAGAGACCGCGTTCACCTTGTAAGGCGAACAAACCAGGCCCAGTCCAACGGAAGCTCCCCTCAGAGGTTGCAGTTCGTCCCCGATAAGCACGGACACGCTGTCCTTCCGCTGGCAGGACTCGAGGACATGAATCAGCCGCGACTTCTCCTCGAAGAACTTGACCGCTGAGAAAGCCGCCTCGGGGTCGTGCATCTCCTTCTTCTCGAAAATCTTGGAGAAACCCTCGAGGTAGAGCTGTCGCTTCCCACTGCTCCCACCGCTGACAAGGTATTTCAGAACGACCTCGTTGTAGAGCCTCTCGCCCGTCGCGGCTTCGGTTTCGTCGAAGTAGCTTTCTGAAAATGGACTAACCGTGCGGGCGCCGGTAAGTTTTCCGTTGAGGTATTCCTCTATTCTCTTCAGGTTGAAGTAGCCAAGCTTGCGGCCAACGTGGATGGTGGTGCTGGTTACCACACCGAGGTTTGAAATCACCACCGCCAGAACCCTGCCAGGGCCAACCTCCACGAGTTTGATCTCACGAATCACGTCATTGACGAAGCCGGGCGAAAGGATGATGCCCGCCTCGCCGGAGCTTTCCGAGACCAGGGCGCAGAACCTCTCTAAAAAGCCGCTGACATTGGTTTCCTCCGCCTCAAAAAGGTCGTATTCTCTTTGAACCTTCGCCCAAAAATCCCGCGGAGGAGCGTCGTCGAAGTCCAGAGATTCCACGAAAGCTCTGAGGCCCTTCTGCGTCGGTATTCTCCCCGCAGAGGTGTGCGGCTGAATCGTCAACCCGAGGCTGTCGAGCTGCGCGATGACGGCGCGCACCGTCGCCGGGCTGAGGTCAAGCCGCGACCTCGATAGAACGCGAGAGGAAGCCACCGGCTCGCCGGTCGAAATGTACGTGCTGACCAGCGCGCTGAGGACCTTCTTCCTTCTTCGTTCCGCAAGGCTTTCGTCCAGAATCCTCATTCTGCACCTTCATTTCCGGGCTATGCGAGAACCAGCCGGAGGAGCTGATTCTTGAGCGCTCCGCCCTTCGCATAAGCCGCGGTCGCCTGAACCAGGCTTTTCTGGCAGCCTATACCAAAGACTGCCAAGAATCGCCTCTAATTTACTGTATTTTCGGGAATTGTCAACAGGAAAATTTCGCAGGGAGTTCCACATTTCTCCCCGTTATTGGCAGTCAGCGGGTCTGAGTGATAATTTTGAGGAGGGAAACGGGAGCGATAAGAACATCCCTGCCCCGAAAATCACTTCCACGCGGCCAGGGGCCCCGCCTTTTGGGAGGAGGTTCCTCGCAAAGCCGCCGAGCACGCACACAAGCTGACAGGACGACAGGATGCACAGGATAGAGGGGATAATCCGGTCAATGCTGTTATCCTGTCGGACTTCTTCTTCTCTGCGCCCTCTGCGCTCTCCGCGGTGAACTCCTCCCGAAGCCAAAGGGTTGTGCTTCAGAGTACCCCCTCAGTCTTGGGCGGACGATGAAGCGTCGGGGCGGGAGCCGGGTCAAGAGGAAAGTGGCGCCACGCATTTGGCGTGGCGCGTGGAGAATCATGGGCAAGATGCCCATGCCACAACGCTTCCAGCTACATTCGATTTGACATGCCCGCGAATCCGCGCTATTCTGAGACTGCACAGCAACCGTACCCGGCGCCGGAGTTGGTGGGCGATTGTCCGGTGAGCGGATCGCGACATATCGGCGGGGCTGGAGGCCGAGTCTGAGGCCCAGACCAGCCGTCGGCCGTGCGTCTCGGGACACAGGGCGAACCCTGGCGTAATCAGAACAGAAAGTTCGAACCGTGGACAGAGAGAAGAAAATCGTTGTTTTGAAGAGGGTCTCCGACGAGATTGAGGCAATACGCATTCGCGATTTTCTCGCCGGAGCTGGAATAGAGAGTCAGCTGATTTCCTTCCACGACAGGGCGCTGGACGGCGTTTCGCAAATCTGGTCGGAGGGCTGGTGGGGCGAGGTCCGAGTTTTCGAGGACGACCTCGGCAAAGCTAAGGAAATCCTCGCCGATCTGGAAGCGACACAGGAGGACGCGGAGAAATCCCCGGACCAGCCCGAATAGCTGTCATTCCTATCCACGGAGAGGTGTCCGAGAGGCCGAAGGAACACGACTGGAAATCGTGTTCTCGCGAAAGCGGGACGTGGGTTCGAATCCCACCCTCTCCGCCATTTGAGTCAGTTCCCTTGATCCCGTTGACGGTGAAAGCTCCACGCTCCCTTGAGGTAAAGGGTCCGTTGCGGGGGGAACTCACCGCAGTCCCTCATGAACTTCGTTCCCCCCGAGACCGTGAAAAGCCTTGCTGCACAGCGCTCATTCTCAGGCCAGAAGGCGCGTTCCATTTTCTCTCGCCAAGGGGCGAAGCGTTTCACCGCGGAGAGCGCAGAGGACTCCTGTTTGTGGCACGGGCGTCTCGCCCGTGAAGGGTCATGGGCAGGATGCCCATGCCACGTTTCTCCCACGGGCCATGCCCCCTCCCCGTTCCCCCACCTTCGGGCGGGGTTAGGCCCCAGCACTCCAAACCTTGCGTGCTTGGCGGCTTTGCGAGAGACCTCCCGATTTCTGGTCCTGACTGCGTGGCGCCGATTTTCGGGGCAGAGAGCGCGGAGGACCCATGTTTGTGGCATCCCGCCTTTGGCAGGGCGGGACTCGTGAAACACCATGGGCAGCATGCCCATGCCACCCTATTCCCACGGGCGGTACTCTCTGCGGTCTCTGCGAGCTTTGCGGTTGTGTTACCATCGGCCCCGCTCTGTTTCCAACATGCTCGCGCGAGACACGTCAAGCAGGGGGGCGAGAAGCGCTGTCAAGCGATGGCTTTTCCCACCGCCGCTTTCATTTTCTCCAAGCCCGTCTTGGCGACTTGAAGGGCATCCTGCTGCCAAAGGGTTGGGCTGAAAAGCTCGAGCGACAAAACCGTTCCGCCGCCGTTGTCGTGCAAGTCGCGCAGGATTTGCGAAAGGGGCGCAACGCCGTCGCCGGGGAAGGTGCGGTCTCGGTCTGAAATCCTTTCTCGCGGCGGGTCAGCGGGATAGTCGTTGAGATGGAAGACTTGAATCATCCGGTTGCTGAGGAGCTTGAGACCGTCGAAATCGGAACCGCCTTTGTACATGTGATAGACGTCGGGAAGGATGCAGGCTTTGGGATGTCCGCTCTCCATAGCTACAAAAGCTGCTTCGCTCAAGCGTCCGAGATTCCTTGATGAACCCCATATTTCAATCTGCGGCGTCACGTCGAATTGGTCGCCGAGTTCGAGTAGCGCCCGATAGCGCTCCGCGAGTTTCATCGGGTCGAGTTTCGGTTCACCGGTGGCGCCGGCGGGCGGAGCGGCGATGCGCTTGCAGCCGATTTCAGCGAGCATGGACATCTCTCGCTTCATTTGCTCGAGAGCCTGCGCCCGAGCGGCATCGTCGTCCGCCGCCCAGCGAGGGAAACTGATCGCGCCTTCCACGCTCAGCCCGAGATCGGCGATTCGCTTCTTCATGTCCTTCAGGGATCCGCTGCCCGCGATGAATTGGTTCACTTTGTCCACCCAGATTTCAATCGCGTCATACCCCGCCTTCGCCGCAACCTCGATCTCGCCCTCGAGACTCAACTTCTGCCCGCGAATCGTCCCCGTGTTCAGGCAATACCGGAAGGGCGCCGGCGTGCGGCCACCTCCCCTTGGCTCGCCCTGGGCGAAAACGGCTCGGCCCAATCTTGCTGCCAAAGCTGCGGAAACACTGGCGGCCAGAAATTGCCGCCGGGAGATGTTGCACTTAGGCGTGGTCCTTTCGTGGCTCATCATAGGCACCTCAACGTTTGGGTGAAAAAAAAGCACCTCTGACACCTCTGTCCCTGGTCTATCACGTGGTGCAAGCACCGGTTCCCAATAGCCGGGGTCAACGGGGGCATTGAGAACTTACACGGCACGGCGAAGGTCAGCTGAGACGGGCAGTTCAAAAAGATCGCTCCGCAGCAGGCGCGTCGAGAAGAACATCACCTCCAGATTTTCGATCTTGCCCGTTTTTGGGTTGAGGCGTGCCACAACTTCATCCCCCAGCTCCTCCGATTCCTGCTCCGCGTAGGGCTCGCACTTGTTGATATACAGGATGTCGGCTTCGCGGTCGTATAGAAAGGTCAGTCGCTTTTCCATTCGACTTCTCCTCCAAGTACTTTCCGGGCGATGTACGCGGTAATAATTCAGTGTCTCTGCTCGTGTGGAGCACCGCTGAGGACGACAAGCACTACGTGCTTGCCGCCGCGCAAGTCACCAAACCAGCGCGAGAACATCCGGGTGTTGTCAAACCTTGCGCTTCGCCGGACTTGATCGGGATCCGCCAGGGTTTGCGAGGTGCGCGTCCGATGGTCGGGGAGCAGATCGGGGTGGCGCGTGGCAACGTGCCTTTCGCGTTCGTCAGTTAACTCAACCGTCCCGCGCAAGTAAGGGCAAACGAAGCGTTCCAAGGGACAACCCTCGAGATTTCTCAAACCGGATGCGTAATTCATACCTCATTCTGTGGGTGAGGGTCAAGGTCAAGAACCCGCTTTCGGGGCCACCGCGATCTCCCGCTCCGGGGCGAGCCTTATTGTCCCGCAATTCCTATCTGCGTCCATCTGCGTGCGTTTGCGATTCCATCCTTCTCGCCGAACCACGCCAGAGGCGGGTAAATCCGCCGCCCGTAAGTGAGGCGTTACGGCTGGAACTGTTGGCGCATTGACGCTCCATTGCGCCCGTGCTACGCTCGCGGAGAAATTGCATGGAAAGGAGAAACGAGGATGAAGCGTCGAGAGTTTCTATCGTTGGCGGCTGTCGCGGCGGGGGGCTGCACAACCGCCATGCGTTCGTTGCGAGCGGAGGTTTTGGGCGGTGGAAACCCCGGTCCACGGCGCAGAGCGCTGATGAAGGTCGGCAGCCAGATGAGTCCCACTTCCGGCGAGATGCTGCAATTTTTCGCCCGGCACGGAGTCAAGAACATCTGCGGGCATCCGTCGGGATCCGGTCCGAAGGGAACGTGGAATCTCGACGACCTTTTGCGGCTCAGGGAGCGTGTCGAGTCTCACGGGATCAGCCTCGACATGGTCCCTTTACCGCTGAGTTCGCTCTACATAACAACCGCCGAGAACCCGAACGTCATGCTCGGCGAAAGCCCTCAGCGGGATCGCGAGATTGACAGCATCTGCGAGATGGTCCGCGCGGCGGCTAAAGCGGGCATTCCGACCCTGAAATAGAATCTGACAATTCTCGGCGTGTTGCGAACCGAGGCGACTCGCGGGAGAGGAAGCTCTACATACAGCACGTGGGTCTATGCGAAGGCGAGGCAGGAGCCGCCTCTGACGGAAGCGGGACCGGTCCCCGCCGATGTGATGTGGGAGAGAATCACGTATTTCCTGGAGAGAGTGATTCCGGTGGCGACGGAGTGCAAGGTTCGCATGGCTTGTCACCCGCACGACCCCGGCGTGCCGCCGCAAGGGTTTCGAGGCGTGGTTCGGGTGCTGGGGACTGTTGAGGGTCTCAAGCGGTTCGTGTCCATCGCGGAAAGCGACTACCATGGTCTGAACTTCTGCCAGGGGACCGTCGCGGAGATGCTGGAGAATCCCGCGACCGAAATCTTCGACGTGATTCGGTATTTCGCGAGAAGAAACAAGATATTCAACGTGCACTTCCGCAACATCCGCGGGCGGCGAGACAGTTTTCAGGAAGTCTATCCCGACGAGGGGGACGTGGATATGCTTCAGGCGATGAGGGTGTATAAGGAAGTCGGATACGACGGAATGATGATGCCGGACCACGTGCCGAGCCACCCCGACGATGCGGGCGGTCTTCAGGCTTACGCTTTTGCCTTCGGGTACATCAAAGCCCTCATCCAGGCTGTGGACGCGGAGCGGTGATCGCTAAAGGCGGACGTGAGGCTGTGCCGCGGGCACTAGGGCCTCCGGCTTTGGGCGAAACAAGATGCCGGCGGTACGCCGCAAGACTACCGGGGGATCGGCTGCGGGAGGGCTTCTGTCGCGCGACAGATTGACAGGGGTCACTGCACAGGTTCGAGGTGACGCAGGTGAGGAGGTGCCGCCGCAGTGCTGCTTGGGTGTGGCTGTATTTCAGTGGGTTCTATTGCGCCCTTCAGGGCTGGGACGGAAAGGGCAGCTTACTTGCATAGCCTTTCCACGAATTTCTTTGCGTTCGCCCGAGTTGACAATAGATGCAATCGTAGGTGCATGTTTTGAAGGGGACGATGTCCACGCCCAAAGAACGACCCAATCTCCGCGATGGAACCGGCCCGTACACAAACGACGCCATAGCTTTCTCCTCAACGAGCGGTAGCGGCACGAGTGCGTCTGGGATTGACAACTCGCTGCCTTACCAGTTGTCGCCTTCCTTTAGAACCATCCCCACTTCCAGCGGCAAAAAACTGTCAGCAAGTGCCTCGGACAACAAGCAGCAGGCTTTCCACCCTGTGCAATGCCCTGCCACGACCCGCCCGACACCCAGCTTCCGCAGTGCGTCCACTGTCTGGCGGATACGTTCCGCAGGGGCATCGAACAGGTGCGTTCCGCCAGCGACGAGGGCGATTTGGCGACGCGGAAAGAGTCTTCTGACATGATGAAGAGTGTTGACGACGCCGCCGTGCGCGCAGCCGAGAATAACGACAAGGCCGGCGGGTGTGTCCGCAACGAGCGCCTGGTCATCGAGCAAGGGATCGGGCTTCTTCTCATCGTCCTCAGCAGCGAAGAAATGCGATGCCGGCTCCTCCAAATCGGCCTCTCTCGGAATTTCTCCCGTGAGAAAAATACCCGGAGCGATCTCCTGAGGCGAGCTCTCAAGGCGAAGGCTGCAGCATGATTCCTCGACCTCTTTCTGCGAGAATGGTATCCCGGTCTTCCTCCATGCACCGTCCTTTTCTCTGTAGAATTTCCGGCCGAAAAGTGCCGGGTGGGCGCATACCGCCGCTTCTGGCGCGTGTCTGAGCACCTCCAACAAACCGCCCGTGTGGTCATAATGCCCGTGACTCAGCGCGACTTTCATCACTCCTCCGAGTTCGATCCCCATAATCTTTGCGTTGTGGAACAAAAGGTCACTCTGCCCGGTGTCGAAAAGGACGCTGTTGCCCCCACGCTTGATAAAAACCGACAGACCATGCTCCGCGAAAAGCCCTGTTCGGTGGACGCTGTCCTCCACAAGAAAACTCACCGTAAGACCTTCGTCCTGCTTCATTGCTTTCCCTTTCTACGCTTCCTTTGGACATTCCCCAGAGGGCAACTTGGTCGAGCTTCAAACCGAAGTTGGCGAACGGAAACGGACATGAACTTCGCTCTCGCCTCGGCGAGAATTTTTTCCCCCCAGACGATGGAGGCTGAGAGTATATGCAGGCAACCGCGAGACACCTCGAGTTTCCCGCGCACGCATATCTTTCTTGCGACTGGCACAGGGTGCCGGAAACGAATCTGCATCTCCGCAGTTCGGGCCGCTATGTTACGCTGGAGCAGGAGGTTGGTCATAGCCGAATCGAGCAGTGTCGCCACTATCCCTCCCTGCAAGACTCCAGCATAGCCCTGAAGTTGCGCCGGAGCGACAAAAGAGCACTCAACTTCACCATCGCCGACCGGGGCAAAAGAGAGGTGCAGCCCTGCCGGGTTCTCGCTCCCACAGGCGAAGCAGCGCCTGTGCACCAACCGAGTTGACCCAGCATGCCTCTGCCTCTCCAGCGCAGAGCTTCGTGACTCAACGCTCGCAGACATTCTCACCCGTTTGCAATGTCCCCTTGAGATAGCTTGCGACAATCTCGTCCGGAGAACCGCCCGATACTCCGAGCAGCACCTCGATGCCCTGCTCGCCAAACAGCGCCTGAGCTCGCCCGCCCATTCCGCTTGCGATGATCATGCCCGCGCCCCGCTTCCTCAGCCACGCGGGGAACGCCCCCGGCTCATGGGGCGGGGGAACAACCGATGCGCGGTTTGTAACCTCTCCCTTTTCCACATCGAAAAACAGGAATTCTTCGCAGCGGCCGAAATGAGGGCTGACAACACCGCCCGTTACAGGAACTGCAATGCGCATGGGATTCTCCTCCTTATTGTGTTCATTTTTCAGCAGTTTCAGCTTCCTTTTGCATATCGACAATGGGTTGAATGGCTCGTCTGAAGGCTTCCGCGGCGGGTGAATCCGGGTACGTTTCCAGAAAAGACTGTCCTTTGTCCGATGCGGAGACGATTTTCGGGTCTACGGGGATACGACCCAGAAATGGCACACCCATCTCCACAGCCATTCTCTCTCCTCCGCCCGATTTGAATATCTGGGTTTCTTCTCCGCATTTCGGGCAGAAAAATCCGCTCATGTTTTCGATCACGCCCAGCACCGGCATCTGAAGTTTTCGACAGAAGCTGATGGATTTGCTCACGTCCAGAAGCGAAAGTTCCTGCGGCGTGGTGACAACCAGTGCCCCGTCCAGCGAGATAAAGCCGCGGCGGCGAGCGGGAATGAGCTGACAAACCGAAAGAGGCTCGTCCCCCGTTCCGGGCGGAGAATCAATGACGAGGTAGTCCAGCACGCCCCATTCCACGTCTTTGATGAACTGCTTGATCGCGCCCATTTTGAGAGGACCTCGCCAGATGACCGCATCCTGATCCGTCATAAGCAGAAACCCCATGGACATCACCTTCAACTTGTCGCTGAAGCGAATTGGCATCATTGCGTCAGCCGTCACCTCAATCGTACGCCCCTCGAGTCCCAACATCTTCGGAATGCTGGGACCGTGGATGTCCACATCCAAGAGCCCAACTTGTTTCCCGGCCCGAGCAAGTGATAGCGCGAGATAGCACGCGACGGTGCTCTTACCGACTCCGCCCTTCCCCGAAAGAACGAGAATCCTGTGCCTGACCAGGGACATGCGCCGCTCGATCGCTTCCTTCTCCAGGTAAGCCTCCAGTCCGGAGTCGCGCCGGCTTGCGGTTGCGGACCGCGACGAGAAATCTTTCCGGCCTTCCCTGAGATTTTCTCCGCTCACAACTCCTCCTTTCTCGTGCTGCGGCTTGCTGGGTATCGGTCTATCCTGCGGCATGGTAAAGCTCCCTGCCTTGTTGAAGCGCCGGGCATAGGACCAGTGACGGATTGTCGCCGTGTTCGCGCACGTCGCTTTCCGTCACCACCACCACATCCTTAGCGATCCCCAATCCCGATAAACTGCGATAGATGGTCTGAGCCGTCCTCCGGCGATGCACGCCGTCCGGCATCACGACCAATACATCGAGATCGCTGTTCGGGCCCATCTCCCCGCGTGCCGCCGAACCGAAAAGGACGATGCGTTTCGGTTTCACGGATTCAACGATGCGTCGCACCACATCATTCAAAATCCGCTGGTCAAGCCCGCCCCGCTCAATGAAGGTGTTCTCTGCCGTCATCCTTGCTTTCTCCTTCCCAAGCCTCCCGCTTCCCTTGCATTTCCCTCAGGTCCAATATTGCCCTCTTCATAATCCCACCCGGTTGACCGTTTTGGCAAGCGTTTGCGTTCCGGCACTTTGAAGGTCATCATTGCTGTGCTCGCCCCGATGACACTCGTGCCCGTTCAGCGTTATGACTCGGGCGGCTGTTTCACAGAATAGCAGGGCGACGACACGGGAACAACGACTTTGTGATAGGGGGTGGAGCTGTATTTCAGTGGGTGACGTTGTGATATGGGCCCCCGAGCCTGGGGCCGACGCGCGAGTATCTCACGGTTCTCGGCAGTGGGACGGTTGCGGGATGGCCATTGCGTGAGCTTCGCCGGGCTTCCGTGGCGCCGCTGGCACCACTTGAGCTGGTGGTCAACCAGGGGCTGTAGTCTGCCTCAGCCCCGCCTTTGGCGGGGGCTTCTCGACCAAAGGATTCATCCATCCATCCACTGAAATACAGCCGCACCCGCGGTGCTGCTTGACGGGAGTGCGGCGGGTTCGTTACATTGCGGATGGCGGGTTGGTTTTGACCCGGAAGAAAACTGAATGGTCGGGGGAAGCTGAGAGTGTCTCCGAAGATGTGACCTCCAGGCAAGCTCTCGACACAGAACTGTTCGTGACGAGGAGGCAGAGATGAGATCAAAGAGCGTTTTCGTGGTGGCGATTACGGCGGTCCTGCTGCTTGCGAGCGCCCACGTGGCAGCGGCCGCAAGCGCAGAAAGTGATGTGGCTGAACTGCACAAGGGGAAAAGCTTCATCGCAACGCAGGTTTACTCGGAAGAAGAGGACGCGAGAATCTTGGAGCTTTTCAAGGGGCTGCGGGTCGCCGACGTCGCCGACGGGATGGATGCGGTCGGCTTGCAGAACATTGGGTTGATGGACGCGGAAATCCATCCGCTATGGCGAGATACCGAGCACTTCACCCACCGCATCATCGGGATTGCGGTAACGGCTCGCTACGTGCCGACGCAGAAGCCTCCCGCTGGGCAACTTTCTCCGGAGGAGTTCGATAAGTGGGAACGCAACTGGTATTCGACGTACTCTCCGGAGCCGTTTGTGCCTCTCCTCCGAAAGGGCACGGTCCTTGTCATCGAGGATGCTGCGGAGGTGGACGTTGGCTCGATTGGCTCGAACAACAGCATGGGCTGGCGGCTGCGCGGATGTGTCGGCATTGTTACGAGCGCAACGGCAAGGGACACCGACGAGATCACGACGGAACGCATGCCCCTGTATTTCAAAAAGCCGGGGCGAGGAATCCGTCCGGGGAGGAATGAAATCGAGTCGGTCAACCGCCCGACCGTTTGCGGCGGAGTTCTCGTCATGCCGGGCGATGTCATTGTCGGCGACGGGGATGGTGTGATTGTCGTGCCGCGTGCGGTCGCTGAACGAGTTGCAGCTCATGCCCGGAAGGTTCTCGACGGCGACAAGGCCGGGAGGCGTGCTCTGTATGAGAAGCTGGGGCTTCCGGAAGACGATTCGGTGAGGTGAGACAATGGGCACCCCGGCATGATTCGCTCCAGGTGGGCGAGGGGTGAAGGATACAGAGGTGCAGGGCGCCGCACGCATAAGGAAAGCAGCTATGGCAGGACGGTGGAGGTCAAACAGCTGAAATCGAGGAGGTTCCCGACGAGCGTGTCGCGGAGGCACCGGATTTCGCCGGCTCGTTGACGACAGAACCATCGCATGAGACAATGGCGACCGGCCTCGCCACTCGACGGTGCCTCCAGAAAGACTGCGCGAGACCGGAGAAGGACGAAGCTTGGAAAGATTTGTGAGACGACGACGTTGTGGTTGTTTCGTTTCAAAGGAGAGGGCCAGAAAATGAAAACAGAAAAACGCTTTTCGGCTGATCTCCGCCGCAGAGAGTTTCTTGCTCTTCTGGGTGGAGGAGCGGCTGGGTTGTGGTTGAGTTCGCTGTTCGGCGAGGCGCCGGCCGGAACGCGGCGGCCTAACATCATCGTGATTGTCTCGGACGACCACGGGTACGGGGACGTCGGCTGCTATGGCTGCAAGGACATTCCGACGCCGAATCTGGATTCTCTGGCTCGCGAAGGAGTGCGTTTCACCGACGGGCACGTCTCCTGCCCGGTGTGCAGCCCGACGCGGGCGGGGCTTATGACCGGGCGCTATCAGCAGCGCTTCGGGCACGAGATGAACCCTGGGGCCTTGCCGCAGCACGGCTTGCCGCTTTCGGAAATCACACTCGCGAACCTTCTCAAATCCGCGGGCTATGCGACGGGCCTCGTCGGGAAATGGCATCTCGGAGGTGCACCCGAGTTTCATCCGCAAAAGCGGGGATTCGACGAATTCTTCGGCTTCCTGGGCGGCGCACACTCTTATCTGAATTTGCCCACGACAGCCCCGAACCCGATATATCGGGGAACCGAGCCGGTTCAGGAGAAGGAATATCTCACCGATGCGTTTGCTCGGGAGGCAGTCGCATTTATCGAGCGGCACAAGAGCCGTCCCTTCCTGCTCTGTCTGACGTTCAACGCGGTTCACGCGCCGTTGGAGGCGACGCAGAAGTACCTGGACAGGTTCTCAAGCATAGGCGACCAAAGACGCCGCACCTACGCGGCCATGCTGAGTGCCATGGACGACGGGATTGGCGCCGTTGTCCGCAAACTCAAGGAAGCGGGATTGGAGAAGGATACCCTGATTTTCTTCCACAGCGACAACGGCGGTCCACCGGGCAATGGGTCGAGCAACGGCCCCCTGAGAGGCTTCAAAGCAACCGTGTTCGAGGGCGGGGTGCGGGTCCCGTTTCTTGTCAAATGGCCCGGACGAATTCCCGCTGGGGTTGTCTATCGCCATCCCGTAATCTCCCTCGACGTGCTGCCGACCGCGTTGGCTGCCGCGGGAGGAAATCTGCCGAAGGATCGCCCGATAGATGGCGTGAACGTTTTGCCTCATCTGACCGGAGAGAAAGCTTCACCGCCCCACGATGTCCTCTTCTGGCGGATGCGAGGGAACAGGGCGGTTCGCAAGGGGGACTGGAAGCTTGTCCAGGTCCAGATTGCTCCGCCGCAGTTGTTCGACCTCTCGACGGACATAGGCGAGGCGAATGATCTCGCGGGCCAGAAGCCGGAGGTGCTCAAAGAACTGAGCGACGCTCTCGCCCGCTGGGAATCGCAGATGGTGGAGCCGCTCTGGGGGGCGCCTGTTCGACGACCGAGACAGAGGAGACTGGCGCCCGCCCGGGCGTAGACTCCCTATTTCATATCTCGACCGGGGCAGTTCTCAAGGAGGCGCCTATAGCGCACTTTCCGTTGTGGAGGAGGGCGACCGGTGCGCGTACGTCGGCATCCTACCCGCGTCATCTCCCAGGACCGTCGGCGGTTCGAGGCATTACGACGAGTGTTTGGTTGATTTCTGGCGCGGCTGCTGGAAAACGGTAAGTCTTTCCGTCGGAGGCAATCACCTCCACGTAATACTCGAGGTCTGTGCCGTGTGCTCCGTCGGGCGGGAACGCGCCCGAATACACTCCTCGTGCCACATGAATCAGCGGCGCCCTGGCAAACTCACCTGAACCCATGGGTCGCCAATAGACTGCTGCCTCGTTGGGCGGCTTGTTAGCTAAGAAGATGACTTTGAGTTTGAGGACCTCGCTCTCCGCGAGGCTCGTGCGCACCGTCGGGACGATGAGGCGCGGCGGGCCGCCATAGTCTTTTGAAGGAAGCGCTTCGGCGGGCAAATCCTCGCCGAGAATCTGGGCAAGCTCTTGCGCTGGTTTCATCAGAAGCGTCGGCAATATGTGCTGGTCCCAGTTCGCCACCGTCCCCATTTCGCCCGCGTTGCTCACGGTTTGCAGCAGGTGTGCATACACCTCGCCAACTATCCGCACCAATTCCTTTCGCAGAGGCAGCGCGGTATCTCTCGCCAGTTGGGCTCTGACCTTCGGCTCCTTCTCCGCCCTCACCTTTTCCATGGCCTCGTTGTATCGCGCCCGGTCGCAGCGTGCGTGAGCCATCGCCCGCATGTAAAGGAAGTTGTTCAGCCAGTAGTCGAATCGCTCCGCGTTGCCCGCTCCTTTGACCCGAGGTCGCAGCGCGGCAAGCTCCTCGACAAAAGGGTACTCGCTGCTGACCTGTTCCCATGGGCGCGGGTCTGGAGTAAGTCCTCCGGGACCGTTCACCCAGTCGGATGGGCGCGGTAACTTGCCGTCGAGATTTCCAAAAAGTGCGGCTGCTTCCCGCGCTGCCTCGGCGCCAAACTCGTGAAGCGCCCAATCTCGATAGAAGTCGGTCGTCGGAAGGTCTCTCGGTGGCGGCGGAGGGTCCGCCTCGTAATCCTTGTACGCGGGTCCGCCGCAGTTGACTTTTTTCGTGAAGCCATCGCCGCGAATTGAGATTGCGGCAACGCATGGGAGTTCAACCCGGTAAACGAAGTCAATGTCGAGACGCCCATCGCCGACCTCGACGTTTTCAAACGTGTAGTCAAGCGCTCGGTTCTGTCCGACCCTGTCGAAAATGTCCAGGTTCTCGATGACGTTTTTCCCTTCGAGTTTCACGTCGAAGACGCGTTTGCCTTTCTCGGCGTAATGCGGCTCACAGAATTGGAGCGTGACGGAGTATTTGCCGTTCGGCGACTTGAACCGGTAAGCCGAAACGTCGTATCGCACGGTCTGATAGAGTGGGTCGTCGTCGGTGTCTGCAATCGGATTGTTCGGAAAAGCTGCCGCCTGTCCGCCGACGGGGCCTGAAAGGTCAGGCTCGCCCTTGCTCCATTCTTTCTGGTCCCAGGCTGCCCATGCGAGCGCCAGGACGTTCGGACCCAGGATGCGGGTTCGCCAGTGGATGCCCAGCAGCCCGGTGCATCCATAGCGCAAGGCATCCGCGGCGTCTCGCCGCATGCGGCCCGCCCACAACTGGGGGGAGGTCAGAGCCGGATCGTCCTCCAGCCACGGAATCGCCCACTTGGCTCTCCCCTTCACCTGTTCAAAAGCCGCATCCACGGGCTCCTTGCCGACCTGGCGGTTGATGCAGCTCACCGGGATATCCTTGGGCAAAATCCTGTCAAACATGGCTCGGTCGCCCTGGGGACCAAGCACCCAACCGCACGTCGCGAGTTGAAACGGCGGCTTCACCTTCCTCGCCGCCTCGTAGGCGATCCGCAGGTCTGCGATCGTCTTTTCGACCTGTGCGTCCGAGACGCCCTGCCACGTCCAGCCTTCCGGCGTCCAGAACCAATAGTAGTCGAGGGGACACACCTTCGCGGCGCGGATGAAGATTCCCTCGTACAGTTCGCGGATTACGTTTGGATCGGACGCGTCCTTGCCCATTGCCTTAAGACGGTCCTGCACCCGCTTCGGAACGGTCAAGGGTGTTTCAGTTCCCACGCACGTTTTGACTCCGAGCACACGGGCGTGGCGGAACGCCTCACGGAGCGTCTCCCCGGCGCGGCGGAAGACCTCGTTACAATCTTCGGGCTTCTCCGGCTGCGGACACATGCCGAGCATCACGTCCGAGCCGTAGGCGTCGTGCTCGAAAAGCTGCGCTCCACCGAAGACAAAATCGCTCGTCCTGGTTGTTTCGTAGCCCCAGTTTCCGCGCAGGGTGTTCTGGTAGCTGGCGGGATAGCTGAACCTGACGCGAGCGTCTTCTCCGACGTCGCTCGGCAGCCCGATCCAGACCGTCGGCTCCGCGTTCGGACCTCCCTCGGGATAAGTATGCAGAGCGATGAAGTTCATGCGCAACTTGGGCAACTGCGAGATGATCGCCTCATAATCGTCGAGTTTCCACCAGTCGGGTCCCTCGGGGAAATCGTGGAAGGGCTGAATTCCCCGAAGGCCGAAAAGCGGCTTGCCTTGCTCGTCCATGTCGGGCAGTTCGAGCGCAATTCGGCTGTCGGGAATCACGTCGCCATGCAGGTAGAAGCGCACGCCGAGCTTTTCGGCGAATCGGTACGCGGCGTACAGCGTCCCCACATCGTCCCCGCCGACGAGGAGCATAACCTTGTCTCCGCCTCTTCGGATGGTCTTGAGCAAATAGCTCTGCTCGCCAAGCCCGGCGAGCGAGGATGCGAGGCCAGAGTCCGCCAGAAGATTCCTCACGATCAGCCGGTCGCTTCTTGACACGACGATTGCCTCCCCGCCCTCGGGGAGGACTTTGCCGACCGTACCAATCGGCAGCAACTTTCCCGTTCGGAGATAGACATAACGGCGGACTTCCCGGGCCGCCAACGCCTCCAGCACGGAGGCGTTTTCCGCAGAGATAATGACCGTGCTCGAACGTTCTGCTGCTCGAGTTTCTGCAATGGTTCCCGACGAGAACAGCAGCAGAATTGGGACGAAAGCGACCAATAAGGATTTTCGCCTCATGGGATGACCTCTCCTATGTCGGACATGTGGCTTGAGATGTGCACCGGCGTGACCCTCCTGGCGTCAACTGCGCGGACACTTCTCTTGCTTAGGTGCGCGATGTGCTTCCGACCTCCGATCCGATTCAAGCACGTCGCGCGAAAGTGAGAAGGGTGTGGACTCGTCGCGTCGCGCGTCCTCTCGCCGGTCACTTCGCAATTGGAATCAAGACGATATTGCGATACTCCATCTGGGCGCCTTCGGACTGGAGGCAGATTTTGCCGGGCGTTTCCCAGCAGTCCGTCGCGGTGTTCTGAACCAATTCGTTGACCCTCAGCTCGAGGTATCCACCGTCAAGCGTTATCTCGTACTGGTTCCAGCCGCCGACGGGTTTCTCATTGGCCATGTACATCTTGCCAGTGTGCCGGCCGCTCGTTCGTCTTGGGTCGGTCTTCATGGGGAATTCGTCTATGTTCCATATATCGCCAACGGCTCCGTATTGTCCCTGCGCCTCAATGGATCGAGGCCAGACTTTGTCCGGACCAACCATCCGAAGAAGCACGCCGCCGTTGCCGGCGCCGAGGTGGCGGAACTGAAGCCGCAGCACGTAATTCGTGAAATCCTCCGTCGTGCGAACGTAGCCGACGGGCTGGCCTCTGTTCACCATCACCCCGTCCTTAACGCTCCACGTGTTCTTGAGGGCGTCGCTGGAGAGGGTCCAGCCATCCAGGTCCTTCCCGTTGAAAAGAAGCTTCGCCTCGCCGAAGTGATCGGGCAGATGGGTGACGCGGATGTCCTTGAACTCGACGGTCATGGGCGGGCCGGCGTGGATTTGAAGCGCGAGGATGCCTTCGAGGGCGCGGCCCTTCGGGTCGTCATCAATCAGCTCGATGGTCTGGAAGCCGTTGAGGATATGAACGATGTGGTTGCCGCGGGCGATGATGGTGTACTCGTTCCACTCCTTTTCCTTGTAGTAGCGAGCTTTGATGAGCGCGGCTTGGTCAGCGATTTTCCCCACGACGTTCTTGTTGCCCTTTTCGTCAATCACCATGATGTCGCCCACGTTGATGAGCCATCCGCGCGCTCGCTCGTCGTAGAGGAAACCCACTTTCCCGGGGGCGTTCTCGACCTCCGCTTGATACCCCGCCACCACCCAGTTCCCCAAATCCTTGCTGCGGTACTGGATGCCGGAGTTGCCGTTCTGGATGCGAAACTTGATTTTCAGGATGAAGTTCTTCAGTTTTCCACCCCGCCAGATGCAGAAAGTATTCCCGCGCGCCGGGTTTTCTTCCGTCGTCCGCCCGCGAATGGCGCCGTGCACAACCGACCAGAGACGCGAATCGCCATCCCAGCCAGTGAGGTCCTTGCCATTGAAAATCGTCTGCTCGGTGTATGACTCGCCGTGCACGAAATGGCACCATATCCCAAGCAGAACAACTGCAACGAAGCTGACGATTGTCTTCATTGACCCTCTCCTTTTCCTTCCATGATTTCGCTTTCCTCCATTCGCCTTTCCCGCAGACTCATTCTGCCACCTATTCCCCCTGCTCTCAAGAGATTAGTCGGGCAGCGTGCGAGCGCTCACTTTCCGGAGGGACTCACCGCAGAGAGCGCAGAGGGCGTAGGGAACCTATGCGTGCGGCACCCCGCCCCCGGCGGGACAGCTCAGGGCGCTGTCCCAGAATTACGCCAGCCCTGAGAGGCCGAAATACCCCGTCCGCCCTGCCTGCGAATCCGGGGCGCCCGTTCCGCCACGGAAATACACCCACACCCGTAACCGCTCAGTTACGGGGGGACAACCCCGCAAGAGTCCGACCCGCCGGGTTGAGTGAGCGATCGCCTGTTTGTCATCTGCGCCCATCTGCGTTCATCTGCGGTTCCATCCTTCCCACCGACGCTCCCCCAGCGCGTGGCGGTCCCCCGCCTATAACTCAGGCCTTGCCCGCCCCCAGGATTTCGTTCCCCGTCTGGTGCGAGGATTCGCAGCGGCAAAGTTCCTGACGGGTAATTTTATCATTGAGGATGGCGGTGTCGGTCGTCTATAAAGAAGCAGGTTCCTGACATAGGAGCGTGGGTCGCCTGGTTAGAGAAGCCCTGAATAAGTGAATGCGAAGGGCTATCGCGGCCCATCGAGCGATGCCCGTCGGCCCTGCTGTGGTCCAGTCATGGGAGACAACGAAGATGCCACGATGGATTGTTCTCGTGATTCTGATTCTGCTGTGCGGCTGCGGGGACGATGACTTTGTTCCCTACACTCCGCCCGGAAAACCCGAAGCGAAGATCGTCATTCACGCACGCGGCGCCGAATGGGATGCCTTCCTGGACGGGCAGCATCTGGGACGCATCAGTTGGACACAATCTTACGACGTCTCGGCGGGTTCTCATACTCTAACAGTCCAAAGGTCTCAGGGAATAGCTACGAGGGCTGATCGGGCGGACTTGTCTTTTGTAATAGGACGCGGGGAGACAGTTGAATTTGAGGCGTTTGTGGACGGAGGGGGCCTCTCCCGCCTGATTCGCCTCGAATAGCAGCCCCTACGACCCAGACTTTTGACTGGCGATTGGAGTGAGCCCCGGATGGCATGGGGGCGGGGCTGCCCTGAAGACTGTCACAACTGTTACAGTAGAGGGTCTTGCCCGCGTGCAAATTTGTACAAGCCTGCAATTGGCGGAGGATCGTCCGTGATGGAAGGGGTAATCACCCTTGGGTGAGATTCAATCCTCCGCCTCGCCCATTGCAGGCGACGTAGCATAGTATGGAAGCTTTGTGGGGTCATAGCAGGCTTGTGCTGAAAGGGGGTGTTCAGGAGGGGACACAAAACCTACCATGCCCCATCCAAAATCTCCTCACTCCATATAACACAAACGCCTTGCTGGCCGATTCAGTTCCCAGCCCAAGGGGAACGGGGAAGGAATACGAAAAGAGTTGGCACGTCAGCCCCTGCTGGAGGGTGTCTGCAAGGAATTGGCGCAAAAATTGCGATTGCGTTACGTAAGCCTCCGCCTTTACCGGGCCTTCCCCGGACGGCGGACAACTCAGTCCTGCAATAAAGGAGGCAAACAGTAGGGGAACGAAGACAACGCCGGGGGGCGATTTCGCGGTAGCAATCAACGAGGTGCTCTTCTCTCTAAAAGCGTTTTTCCCCTTTCTCAGGGCTATCCCCTTTCGCCAACAAGGTTCAGCCTTCGTTTTCTCCGTCAGGATACCGTGCAAACCTGTCTTTCGGAGGCACAGCCATGTCTGACCAGAACGACACGTCTTTCCTGGAGAGGAGGCAATTTGTCAGACTGCAAAAGCAGTTTGTCGTACGGGTAACCGAAGCCGTGTCCTCTCCATGCCACGACGCTCGCGCGCATTCGATGGAAATGGCGGTAACCAACATCTCGCTTGGGGGGATCGCGCTCGAAACCGAAACGCCGTACCCGGCGGGGGCTGCGCTCTCGCTTGACATTCTTCTGCCGGAGCCTGAGACGCGCGAACCCGCAGCGGAAGGAGTCGCCCCTTCGGAGGATGCGAGGCTCCTGCATGTCCAGTGCAATGTCGTTTGGTGCAGCCCCACGGCGAACAGAAAGTTTGCCACCGGTCTTCGCTTTATCAACCTC
>CAZFAP010000011.1:0-47032 GCA_964516325.1 uncultured Verrucomicrobiota bacterium
ATTTTTTGGATAACCCAATAATCGCTGGCTTTGTGATGAATGTGCGCGACATCACGGAGCGCAAGCGGGCCGAGGAGGCACTCAGGCTTTCCCACCGTTTGCTCGTAATCGCCAATCGCCACACGAAGATGCTGCCGCTGCTCAAAGAATTTGTGGGGGAAATCCGGAATTACACCGGGTGCGCCGCCGTGGGAATCCGCCTTTTGGACGAAGAAGGCAACATCCCTTACCAGGCCTACGAGGGCTTCAGCGAGAGATTCTATGAATTAGAAAGCCCGCTCTCGATCAAATCTGACAGGTGCATGTGTATCAATGTCATCAAGGGGGAGACTGATCCGAAGCTCCCGTTCTACACGGAAGGCGGCTCTTTCTACATGAACGGGACAACACGTTTCCTGGCCACGCTGTCCGAGGAAGAGAAGGGCCGCACTCGCAACACCTGCAACGAGTTCGGATACGAGTCCGTGGCGCTGATCCCCATCCGCCTTGGGGAACGGCTCCTTGGCCTGATCCACGTCGCCGACACTCGCGAGAACATGGTCCCCCTCCAGATGGTGAGGATGCTGGAAGACCCAGCAATGGAGCTGGGAGCGGCCATTGAGCGACTGAAGGCGCAGGAGGCCCTCGCTGCAGAGAAAGAGCGCCTCAACGTGACGCTTCTCAGCATCGCCGACGGGGTGATCACCGCAGATACGCAGGGCAAGGTCGTCCTGATGAACAAGGTTGCGGAAACGGCTACGGGCTGGCGCCAGCAGGAAGCGGAAGCGCGCGCCTTGGCTGAAGTTTTCCATATCATCAGTGCCAGAACCCGTGAACGCTGCGAGAACCCCGTCGAAAAAGTCCTCGCGACGGGCGGCGTTGTCGGTTTAGCCGACGACACGGTTCTCATTGCGCGAGACGGCACGGAGAGAAGACTTGCCGAGAGCGGCTCTCCCATTTGCGATAGAGACGGCAACACCATCGGCGTTGTTCTCGTCTTTCGTGACATCACCGAACGACTCAAGATGGAAGAACAACTCCTCAACGCCCAAAAGCTCGAGTCCGTCGGCATCTTGGCCGGCGGCATTGCCCACGATTTTAACAACCTCCTGACCCTCATCCTTGGCAATGTCAGCCTCGCTAAGGCCTTTGCCAGCCCGGAAGAGAGAATCTTCGAAAGGCTCAGTGAGGCAGAAAAGGCGTGTTACCGGGCGAAAGACCTGACCCAGCAGCTCCTCACCTTTTCCAGCGGGGGCGTGCCGATCAGAAAGCTGTGCTCCGTAGCGGAACTGCTGAGGGAGTCGGTCACGTTCGCCCTCCGAGGCTCAAATTGCGCTTGTGAGTTTTCCGTAGCCGCGGACCTCTGGCCAGCGGAGCTTGACCAGGGGCAGATTAACCAGGTCATCAACAATTTGATCATCAATGCTGTCCAGGCGATGCCCGAAGGAGGGGCAATCGAAGTCGGCGCCGAGAATATAACCGTCGGCGCCAAGGGAAGCCTCCCCCTTCGGGAAGGAAAGCATGTGAAGATGGCGATCGAAGACCACGGAATCGGCATATCGCGGGAGCATCTTTCGAGAATCTTTGATCCCTTCTTCACCACCAAGCAGAAGGGAAGCGGGTTGGGGCTTTCGACCTGTCACCGCATAGTCAAAAATCATGGCGGCTGCATCACCGTCGAATCGGAAATGGGAAAAGGATCAACTTTCTGCGTCTATCTTCCGGCCTCGGCGAAGCGTATTCCGAAGAAGAGAGCTGCAAAACGGAAGGTCATTGTCGGCCAGGGAAGAGTCCTCGTTATGGACGATGAGGAAGCCATCCGAAAGCTCGCTGGCGACATCCTCAGCCGCTACGGATTTCAGGTGGAATTCGCGCCCGATGGCGCCGAAGCGATCCAGCTCTTCACGAATGCAAGAAAGTCCGGCAAGCCGTTCGACGTGGTGATTCTCGATTTGACCGTCCCCGGCGGGATGGGCGGCAAAGAGACAATCACGGAACTCCTCGGGATAGACCCGGAGGTCAAGGCCATCGTCTCGAGCGGGTACTCCAATGACCCGATACTGGCCGAGTTCAGAAAGCATGGCTTCAAGGGCGTGGTCGCCAAGCCGTACGAAATCCAGGAGTTGAGTCGCGTCGTTCATGACGTGGTGACCGGCGCCCTCAAATAGATTCCGGGCGCTTGCTCGAGAAACACGGGCCCGGAGGTGGGAAAGTTTTTGTCGTTCGCCATCAACCGAAGCTGTCGTGCCTGGATGCTTTCGTACCGGTATCTGACGTCCGCGGACCGAAGCTGCGGAAATGGACGCGCGGTTGCAACTGGTTCAAAATGAAACCGACCTGGCGGTTCATACAAGACGGCCCCCGTGATGCATTCATGAACATGGCCGTTGACGAGGCCGTGCTCCTGCACTGCATCGAGGGCAACTCTCCGCCGACGCTCCGATTCTACGAATGGGAGAAGCCCTCCATCTCGATCGGTTATGCGATGGATGCGGAGCTGGAATTGAACCTGCCCCTATGCCGTAAAAGGGGCGTCCCCGTTGTCCGAAGGATCACCGGCGGAGGGTTTTTCTTTCATAAGCGCGATATCACCTCCACGGTTGTTTTTCCGGAGGATTTTGGGGTCGGGGGTCGGGGGTCGGGAAAGAGGCTTTCGGTTCTGGAGAGCTATCGGCTGGTAAATCGTGCTCTGGCGGAAGGGTTGAAGGAGCTGGGGATCGTGACGTCGCTTCTGGAGACAAAGAGGGAAACAGCACACAGCAAACAGGAAACAGCGAACGTCTGCTTCGCCAACCCGACGGTCTATGACATTCTCCACGCCGGCAGAAAGCTCGCCGGAAGCGCCCAGCGACGCAAGAAATGCTGGGTGCTCCATCAAGGCTCTATGCTATTTTCTTCCGATTTTGTTACTATGTGTCCGTTGATGTCGCGCGTTGGCGCGAGCTCCAATTTTGGAGACGCAACGGCTGAGTTGGTTCCGTCCTCCGAGACCGTCCCCATGGCCCGGACGGCGGTCTGCCTGGAGGAAATCCTGGGCGAGAAACCGGACAGAAGCCGGGTTATCGCTGTGCTGAGCGAGAGTTTTGCTCGTGCTGTCGGAATCGAGTTGCAGGGCGCGCCGCTCACGACATCCGAGAGGGAACTGGCCGAACGCCTTCGGCGGGAAAAATACTCTACCGACGACTGGAATTTGAGGCGTTCCGCGGCGCCCGGAAATGGGTAATACAAGGAGGTGTTTTGAGATGAACAGACGAAAACGATTGCTGCTGCATTCAGTTCCCTTTATTGCGGCGGCTGCATTCCTGACGGCGTTAGCGGTTACGGGTTGTGGCAAGAAGGAAGAGGGCGAGCAGGCAGGAGCACTTGGAGAAGGGAAGATCGTCGGCAAGAAAGTTCTCATGGTCATCGCCAGCAGCAATTTCCGCGACGAGGAGCTATTCGAGCCGAAGGAGGTCATCGAAAAAGCTGGCGGAAAAGTGACCGTAGCCTCATCAAGTCTTAAGACAGCAAAAGGAATGCTCGGCAAGACGTTCAAGCCGCAGGCTCTTCTGAAGGACGTTGAAGCCGACGACTACGATGCCGTCGTCTTCATCGGGGGAGCGGGGGCCTCGGAATATTGGGATAATGCAGCGGCTCATTCACTGGCCAAAGCCGCTGCTGAGAACGGAAAACCCGTTTGTGCCATCTGCATAGCACCGGTGACCCTCGCAAACGCCGGCCTTCTGAAAGGAAAAAGGGCAACCGTCTGGGAGGGCGACGCGGACAAGATCAAGGCAAAAGGCGCCAAATACACTGGAGCGGACGTGGCGGTTGACGGGAACGTCATCACCGCAAACGGCCCCAAAAGCGCGACGAAATTCGGCGAGGCGATCGTCCGCGCCCTGGGCAAGTAGCGCCCCGCGCCGCCCCACACGTGAGCGGCTCATGAGTGCGCCGGCGCACAAGACCTTGCGACAGGCTTCCTTTCGGACATCATACTTTGACGGAATAGAAGGAGAAACCGGACCATCCTGTTCGTCCTGTTATCCTGTCCATAGAAATACGTCATCGAACCCATGAATGAGACCACGCGGGCACATGGAAGGGCTGCCAATGGACAAGTGCATCTTTTGTGAAATTGCCGAAAAACGGATCGAAAGCAAGATCGTGTATGAGGATGACAAGGTGTTGGCGTTCAAGGACATCCATCCCCAGTCGCCCGTCCACGTCCTCATCATCACAAAGAAACACATCCCCGGCGTCACCAGCGTCGAGGCAGCAGACCGCGAGCTCGTCGGCCACATGTTCGTGGTCAGCCAGCAGATCGCGAAAGATTTCTCGGTCTATCAGTGCGGATTTCGGTTAGTCGTGAACTCTGGCCCCGACGCAGGGCAGGCGGTCGGCCACCTTCACATGCACCTGCTGGGCGGCAGGACCCTGAAATGGCCCCCGGGGTAGGAAATCCGCACTCGGTTTGCATGGGCCGACGGAACTTTTCAGTCAGCCGGATGGGTTTGCGATGACGAGCTTTCTCATGCGAAGTGAATTCCCGTGACCCAGCCCAAGGCAAGTTGAGCGGGGAGAAACCGCCAGCGGCGAAGGAATAGAGGTTTTCATGAAAGGGCATCCCGAATAGCCCAAGTCAACGGTCCGGGTCAAACGCTCAGAGAAGGAGATGCGAAGATGGCTGCCTCAAAGAAATTGATTGACTTTCTGAAACAGGAAGGGGTCAAATTCGAGCACTCCAGCCACCCCGAAGTCTATACCATGCAAGAGGTTGCTGCGGTCGAGCACGAACGGGGACGATTTGTTCTCAAGACCGTCGTCGTCAAAGCGGATGGGGAATTCCTGCTTGTGGCTCTCCCCGCGGCGCTCAAAGTTGACACCGAGGCGCTCGCAAAGCTGCTCGTCGCCAAGGAAGTCGCCGTCGCGGAGGAGCATGAATTCGCCAACCTTTTTCCGGAGTGCGAGGTGGGCGCCATGCCACCATTCGGGAATCTTTACGGTCTTCCCCTCTGGCTCGATAAGAGGCTGACTGCTTGTGACCACGTGGTCTTCAATGCTGGCACTCACACCGACACCATCAAAATGAGCTTCGCGGATTTCCAGAGGTTGGCTTCCCCCAAGATTGGCGAATTTGCGGCGATGAAGTGAACGGCGAGGCCCCTGGATACACGCGGGCGAAAGTATGTCGTGTGTGGGTCTGCGGCCCGCTTGCGGTTCCTGCAAAGCTATGGACGACCTCGACAAGAAAATACTCGACCTCATTCAGGAAGACTTTCCTTTACTTCCGCGTCCTTACGCCGCCATAGGGGAGAAGCTTGGATGCCCCGAGCAGGAGGTTTTCCGCAGGGTCCTGGCGATGAAAAAGTCGGGGGTGATTCGTAGGATCGGCGCCAATTTCGACTCGCGGAAGCTGGGCTACGCGACAACTTTGGTGGGCATGCGAGTCCCCGCGGAAAAGCTCGAACAGGCGGCAGCCCTCGTGAGTTCCTATCCTCAAGTAACGCATAATTATCAGAGGGAGGGACCGGTCAATCTGTGGTTCACGATTCTCGCGGAGTCGCTCCGCGAGCTTAAAAGGATATTGGACGAAATACGGGTCAAAGCGCCGGAAGAGGAGGTTCTCAACCTCCCTGCAAAGAAGGTATTCAAGCTGAAGGTTCGGTTTGATCCGGGCGCATTCACCGGTGGAGCTGTTCCGGTGGCGGGAGATTCCGAAGAGGCCTGAAATTGCAGCGAGTCGAGCGTTCGCTGCGGATTTTTACGCAGGGGCGTTCCTGCGGATTTTTTCTCATCTCCGCGCGGAGGTTGAAGCGCCGGAGCTTCATCCAGTCTCCTCTCGTGGCTGTCAGGCTTGGGCGCCGCGGTCAAAAGTGTCCCGATGTGCTCTTCTCCTTGGCATGCATCGTGCTTTCACCGCTTCAGGATGATCCTGTGTGTGACGGGTGACGGCGTCAACTCAGCGCGCCTGGCACGGCGACCGATGCTCACCGATCGCATTTGTCTGCCGACCTGGTTGCCGCTCCCCGGCGCCCGTTGGCACGCAAGAAGCGGTTTTTGCGCGCGGCGTGTTCAAGATTGTCGTTCGGAGACGCTCAGGAGCTGACAATGAAGCTGACCCCAACTGAAAAGAGAATTATCTCTGTCTTTTCCGGCGATCTTCCGGAAAGCCTCACGCCGTTCCACGAAATCGCGACCCGCCTGGGAATTTCGGAGGAAGGAGTCCTTTCCGCGGTTGACCGTTTCCGACGTTCCGGGCTTGTTCGGAGGTTTGGGGCTACGGTTGCCCACACGCGGGTCGGCTTCAAGGCCAATGCGATGGCGGCCTGGCGAGTCGCCGAAGAGGACGTGGAGGAAGCAGCGAGAGTTATCGTCTCCTGCCCCAACGTAAGCCATTGCTACCAGAGGAAGACCTGTTCCGCGTGGCCCTTTACCCTGTACGCGATGATTCACGCTGAAACAAGGGAGGCATGCGAGAAGCTGGCGGCGGAGCTATCTCGCGCCATGAAAAACCAGGACTATACGTTGTTATTTACGATTCGTGAATTCAAAAAAACCAGCCCTTCGTATTTTGTCTAAGCCAAGCAGCGACCTTGAGGGGGAAATGAGCGAAACCAAACCCCAGCGGCCGGAAAAAATATTGGTCGTTGACGACGAGTCCAGCAGGAGACAGACCCTCTCGGACTTCGCCGAGGGGCTCGGCTTTGGCATCACCGCCTTCTCCGATTGGAAATCCGCGCTCCTCGAAATACGGAGGGGGCGCTACGACCTTGTCATCACCGACCTTTTTCTGGACGGTCGCAGCGGCATTGATGTCGTGCGAGAGGTCAAGACCGTAGCTCCTGACACGGCGGTCATTGTCGTAACTCCCACCGCCTCCGTCGAGACGGCCATAGCCTCCATACGAGAGGGGGCTTATGATTACCTGACCATGCCTTTCACCTGCGGGGTACTCGAAGTCTCCATCAACCGAGCCCTCGAACACAGAAGGCTTCTGAGGGAGTCGAGGGAGAAGGAAGTCTATAAGAAGCTGGCAACCGAGGATGGGTTGACCAAGCTCAATAATTATACTTTCTTCCGTCAGGTCCTCGGGACGGAAGTCGAGAAGTCCCTGAGGTACGGTTACCCCGTGACGCTGCTGATGATTGACGTGGATGACCTGAAGGCTTATAACGACAGCCAGGGGCACATGGAGGGTAACCGATCGCTGATCAAGATTGGGGAAATCCTCAGAGGCTTCGTCCGAAAGGCGGACGTGGCCGCGAGATATGGCGGAGATGAGTTCGCCTTGATCTTCTCCCACACAGGGAAGGAACCGGGCATGTTCATCGGGGAAAGGCTTCGCCGTCTGGTGGAACAGACTCGGTTCAAGGGCGAGGAGACCCTCCCCAGCAAGCAAGTGACCATAAGCCTGGGGGTTGCGAGTTGTCCCGTTGACGCCAAAATCCCAGAGGAATTGATAAGCTGCGCAGACCAGGCTCTCTATGAGGCCAAAAGCAAGGGGAAAAACAGAGTCTGCCAATATGTGCAACAAAAAGAGCACCAGTAACCTGACCGTTGGGGCGTTGTGCCCCAACGACTCACCTCGCGTTCCGGCTCTCCATCAGCACCGGGTTTCGGCGCGACATCCAAGTGCCCTTGCAGATATACAAGCCGATGTTTCCTCGCTCGGCGAGAAACGAGAAGTCCGGCAACCCGAGCCTGCTCGGAACGTTCGCCGTGGGGGGAGAAACCATTTCTCAGCCGGGGGAGATACCTGTGAAAGACATTGACATGCGGACTGTAAGAAGAGAAAGGATACTGATTGTTGACGACTCCACCTCGGTGAGAGGATTCTTAGGTGACCTTTTGAGGGAAGAGAGTTACCGGGTGGATACCGTCGCGGATGGGGATTCTGCGCTCGATTTTCTCCGCTCGAACGTCGTGGACCTCATGCTCCTCGACATCAAGATGCCGGGTCTGACCGGAATAGACCTCCTCAAGCAGGTCAAGCTCCTCTACGCGGACCTGCAGGTCGTCATGATGACGGGCTATGCTTCCCTGGATTCCGCAAGAGAAGCCATACTCGCCGGCGCCGCCGACTATGTCTTCAAACCGTTTCGGAATGAGGAGATTCTCCTTTCCATCGGGAATGCCCTGGAAAAAATACGAATCAAGCGCGAGAACATTCGGCTGAGGGAAACCGTCTCCCTGTTCAACGTCAGCGAGGCGATTGCGTCCGTTGTCAGCTCCGACTCCCTCCACCAAATCATCCTGATGTCCGCCCTTTCTCAGACCCGCTCGACTCGCGCGGCTCTGTGCGTGTTCGACGATTCCCGCCGCGTGTTGGACGTTCGGGCGATTCTCGGAGGAGAAATTGCCCGCCCCTTGCGCCCGAACTACGCGGGCTATCCGGCGGTGGATTTCATCATGCAGAACCGCAAACCTCTCCTCCTGTACATGGGCAAAGAGCATCCACTCGCGGGCGAGGTGGACGTTCTGGAATACAAGCCCTCCATTTTCCCGGAGATGTTCCCCTTCGAGAAAGAGATGGTTCTTTTCCCGCTCAAGATTCAGGAGGTGATGCTGGGTCTGATCCTGATTTCCAAGAGGGCGGCGGAGGAGGGGTTCACCCGCAGCGACCTCCAGGTTCTGTCCATCATCGCCAATCAGGCGTCGGTCGCCCTGCACAATTCCCGCCTCATGAAAGACCTGGAGAGGGGCTACCTCAACACCCTCCTTTCTCTCAACCTCGTTTTGGAAGCCAAGCACCCGTACACAAGAGGGCACACGCAGCGGGTCACCCAGTACAGCCTCATGATTGCCAAAACCATGGCTATGCGCGAGGAGGAAACCCGAATCATCCGCGACGGAGCGACGCTCCACGACATCGGCAAGGTCGGCGTCAGCGAGACCATCCTCAACAAGAAGGGGAAGCTCACCGACGAAGAGATGCAGTTGGTCCGGAAGCACCCCATCCTCGGCGACGAGATTATCAGCCCCATCAAATTCCTCTCCCACACCCGCCCGATCATCCGCCACCACCACGAGAGGATTGACGGCAAGGGATGGCCCGACGGCGTCAACGGGAGGAACCTTTCCCTCGCCGTTCGGCTCGTTTCCGTGGCGGATGCTTTCGACGCCATGACCTCCATGCGCGCCTACCGCGAGCCGCTCAGTTACGAGCGCATATGCGAGGAAATGATTCAAAACTCCGGCACGCAGTTCGACGCCGACGTCGTGGAAGTCCTCCTGAAGCTCATCCAGGAGGGCAGAGTAGAGAAGCTTGAAAAGACTGCATAGGCGCCTCTGGGAGAAGTCCACCAAGTACATTCCCGGCGGAGTCAACAGTCCCGTCCGGGCCTTCCGAAAAGTCGGCGGCACGCCTGTCTTCATAGACCACGCTTCCGGCTCTCACGTCTTCGATTGCGAAGGGAGAGAATACATTGATTACGTTCTGTCTTGGGGACCCCTGATTCTCGGCCACGCCCATCCCCGCGTCGTCTCCGCCATAAAGGAAGCCTGCGAAAAAGGCACTTCGTTTGGCGCCCCGACGGAGCGAGAGGCCGTTTTCGCGGCGATGATTGTCGAGGCTGTCCCTTCCATCGAGAAAGTCCGCCTCGTCAGTTCCGGAACCGAAGCGAGCATGACGGCCATCCGCCTGGCTCGCGGCTTCACCAGCAGGGATGACATCATCAAGTTTGAGGGCTGCTATCACGGCCACTCCGACAGCCTCCTTGTCAAAGCCGGTTCCGGAGCAGCGACTCTCGGCGTCCCCGACAGCCTCGGTGTCCCCGCCGATTTTGCCCGCCACACAATCACTCTGCCTTACAACGACACGAAAGCTTTCGTCGAGGCAATCGAGCAAAACCATGAGAACGTCGCCTGCGTCATCGTCGAGCCGGCGGCAGCGAACATGGGCGTGCTTCCGCCGGAGAACGGATTTCTGCAAACGCTTCGGGACTATTGCACACGCTATCGCGCAGTTCTGATCTTCGACGAGGTGATAACGGGCTTCCGCGTCGCCTACGGCGGAGCGCAGCAGCTTTACGGCGTCATGCCAGACCTGACCACGCTTGGCAAGATTATCGGCGGCGGCATGCCGATAGGCGCTCTCGGCGGAAAGGCCGAAATCATGGACTTCCTCGCTCCCGATGGCGGAGTCTATCAGGCCGGAACCCTCTCGGGAAATCCTGTGGCAGTAGCCGCCGGAATGGCGACCCTTCACGTCCTCTCGGACGAGAATCCGTACCAGGACCTGGACCGCCTCACGCGGAAGCTCGTCGAGGGTCTGCGCCAGATTACCCGGAAGCATTCGATCCCCTCCTTCATCACACAGGTCGGTTCCATGATGTCCCTGTTCTTCACGACGGAACCGGTTCGGGATTTCCAGGCAGTCCTCCGAACCGATTCAAACAAATTCCGTGCGTACTTCCACGGCATGTTGAAGCGAGGGATATACCTCGCCCCTTCCCCCTACGAAGCCGCATTCCTCTCGACAGCTCATTCCGAACGGGACATCGAGCGGACCCTCGAGGCGGCGGAGCAATCCCTGGGGGAAATATGATTTCGCCTGCGTTCTCCGACGCCGTGAACGAGCGGCGAATTTCCCTCCACAGCGACCGCCCCGTTCGATACATCACATATCCCGCGTTTGACCCCTTCCCGGAATTGGTCGCCCTGACGACTCTCCGGAACGACCATTGGCCCCATTCCACGAGAGGACGCGACCTCCTCCGCCTCGCTTGCCCCTCCCTCTCGCACCTCCTCGGCATTCCATCTCATAATCTCCTCTCGGGTAAACAGGTTCACAGCACAAACGTTTTCTCTCTCCACAGAAGCACCGTCCCCGACGAGCCGCTTTCGCAGCCGCAGGTCCTCCCCTCGACGGACGGCTTTTTGACCGATGCCCGCCAAATCGCCCTCGTAGTCTTCACCGCCGATTGTCTCCCGATTTTGCTCTACGACCCGAATCGCTCCGTCATTGGTCTGCTCCATTCCGGGCGGGTCGGAACTCTCGGCGATATGGCGGGAGCGGGAGTCAAGAAGATGAAAGAAGACTTCGGCTGCGATCCGGCGGACTGTCTCGCGGTGATAGGCCCGTCAATCGGGCCGTGCTGCTATGACGTTGATTTGTGGGGAGCGAACGAGCGCCGATTAAACGAGCTTGGCTTCTCGTCCGTCTTCAACTGCCGCGTCTGCACGAAGTGCAATAGCGACGTTCTCCATTCCTACCGCACCGAGCGGGAGCACGCCGGGAGAATGATTTCCGCCATTGCTCTGAAATGATAAAATCACCGCAAACCCACGCCACCCGGAAGAGTATCTAACCGCAGAGAACGCTCAGGTCGCAGAGAGGGGAGCAGAAATGGCGCGGAGCATTGCACAGAACATAGACCAGGTTAGAAGAAGAATCACGCAGGCCGCTGAATCCGTAGGGCGGTCGCCGGACGAAATCACGCTCGTCGCCGTCACGAAGACCCGCACCCCGGAGGAAATCACTCAGGCGATAGAAGCAGGCTTGAGAATCTTCGGCGAGAATCGTGTTCAGGAAGCGAAGTCCAAGTACCGCCTTCTCCCCGACGACGTGAGCTGGCATCTCATCGGGCACCTTCAGACGAATAAGGCAAGGGACGCCGCTGCGATTTTTGATTGCATTCATTCTCTCGATTCTGTACGTATTGCCGACGAAGTTCAAAACAGGTGCTCCGCTATTGGGAGAACGATGGACGTGCTGCTCGAGGTCAACATCTCCGGCGAGGAGACGAAATTCGGACTCAAGCCGGGAGATGTGGAGAGCGTGGTGCGCCATGCGGTCACGCTTCCGAACCTTCGTCTGAAAGGGCTGATGACCATGGCGCCCTTCATTGATGACCCCGAGCTGGTTCGGCCAGTCTTCCGCGGTTTGAGGGAGCTCAAAGACCGGCTCAACGAAACCGGAGTCTGCAATTTGACCGAGCTTTCCATGGGCATGACCCAGGACTACGAAGTCGCCATCCAGGAAGGCGCAACCCTGATCCGCATCGGCTCGGCAATCTTCAATCTTTGATCTCGCACCAATCGCCACTCAGGAACATGATTGACATAAAACAATCCGGAGAGGAACTGCTCTTCTCGGTGAGAGTTCAGCCGAAAGCGTCGGCGGATAGAATCGTCGGCGAGCATGGTGGGGCGCTGAAAATCACCGTTACGGCTGCGCCCGAAAAGGGAAAAGCCAATGCGGCGGTCATCGCTTTGCTTTCGGAGAAGCTCGGCATCCCGAAATCTGCAATCGAAATCGTTCGCGGGGAGACCAGCCGCCTCAAGACCGTCCGAATCCGCGGCCTGACGACAGAATCGCTTTCGCGGCTCATTGATCCCCTCGCACTGTGATTCATGGTTGCGCAGAGGATTCGGAGGACAGGATAACAGGATAAGAGGAGACCGTGCAGCTCCTTCACTGTCACGTGAACTCCCCGTGGTTGGGGAGTTCGCGTGCAAATCCTGTACATCCTGTCAATCCTGTCAGAATAGCCGGCAGCTCGTCCATACAACACAATACTGATGGGCACATAGAAGCGGAGGAGGAAGTGGAATATAGATTCTGCTCACAATGCGGCGCACAGCTCGAAGAAAAGGCCATTGACCATAAACGAAGGCTCCGCTGCCCCGCCTGCGGATTCGTCCAGTATCTCAATCCCGTTCCGGCTGCCGCCATAGCCATCATTCAGGATGGCGAAATTCTCCTCGTCCAGCGAGCCATGGAACCGAGGAAAGGGCTTTGGTCCTTGCCGGCGGGCTTCATCGAAATTGACGAGTCCGTCGAACAATGCGCCGTCCGGGAGGTAAAGGAGGAGACCAACCTCGATGTCGAACTGACCGAATTGCTCGCGGTCTATTCCGTCTTCGACGATCCCCGATACATCTGCCTCCTCGTCGTCTATTCGGGGAAAATCATCGGCGGGGAACTGAGATGCGGGGACGACGCCTCCGACGCGAAATTCTTTCCCCCTTCCGACCTCCCGCCGATTGCCTTCAAAGTCCACCGCCGCGCCGTCGAGCTCGCCTTCCAAGAGACGAGCAAAAACCCCTGAGGCGCCTGCTGGCCCGCTCCTCAAACGGTCATTCTATTTCGACTCTGTAGAACTTGAGAGGGGAGCTTGTGCCGGGGTCAACCCACACTGCCAGGCCGCCGGTCTTGCCGCCGAGTATCGTCGTTTCTTCAGCCCAGGGCTGGAGCATCATGTCAGAACTCGAAAGAACCGTGTAGCTGCGGCTGGCACGCATGGTCCAGGAAAGTTCCACGTCCGTTTCTGTGTTCCTCGCAATCCCAATGGCAAACCTGTACTCATACGCGCCGATGTCCACGATGACAGCGGTAGCGCCCAGAAGGATTCGCGGATTGCCGTGCAGGTCGGTGGCCCCGTTCATCCAGTCCTCGTTTATTCCCGCGTCAATGCAGCGCGAACTGGGTGACAGGCGGTAGTCGTTGTCCTCGTAGGTGTTTGGGTCGTTATCCGGTCCGTCCGGGTCGAGGAACCGGGGATCGTTTGGCGTATTCCCTTCTCCACCTCCAGTCCAATCCTGGATGCAGCAGTGGCTTGGAGCCACGGAATCCCCAACCTGCGGCGCCGCTGGCGCCGTGTTTCCCCAGATGATGCAATTTGTTATGGACCCACCTGCAGGTGTATAGGAGGATCTGCCATGATGAGCCAGCCCTGCCCCATGACCGCCGCTACAAGTGTTGGCCAGGGCCGCGTTGTTCCGAAAGACCGCGTTGCAGAACGAGAGAGCACCGCCGCACTCGGCGGAGTTACCCACGATCAGATTGTTCTGGATGATTCCGTTGCAGAACCCTATCCCTCCACCGCACCCGTTCGGCAGGGGCCCCGTGACCGAATTACCGGTGATGATACAGTTCTCGATCAAGCCAGCGCAGGCGCCTATCCCGGCAGCGTTTCCCAACGCTGGCGGGCCGGAATTGCCCGTGATTATGTTGTTCCGAATCGCGGCGCGGGTCATTCTTTTCAGCGGCAGTGCCTGGTCCGTGGTACCAATAATTCCCCCTCCGTTGATGGAGCCGTCAGGCGCCAAGGTCCCTGTCCCATTTCGGATGGTGAACCCGGAGAGGACGCAGGTCTCATCTTCTGTCCCGTAGAAGGTGACGACGGAGCCGGCTTTGTTCCCGTCAATGATGGTCTGTTTGACGACGGCCCAATCCGTTGGGTTCGTGCTGCGGAGGACGATGTTCTTGCCCTTGAAGTTGACGTTCTCGACGTACGTTCCCTGGGCGACGACAACCGTGTCGCCATTTGCGGCCTTGTCTATCCCCGCCTGTATTTTCTTCACCGCCTTTTCCCACGAAGTCCCGTCTCCGGGTTTCGGCGCCGAGCCGTCCACATACCACGTCGCGGCCCAAACTCCGTCGAGAATACAAACCGCCAGCATTACACTCATTGCACTAACAATCGCTTTCATGTCCATCCCCCTTTCTGGTTCCAAGGTTTCCCATTTCTTTTTGCCTGCCCTTTCCAGCGCCCCTCCCTGTTCGCGACAGGGTGGGAGTCCCGACACGGCTCCGGTCAAGCCGGAAGAGCAGGACAGGTTGAGGGGCGCCCAACGGAAGACCCGGCTGCTCTCTTGCATGCCTACCTGAATACTGTCCCGTCTCCCCGATCAACCGGGCGGGTATTGGCAACCCATGCGTACACCATATTGCGCTCCACAAGAAGCAACCGTCAAGCCCATTTACCGCCGCATCGTAATGCCTCAGCTATGGGCGGGGGATCCCCACGCGCTGGGGGACCGTCGGTACGAAGAGTGCAACCGCAGATGAACGCAGATGGGCGCAGATAAGAAACAGGCGAGCGCTGACTCGCCCCGGGGGGTCGGACTCTTGTGGGGTTGTCCCCCCGTACCTGAGGGATTGCGCCGCATCAGCCATCGTCCTCGCCAGGAAAATACTCCTCGTGCACCGGGCGGTCGAGAGGGATTTCAGAGATGGCGAGACCCGAATGGGCAGGCAGTCCCGCCCTTGGCGGGATTTCATTTCTTCCTGGGCTTCTGCATCACAACGTTACCGCAGTTCCCGCAAACCCATTTGCGCTTCTTGTGGAAGCTGCGCTTCTGCTCCCTCATTGCGTTTCCACACCTTCTGCAGATCACGGCGCAAGCCCTTCCCTGCGAGTCCCTCCAACCAGCCCTGCCACAAGCACACGCTTCCTCCGCGCTTTGACCTTGCGACTTAATTGCCCTGATTGTATCATCACCTCGCACCATTGTGCAGCCGAAGCTGCCAGGAGCCGCGGGTGCTTTTTGGCGGCTGCCGACGGCGCTTGTCGGCTCAACACGGGGCGCGGGCGTCGCCGAGGCGTTTCGGCTCTATAGGTTCGTGGACATGGCAGCTATGCTACGCTCGGATGGGGTGTTTCAACGTGATGGAGTTTCTGCGGAGAAGGTTCACTTTCATGATTCACAGGCTTTCTACAGGAGAAAGGGGAGACGAATGAACAAGAATCCCATAGCCGGCCGTTTGTTGGTCGCCGCCTTTGCGGTGGCGGCGGTTTGCCTCTTGGCGTACGGCGCCGAACAGAAGCCGTTTCAGGGCCCGACTGCCCAGACTGTGCTCAACAGCCTCCGCCCCGGACACCCAAGACTGATCATGCTGCAAAGCGACCTGGAGCAGGTCAAAAAGGTGATTAACGAAAATCCGCTTGCGCGGTCGTACAGCGAGGAGCTTCGCAGCCGCGCGGTGGAAATACTGGACGAGAAGCCCGTCGAATACAGAATCGTCGGGCCGCGGCTCCTCGCTCAAAGCAGACGCTGCATGAACCGAATCTACTCGCTCGGACTCGCTTATCGTCTCTCCGGCGAAAAGCGTTTCGCGGAACGTGCAAAGAAGGAGCTCATGGCAGCGGCAGCGTTTCCCGACTGGAATCCATCGCATTTTCTCGACACGGCGGAGATGTGCCACGCGTTTGCCATCGGCTACGATTGGCTTTACAGCGAACTCATCCCCGACGAACGCCGCCTCATCAAGGACGCTATCGTTGAAAAGGGTCTGAAACCAGCCATGGCGGTCTATAAGAAAGGGGGCTGGTGGACGGAGACCATTTACAACTGGAATCAGGTCTGTAACGGCGGGATCGGCATCGGCGCCCTTGCCATCGCGGAAGAGGAGCCTCAGCTTGCCGCAGAGATTCTTTCGAACGCGGTCCGCTCCATCCCCCGTGCCATGAACACATTCGCCCCGGAAGGCGGTTTCGGAGAAGGTCCCGGCTATTGGAACTACGCCTCCAGCTACGCCGTCTATTTCGTCGCCGCCCTTCAGACCGCCCTCGGAACCGACTTCGGTTTGACTGACATTCCCGGTTTCTCAGAAGCGGGCTTGTTTCGCATCTATTTCCGCGGGCCGATAGGAAAGACGTTCAACTTCGCCGACGCCGGGGAAGGAGCCGGAAATGCCCCGCAGATGTTCTGGATGGCGAAGAGATTCGACAGGCCCGTTTACGCCTGGCACGAGCGCGAGCACGCCCGAAGCGCGTCCCCGCTTCACCTGATTTGGTTTGATCCGCGCGGCGAGAGTCCGGCGAAAGTCGGGCTTCCTCTCAACAGACACTTCAAAGGGGTTGATGTCGTTTTCTTCCGGAGCGACTGGGAGCAAAAAGACGGCGTCTTCGTCGGGTTCAAAGGCGGCGACAATCGCGTCAACCACAGCCACCTCGATCTGGGGACATTCGTACTGGATGCCCTGGGACATCGGTGGGCGCTCGACCTGGGACCCGACGATTACAACCTCCCCGCCTATTTCGGCGCGAAACGATGGACCTACTACCGCCTGCGAACCGAAGGGCATAACACCTTTGTCATCAACGGCGAAAACCAGAATCCCGCTGCGGCCGCTCCCATTATCGGGTTTGGCTCGTCTCCCGACCGCGCCTGGGCCGTGGTGGACTTGACCGCGGCTTATCCGAGCGTGAAGGGCAAGGCCTGGAGGGGAATTGCCCTGTTGAATCGGTCTCATGTCCTTGTCCAGGATGAAGTTGGAAGCGCAAACCAGATTGACATAGATTGGGCGATGCACACGGAAGCCGCGGCGAATCCGAAGGGGAGCACGGCACTCCTCAGCCTCGGCGAGGCAAGGCTTTTGGCGAGAATCATCGAGCCCGCGGACGCTCGGTTCGACATCGCCTCCGCGAATCCTCCTCCGCCGCAGGAGCAACAGTCGAACGTCAAGAAACTGGTTGTTCGCCTTGCGGGAAAATCTGGAAACGTCCGGCTCGTCGTCCTTCTTTCCCCATATCGAGGGTCCGAGCCCGAGCCAGGGTACATCCCCCAGATCGAGCCGTTAGAGAAATGGACAAATCGCTGACGCCATTATCGCCGTCAGCCTTGAATGTTAGGATGAGACAAGCCTCGGCTCGGCCGGATGATGCCCCCCTGACTTTGCCGAGCATCTTCCCTTGCGCTCAACGCAAACAGCAAACCGCCGCGGCATGGTAATCCCTCACTTTCGGGCGGCGGGGGCATCGCCCCGGAGCGCAGAAGTGGAGGTTTGGTTGTGGCATGGGCATCTCGCCCATGACTTTCCACGGGCCACGCCTATGGCGAGATGTCACTTTCTTTCTGACCCGGCTGCCGCCCTGACGCTTCATTGTCCTTGGTCGCAGGATTTTTGTTGACAGGAACGGTCGCTTTCCCTATTCTTTGCTACGTTTCAGGCAAGCTAAGTTAGAAAAGGAGCTATGAAAACATACGCGGCAAAGGAAAGTGAAGTTGAACGACGTTGGTATCTTGTTGACGCCAAAGGGCAAATCCTCGGAAGAATGGCCACAAGGATAGCCGACGTCCTGCGCGGGAAACACAAGCCGCAGTACACACCCCATGTTGACACCGGCGATTTTGTCATCGTGGTCAACGCGGAGAAGGTCGTCGTAACAGGCAAGAAGGCGGAACAGAAGGTTTACCAGAGGTTTTCGGGTTATCCCAGCGGTCTCAAGAGGATCAAGTACGCGGATGTGCTCAATCGGCATCCGGACCGGATTATCCGGCTGGCCGTTCAAAGGATGATCCCCAAGACAAAGTTGGGGTACAAGGTTCTCAGGAAGCTGAAAATCTACAGCGGGTCGGATCATCCCCACAAAGCCCAGCAGCCGGAAGTCCTTTCCGTGCCTTAGGTTCACTTTTGTTGCAGCTCAGGAGGGTAATGGAGCAATAAAGAGTTATGGTTGAAGAGCCGAAAGTCGAAACAGTCGAAGAGCCAAAAGTCGAAACAGCCGAAGAGCCGAAAGCCTATGTGGCTACCGGGAAGAGAAAAACATCAGTAGCCTGCGTGCGTCTCACGGAAGGGAAAGGCAGTATACTGATCAATGGGGTCAGCCCCGAGGAATACTTCGGGGCGTGCAGCCTCCCCCTTGTCGTCAAACAACCTTTGGAGGCAATCAACTGTTTGTCGAAATACGACGTTTCGGCAAGCGTCAAAGGAGGAGGAATATCCGGCCAGGCGGGCGCCATCCGGCACGGCATCGCCAAAACCCTGGTCATGGCTCAGGAAGATTGCAGGCAGCAGCTTAAGCGTTTGGGGTTCCTTACCCGAGACCCCCGTATGAAGGAGAGGAAGAAGTACGGCCAGCGCGGGGCGAGGGCAAGGTTCCAGTGGACGAAGAGATGAGGTGCTGCTGCTTTTGAAAGTCTGACGGAAATAGCGAGTAGCAAGTAGGTTTTGGAGCAGAAGTAGCAGTACTTCTGCTCCTTTGCTTTTGGCTTCGGCTTTGGGCATTCTTTTGCGAGCAGAGTTCAGCCAGCGGGACACCCGAAACGAACAAAGGGACTCCTGTAAGATTGACACTACTTTTTGGGAATTCGTAAAATACGAACGGCTGCCGGGGAGACGCGATAGCGTTCGGCTGAACGGCGGACCGGAGGAAGGTTTCAGGAAAGGGAGACCATTTGGCCGGATACGGCTGGCGGTGAGGGGTGCGGTTCCTCCGACGGACAAAGTCCGACGACCCCGGAGGGCAGCTTGGTTCATTCTGAGGCGAGGGCTACAATTGTGAAAACCAGTTCTGGCAAAAAAGACCGAAAAATAAGAATCGCTATTCTCGGAGCGACCGGCTATACGGGCGAGGAGGCGACGCGTCTCCTCCTCAGCCATCCGCATGTCGAGATCGCTGGACTTTTCTCCCTCGAGTTCGTGGGGCAGAAGGTGTGGCAGGCTTTCCCCCGCTTCAGCAAGCGGCTGGACATGGTGATTGAGAAGTACGAGTCGGAGGCGTCTCTGGAGGGCTGCGACGCAGTCATTGCCTGTCTTCCCCATAAAGCCTCCATGGGCTTCCTCGCGCCTTTGCTCGAGAAAGGAATCAAGGTCATAGACCTCAGCGCCGATTTCCGGTTCGGGTCGGCGGAGACGTATTCTTCGGTCTATGGAGTGCAGCACCAGTATCCCGACTTGCTGGAGCGGGCAGTTTATGGCATCCCGGAGTTGTACCGGAGAGAAATGAAAGACTGCTCCCTGGTGGCCGTTGCCGGCTGTTACCCGACTTCTGCGATTCTGGGCGTGGCGCCGCTCCTGAAGAAGCACTTTGCTCGCCCAAAGGGAATTGTGATTGACTCCAAATCGGGTGTCAGCGGCGCCGGGCGGACTCCTTCCACCCGTTTTCATTTCCCGGAATGTAACGAAAGCGTCGCCGCCTACGGCATAGGGAAGCATCGCCACCAGCCGGAGATCGAAGAGCAGTTCTCCCGGCTTTACGGAGCGGAGGTGAAGGTGACCTTTGCCCCGCACCTTGTTCCGATGAACCGTGGAATTCTCTCCACGATTTATCTTGACCCGGAGGGCGACGTGAGCCTTTCTGAGATTCGGAGAGCTTATGAGGAAATGTACGATGGCGAGCCTTTCGTTACGGTGCTGCCCGAGGGCGCCTTTCCCCGAACTTCGGACGTTGCGGGGACGAACTCGTGCCACATCGGCTTGACGAAGACTCCCGAGGGCAAGATTGTCCTTACCAGCGCCATAGACAATCTCCAAAAAGGCGCCAGCGGCCAGGCGATTCAGTGTCTGAACGTCGTGTTCGGCTTCGAGGAAACGGAGGGACTGACCCGGGTATGAAACGAATCGAAGGCAGAATTACAGCTCCTCTGGGTTTCACCGCGGCGGGCGTCGCCTGCGGGATCAAGGACGGCGCAAGGGACCTTGCCATAATCGCGTCCGAAGTGCCGTGCCAGGCAGCCGGTGTATTCACGACAAATAAAGTGAAAGCGGCGCCCGTCCAGATAACTCGACGGCGCATTCGCAGAAACGTAATCGCGTCGGCTGTGGTGGTGAACAGCGGCAACGCGAATTGCTGCACGGGCGAAAGAGGGCTTCGGGACGCCCGGCGGATGACGGAATTATCCGCAGAGATGCTGGGGATTTCGGCGAAAGATGTCCTTGTCGCCTCGACGGGGCCGATTGGGAAGTTTTTGCCCATGGAAAAGGTCGAGGAGGGCATCCGCCAGGCCGCCAAAATGCTGCGAAAGGACGGCGCACCGGATGCAGCTGAAGCTATCCTTACAACCGATACCGTGACGAAGCAGGTAGCCGTCAGCGAGATCATCGCTGGAACCCAAATACGAATTGGAGCGATGGCGAAAGGCGCGGGCATGATCGAACCGAAAATGGCGACAATGCTGGCTTTCATCGCCACGGACGCCGTCATTGACAGGCAGGCTCTTTCGGAATGCCTGAAGGACGCGGTTGATAAATCGTTCAATCGGATAACCGTTGACGGCGATAGAAGCACGAACGACATGGTCATTGCCCTGGCGAACGGTCTCGCTGAGAACAAAATGATTCGTCGAGGCGCTGAACGAAAGCGTTTCCAGGACGCCCTGGATTTCGTTTGCATTGAACTTGCGAAGATGATTGTGAGAGATGGCGAAGGAGCGACCCGGTTCATCGCGGTTACGGTCAAGGGCGCTCGTTCGTTCCGTCAGGCGGACAGAGCTGCGAGAGCCATAGCCAATTCCAACCTGGTGAAGACTGCCCTTCACGGGGGAAGCCCGAACTGGGGTCGGGTCATGGCGGCGTTGGGCTACTCGGGGGCGAGCGTCAAGCCGAATGTCGTGGACATCTTTCTCTCGGGCATCAAGGTTGCCGGGGGCGGCGAACCGGCGGAACACGACGCCGCCAAACTGGCGGAATCGCTGCGAGGGAAGGAGAGCGAAGTCGTCGTGGACTTGAACCTGGGGAAGTCCGAGCAGACCGTCTGGACGTGCGACTTCTCCGAGGAGTACGTCCGAATCAACGTGTAGGCGCCACATGGAAGAGTCTATTCGAAAAGCTGCCGTGCTTATTGAGGCGCTGCCCTACATTCAATCGTTCAAGGGCAAAGTGGTCCTCGTTAAGCTCGGCGGGAGTATGTTGTCCGAGGAGGAGCGGCTCAGCACCACCCTGAAAGACGTCGTGTTCATGCACAGCGTCGGGATTAAGCCGGTAATCGTACACGGCGGAGGCGGGCGCATCAGCCGGAACATGAAAAAGGCTGGGCTCGAGCCGCAGTTTGTCGCGGGCTACCGCGTTACCGATGAGAAAGCGATTCGAATTGTGGAGCGGACTCTCAACAAAGAGATCAACAAGGAGATTGTTCGGAGAATCGAGGAATTTGGCGCGGAGGCAAAGGGATGTTCCGGGAAAGATGAAGGAATGTTGAAGGTCGAGAAGTTTCGTCCTATGGTAAGCGAAAGCCCGGACAAGCCCGCGGAACCCGTGGACATCGGATTCGTGGGAAGAGTGGTCGCGGTCAATGTGGAGCCCATCAACGAGATTTTGCGGGACGGATGCCTGCCGGTCATTGCCACGCTTGGGGTTGGGAAGAACAACCGCGTCTATAACGTCAACGCGGACGAAGCAGCCGCAAAGATTGCGGAGGCTCTGCGGGCGGAGAAGCTCGTCTTTGTGACGAACGTCCGCGGTCTTTTGAGAGACCCGAACGACGAGGACTCTCTCATCTCTTCTCTGGACGCGGAAATTGTCGAGAAGCTTCTGGTTGAGAAGGTCATTAGCGGCGGGATGATCCCGAAGGTAAAGGCGGCTCTCGAAGCGGTCAAAAACGGCGTTCGCAAGACCCATATCATTGACGGACGACTGCCTCATTCCCTGCTTCTCGAGATATTTACTGATAAGGGAATCGGCACTCAGATAGTCCACTGAACCGGGTTTTGCGACAGGGGGATAACCGAAGCCCATGAGCATTTTCAAAGCTGATCTGCCCGAAGAAGAACTGGATGAACTCGAGCGGAAAATCGAAACACGCATCGAGACCAGAAGAATCAAGGAAGGCGATGTCCAGGCCGCGGAAAAGCAAGCCATCGGCAATTTGCTCGACTACGGTCGCCCCGCGGTTGATGACATCTCCTACGACCTCTACAACGCGAGGAGGTTCGTGAAGATTTTCCCTGAGCCGGACGTGGTTGCGGGGGAAAAAGTGCCCGGTCTGCCCGTCAGGTTTTACCATAAGGTAGTGAGGCGGCTTCTTCGACAACAGATTGTCTTCAACCAGTCCGTCCTCGGCGTCTTAGAGGAAAACGAGCGGCGTCTGTCGGACCTGGAGAAAAAGTTGAAGGAGCCTAACAGTCGGTCGCAAAAGGGCGAGCGACCATCGTGACCCGAGCCTTTTCGGCGGGAGAATAGGAAATTGTCGCAAGTTCATCAATTTCTGCCGGTGCTTGATAAAGCAGACGCCATCGGAAATCACGCCATGGCGCTGAGGAACCTTTTTCGCCGGAATGGGTTTCCGTCGGACATCTTTGTCTGGCGGGCAGGGAAAGGGTTGAAACGAGAGTGCTTGCCGTACCGTGACCACCGTCCGGTGAGCTCCCCGCAGAACGTGGCGGTCTTTCATTTTTCCATCGGTTCGCCCCTTTCGGCTTACGTCAGGAGTCTGCCGGATAAGAAGGTCATGATTTACCACAACATAACGCCAAAGGAATATTTCGTCGGAGTGGACGAGCACGTTTATTACATCGCGAAGTCCGGGCGCAAGGAACTTGCGTCCCTGGCAGGATGCATGGACCTCTGCATTTGCGATTCGGAGTTCAATCGCAGGGAACTTCTCGAGTTCGGCTACGAGAACGTCCACGTCGTCCCGATTCTGATAGATTCCTCTCTCCTCGACGCTCGGCCGGATGCGAGGGTGCAAAGCAAATACAGCAACGGCTGGAAGAATTTCCTCTTTGTGGGGCGGATCACGCCGAATAAAAAGCAGGAGGACGTCATCCGAGTTTTCTATTACTACAAGAAATTCATCAACCCCCAAAGCCGCCTTTTCCTCGTCGGAACGGCGAGACAAACGCCGCGATACCTGGCGATCCTGAAGGAGTTGGTCCGGCGACTGGAGCTTCGGGATGTTGAATTCGCTGGCGAAGTCAGCCAGGCAGAGCTCGTGGCCCTTTACAGGAGGGCGGACGCGTTTGTCTGCATGAGCGAGCACGAGGGATTCTGCGTCCCGGTGATTGAGGCAATGTATTTCGGGGTGCCGATTGTCGCCTTCGACACCGGCGCCGTAACCGAAACCCTCGGCGGGGCGGGGATTCTCGTGCGGGAGAAAGACTATCAAGCCGTCGCGGAGATGCTTGACCTGCTTTTGACCGACGAGCGATTGAGGTCGCGGATACTTCGCGGTCAGGAGGAGAGGCTCAGGCACTTCAAGGACACCGCTGCCATCGAGGCTCTTCTCCTGAAAGAGATTGCCGGGGTTATGAACTGACAACCACATCTGACATTGCATAAGGGTCTGAAAATGGAACTTTCCGAGAAAACAAAAAACATCATCGAAGGCTTTAACCAGTTCGTTATGCCCACGTACAAACGAAATCCCGTCGTCATCAGTCGTGCGAAGGGGTCGAAAGTGTGGGACGTGGACGGGAAAGAGTATCTCGACCTTTTCGCGGGCTGGGGAGTGAGCGGCATCGGATACTGCCACCCCAGGGTTGTCGAAGCAATCAAGGCACAGGTCGAGAAGCTCATTCATATGCCCAACAACTATTACAACGAGCTTCAAGGGAAACTCGCGGAGAAGATAGCGTCGAAGTCGTTCGGCGGAAAGTGTTTCTTCTGCAACAGCGGCGCAGAAGCCGTCGAGGGCGCCTTGAAGCTTGCCCGCAAATATGGCGCCTCCACCGGGCGGGATGAGATTATCGGTATGGAGAATTCCTTCCACGGAAGGACATTCGGCGCCTTGTCGGCGACCGGTCAAGCGAAATATCGTGAGGGGTTCGGTCCGGTCTTGCCCGGATTCCGGTACGTTCCATTTGGCGATTTCAACGCTGTCAGAAACGTCTTCTCCGATAAAACATGTGCAGTGATTGTTGAGCCTATTCAGGGCGAGGGTGGAATTCACGTTGCATCCAGGGAATACTTCCGGCGTCTGAGACAATTGTGCTCGGAGCGAGAGTCGCTCCTGATTCTCGACGAGGTCCAAACCGGCGTTGGTCGGACCGGCGAGTATTTCGGATACCAGCTTTACGGTGTGGAGCCGGATGTTATGACCCTCGCGAAAGTCCTTGGCGGCGGGTTTCCCATCGGTGCTTTGGTCGTCCAGCAGAGACTCGGGGACATTCTCGTTCCTGGCAACCATGCTTCGACCTTTGGCGGCGGCCCCCTTGCTTGCGCAGCAGCCCTCGCAGTTTTCGAGGCGATTGAGGAGGAGAATCTGCTCGAGAACGTCAAAGCGATGGGCGCCTACCTCCAGGAGAAGCTGATGAGTCTCAAGTTACGATACCCTGTGATCAAGGACGTCAGAGGCGAAGGACTGATGATAGGAGTGGAGTTGGCGACCGATGGCGCCCCCATCGTCGAGAAGTGCATGGAAAAGGGACTGCTGATCAATTGCACGGCAGGAAAGGTGCTGCGGTTCCTTCCCGCGATGACTGTTACGAGAAAAGAGATTGACCAGGGCATGGAAATTCTGGACAGCGTTCTGGCAGGGTTGTGAGAGTCGGCGGAGAACCCTGACGCAGTTCACCATCAAAACTCAGAAAAGGCGCATGCAAAAACCATGAAGAAGGATTTGGTTTCCATTAGCGACCTGAAAAAGGCGGATGTACAGCGGCTATTTGAGCTGGCTACGGAGCTGAAAAAAAGCAGAAGTCCCAATCGGAAGCTCGACGGAAAAACACTGGCTCTCATTTTTGAGAAGCCTTCTTTGAGGACCCGCGTTACGTTTGAAGTCGGGATGACGCAGCTCGGAGGGTACGCGGTCTATCTCAGCCAGAACGACATCGCCCTCGGCCAGCGGGAGTCGGTCTCCGACATCGCCCGGAACCTGGAGAGGTGGGTGGACGGCATAGCCGCGAGAACGTTCAAGCACAGCACCGTTATGGAGCTGGCCGCCAACTGCCGCATCCCGGTCATCAATGCTCTCTCCGACGCCGAGCATCCGTGCCAGGCGCTGGGTGATTTCTTGACCATTCGAGAGAAGAAAGGAGACCTCAGCAAGATCAGGTTAGTTTACTTGGGTGACGTGAACAACGTGTGCCGCTCTCTGGTGCTGCTGGCGTCGCTCATGGGAACCTCCATGGTCGTCGGAACCCGCCAGGCGGACCCGGACCTTTTTGGCGACAGGGGTCTGGGCGAAGGAGCAGAAGCCTGGCCGGAACTGGCAGAAGCCTTTCAGCGCGTCGAGCTGCGCCTGGACGAGGACCCGCGGAAAATCGTGAAGGGGGCAGATGTCATTTACACCGACGTCTGGGTCAGCATGGGCGAAGAAGGTCAGGCGAAAGAAAAAATGAGGAGATTCCGACCTTATCAGGTAAACTCGCAGGTGATCGAAGCCGCCAAGCCGGACGTCATCTTCATGCACTGCCTCCCCGCGAAGAGAAACCAGGAGGTCACCGACGACGTTCTCGACGGTCCGCGCTCCGTCGTCTTCGATCAGGCGGAAAATAGGCTGCACCTCCAGAAGGCTCTCCTGCTCCTTCTTCTCGGCGGCAGGGCGCGAAGGTCATAAGGAGGCGGAAAGTTCCCAGAGGTTGAGGTTGCAACGAGCTTTTGCGGAGAAAAGAAAATGAAAATTGTTTTGGCATACTCAGGTGGGCTTGATACCTCGGTCATTCTGAAGTGGTTGATTAAGAACTACGACGCGGAGGTCGTTGCCTTCGTCGCCGACATCGGTCAGCCGGAAAACCTCAGTACAGTCAGAAAAAAAGCCCTCGATACCGGAGCAAAGAAGATCTATGTCGAGGACCTGAAGGAGGAATTCGTCCGCGACTTCGTCTTTCCGATGTTCAAAGCGAATGCCATCTACGAAGGCGCGTACTTGATGGGGACGTCCATCGCTCGCCCCCTGATCGCCAAAGGGCAGGTCGCCGTTGCCCGCAAGGAGAAAGCGGACACGGTTGCCCACGGCGCCACAGGGAAAGGAAATGACCAGGTCCGGTTCGAACTGACCTACGCGGCGTTGGCGCCGGGGTTGAGGGTCATTGCGCCGTGGCGCATTTGGGACATGAAGTCGCGCTCTGACTTGATTCGGTATGCGAAAGCGAATGGCATTCCGGTGTCGGCGACGAAAGAGAAGCCTTACAGCATTGATCAAAACATGCTTCACACGAGTTATGAGGGAGGAATTCTCGAGGACCCGTGGAGCGCGCCTCCCGCGGACATGTTCCTGACTACGGTGGCGCCCGAGAAGGCCCCGAATAAGCCGACGGAGCTCACGATTGATTTTGTCAAGGGCGTGCCGGTGGCGGTGAATGGACGAGAATATTCCCCGGCGAAGCTCCTGACGAAGCTCAATGAGATCGGCGCGAAGAACGGCGTCGGTCGCGTGGACGTCGTTGAGGACCGATTCGTGGGAATGAAATCGCGCGGCGTGTATGAGACGCCGGGCGGGACCATCCTTCACATCGCCCATCGCGCGATGGAGTCCGTCACCATGGACAGAGAAGTCATGCACCTGCGCGATTCCTTGATCCCGAAGTATTCCCAGCTCATCTACAATGGCTTCTGGTTCTCGCCGGAGATGGATGTTCTCCGAGCCATGGTGGACGAGACGCAGAGAGACGTAACCGGGACCGTGCGATTGAAGGTCTATAAGGGGAACATTCTGGTTACCGGAAGAAAGTCGCCGCGATCGCTCTACCGGCAGGACGTGGTGACGTTCGAGGAGGACAAAGTCTATGACCAGAAGAAGGCGGATGGGTTCATAAGCCTCAACGCCCTTCGGCTTCGGATACGTTCGGCAAGAGACCGGCGGTAACCGGCGCCCCTTTCCTGCCGCGGGCACTGTGGACCAGAGTGAACCAACGATGACTGAGAAGAAATCCGACGAAAAACTATGGGGCGGGAGATTCGCAGAGAGGGCACATCCTCTCTTGGAGGAATATACTGCCTCGATTCAGTTTGACAAGCGGCTTTACGCGTTTGACATCGAGGGCAGCATCGCCCACGCGAAGATGCTCCACAAAATTGGGCTTCTCTCTGTCCAGGAGAGAGACGCCCTGGTTCGCGGACTGCAAGAGATACGAGAAGAGATCGAGGAAGGACGCTTTCCATTCGACCCATCGCTCGAAGACATCCACATGAGCATTGAGGCGAGACTCACAGAAAAGGTTGGCGACCCTGGCAAGAAACTCCACACCGCCCGCTCACGGAACGATCAGGTCGCCCTCGATTTTCGAATGTATATCAAGCACGAGATCGGCGACGTGAGTGAGCGGCTTCGGTCGCTTCAGCGGGTGTTGGTTGAGCTTGCCGATGAGAACCGCGACGTCCTTTTTCCCGGCTACACGCACCTCCAGCAGGCGCAGCCGATTCTCTTCGCGCATCACCTGCTCGCTTACGTTTCCATGTTCGAGCGGGACAGAGAGCGTCTGGAAGACGCCTATAAGAGGACGGACGTGATGCCCTTGGGAAGCGGCGCCCTCGCGGGAACCTCGATTCCGATTGACCGCGAGTTTGCGGCGCGGGAGCTCGGCTTTTCGCGCATCAGCGACAATAGTATTGACGCCGTCAGCGACAGGGACTTTGCAGTCGAGTATTTGAGTGCCCTGACGCTCATCGGCGTGCATTTTTCGAGGCTGGCGGAGGAGCTGGTCCTCTGGTCGTCGTCAGAATTCGGCTTCGTAGAAATCGGCGATGCCTTTTGCACCGGCAGCAGTATGATGCCCCAGAAGAAGAATCCCGACGTGCCCGAACTCGCCAGGGGGAGAACCGGCAAGCTCCTCGGAAACCTTGTCTCGCTCATCACGACGATGAAAGGGCTTCCGCTCAGCTACAATCGAGATATGCAGGAGGACAAGCTGCCGGTCTTTGAATCCACGGACATAGTGAAAGCGACGCTCGACATCTCTGCTCAGATGATGAAGACCGTGAAAGTGAAAACCGACCGCATCGCCCATGCGATGAAAGGTGGATACCTCCAGGCGCTGGACCTCGCGGAGTACCTCGTCAAGAAAGGGATGCCCTTCCGCGAAAGCCACAAGATTGTCGGGAAAATCGTCTCCTACGCCATTCAGGGAGGAAAGGGATTGCAGGACTTGAGCCTCGACGAACTGCAAAACTTCAGCTCAGCCTTTTCCGAGGACGCGCTCCAACTGATGGACCCGCGCGCCTCCGTCCGCACCAAGACTTCGTATGGCGGCACGGCGCCGAAGCTGGTCGCGGCGCAGATTCGCTCGTGGGAAAAGCGCCTATCCTCTGCTCAGTCTGTGGCGCCGGCTGTGGAGCATGCGACGGGTGAGACTTCCCGTGCCCCATCGTCACGGGCGAATCGGGGAAAAAGAGGGCGATGAGTCATGGACCTGTTTGATTACAGAGATGGAAGGCTTTTCTGCGAGGAGGTTGACGTTAATGTCGTTGCAGACCGGGTCGGCACGCCCGTCTTCATTTACAGCGCGGGAACCATCCTCGACCACTTCAAGAAGATAGACCGGGCTTGGGGGACAATTCCCCACATGGTCTGCTACGCCGTCAAAGCGAACTCGAACATCGCCATACTTCGTCTCCTGAGCCAGAACGGCGCGGGGATGGAGGTCGTCTCGCAAGGGGAGTTGTTCCGTTGCCTGCAAGCCGGGGCTGACCCTCGGAAGATCGTCTTTACGGGCCCGGGCAAGACGGCGGCGGAAATTGAGTATGCCCTCGGTGAGGACATCTTTCTCTTTGTAGTCGAATCGCTTCCCGAATTGTTCCGATTGAACGAAATCGCCGGGCGGCTCGGAAGAGCCGCTCAGTTTGCCATACGAGTCAATCCGGACGTTGACCCGCACACGCATTCTCACATCACGACGGGAAGGGCCATCAACAAGTTCGGAATTGATGCTGACCTGACAGTGGAGGCCTATCGCCAGTCGAGAAGCCTGCCTCATGTCTCCCCGATTGGGATACACATGCATATCGGCTCTCAAATCGTTTCGAGCGAGCCCTACCTCGAAGCGGTGCGGAAACTCCGCTCCATGACCGAGCAGGTGAGGACGCTCGGCGTCGAGCTGAAATATTTCGACCTGGGAGGGGGCATGGGAGTCATCTACGACGAGGAGGAGCCCTGCACCGCAGACGAGCTTATCGGCGAAATCATTCCGCTCGTCGAAGACCTGGGCATGACAATCATCATGGAGCCGGGGCGTTTCATCGTTGGGAATGGCGGCGTCTTAGTGACGCAGGTTCAATATGTCAAGGAGAATCCCTCGAAGAGGTTCGTTGTGGTGGACGCAGGGATGAATGACCTCATCCGCCCGGCGCTCTACGGTGCCTATCATCGAATTCTTTCGACGCGAGATGTCGGGCCAAAGATGATCCGGGCCGATATCGTCGGGCCCGTATGCGAATCGGCGGATACGTTCGCACAGGATAGGCAAATCCCGTCTGTGAAGGCCGGAGACTATCTGGCTATAATGACGGCAGGAGCGTACGCGTCGTCCATGAGTTCCGAGTACAACTCCCGCACCAAATGCGCGGAAGTCCTCGTTCAGGACGATCAGTTTTCCGTCATCCGTGAGCGGGAGAGCCTTGACCAGCTCGTCGAGAACGAGAGGATGCCGGAGTTTCCAAGCAGCCTCTCAGTCGAGGAGCAGTAGGAGAGCGGTGGAATGAGCGACACCATACAATTCGCGAAATACACGGGCGCCGGAAACGACTTCATCATCATTGATAATCGCACGGGGGGATTCTCGGCGGAAAACAGGGACCGCATCAGGGACATGTGCGCTCGTCGAGTCTCCGTCGGCGCCGATGGATTGATTCTGTTGGAAAACTCCGATAAGGCCGACATCAGGATGCGCTCCTTCAACTCCGACGGCAGCGAAGCGGAAATGTGCGGAAATGGAGCCCGGTGCTTGGTTGATTTTGCGAGACGAAAGGGGCTTGGCTCGAGGACGATTAAACTCGAAACGATGGAGAGGGTGTTGACCGCTCACGTCGAGGGCGCGGATATATACGTCGAGATGGGCGAGGTCGTGGACACCCTGTTGAACATTGATATTGAAATCGAAGGGAGAACTTACCGCGTCCATTACACGAACACCGGTGTCCCGCACGCGGTCATGTTCGTTGACGACGTGAGCAAGGTGGAGGTCGTCGGGCTGGGGAGAAAGGTCCGGTTTCATCAAAGGTTTCAGCCGAAAGGAACGAATGCGAACTTCGTCCAAGTTACAGGGCGAGACTCCATCTCCGCTCGGATATACGAGAGAGGAGTTGAGGACGAGACGCTGGCGAGCGGCACCGGATGCACTGCCTGCGCTGTCATATCGAGTCTCGTGAAGGGAGTGCAGCCGCCGATCCGTGTCCAGACGCACGGTGGAGCGATTCTCACGATCAATTTCAAAGAGCAGGGCGACCGTTTCTCCGACGTAACAATGACCGGTCCGACGAGGCTCGTTTATGAAGGTATCTATTTTCCATAAAGCGCACGTTTCGCTGGGCGGGGGCAAGAGGCTCCGTCCGTCGTACACACCAAGCTCGGCAAACAATGATGGGGGGCGCCCCGGTAAACCAAAATTCAGGAGGTGATACTCATGTTTCAAGGGTCAATCGTTGCTTTGGTGACACCGTTCAAAGGCGGCGCCGTGGACTACGACAAACTCGAAGAACTCGTCGAGTTCCATATCGAGAAAGGGACGGATGCTATCCTTCCCTGCGGGACGACGGGAGAATCACCCACGCTCTCGCACGAGGAGCACAGGAAGGTCGTCGAATTCGTCGTCGAGAGGGTCAAGCACAGGATACCCGTCATCGCGGGAGCGGGTTCAAATAGTACGGAAGAGGCTCTCTCGCTGACCCGCCACGCCAAGGAGGTTGGCGCCGACGCCGTTCTGAGCATCACCCCCTATTACAACAAGCCCACGCAGAAGGGAATGATCGAGCACTTCACACGAATCGCCACCGAAGTGGATATCCCGATGGTCCTGTACAACGTCCCCGGCAGGACCGGAGTCAACCTTCTTCCCGAGACCGTCGCACAGCTCTCCAAGGTCAAAAACATCGTCGCGGTGAAGGAAGCAAGCGGGAGCATATCGCAGATGTGCGACATCCTCTCCCTGTGCGATATCACCGTTCTTTCGGGCGACGATTCACTCACTTTCCCTCTGCTCGCAGTGGGCGGAAAGGGAATCATCTCCGTCGCCGCGAACATCATCCCGACGGAGATGTCGGAATTGGTCAGCAGTTTCAGGACGAACATCGCTCGCAGCCGCGAGCTCCATTACAAATACTGGCCGCTGTTCCGGGACCTGTTCATCGAGTCGAATCCCATCCCCGTCAAAGCGGCAATGGACATGATGGGGCTGATGGATTTTGAAATCCGGCTTCCGCTGTGCGCGATGAGCGAAGCCAATAAGCAGAAGCTCCGGGCAACGCTGAGCGAATGCGGTTTGCTCTGAGTCCAGAACTAACCATTTCTCGACGAGGATTCCATGATAAGGGTCATCGTAAATGGAGCAGCCGGGCGAATGGGGAGGGCAATCATCGCCCTCGCATCGGAAAACCCTGACTTGCAAGTCGTCGGCGCCGTTGAGGCAAAAGGGCATCCCGAGCTTGGCAAGGATGCGGGGACAACCGGCGGGACTCGACCGCTCGGCGTGCTAATAACCGACGATGTGTCTCAAGCAGCGTCGCGCGCTGACGTAGTAATTGACTTCTCCGAAAGAAAAAGCACTCTCGCGTGCGTGGAGGCTGCTCGCCGTGCTCACAAAGCTCTCGTCATCGGAACTACCGGTCTTTCCGACGAGGAAATCGCGCAGGTGAAAAAGGCGGCTCAGAAAATTCCGGTCGTGCTCAGCCCGAACATGAGCATTGGCGTGAACGTTCTGTTCCGAATCGCGGAAGAAACGGCCAAAAAACTAAAGGGCTACGACGTCGAGATTTTCGAGGTGCACCATAATAAGAAGAAGGATGCCCCGAGCGGAACCGCAAAGAAACTCGCGCAGGTCGTCGCCGATGCGACGGGAAGGAACCTCTCGCAGGACGCGGTCTATGGCAGGCAGGGAATTGTCGGCGAGCGAAAGCCGAGCGAAATCGGGGTCCTCGCAGCACGTGCCGGCGACATCGTCGGCGAGCATACGGTCATTTTTGCCGGGCCCGGAGAAAGGATCGAATTGATCCATCGCGCCCACAGCCGCACGACTTTCGCGTCGGGCGCCCTTCGCGCCGCCCGATTTGCCGCCGCCGCAAAACCGGGCTTCTACAGCATGGCCGACGTCCTCGAAGGATGAACCGACACAGGGGTCTCATTATGCCAAACGTCCTGATTGTCGTTGACATGCTGGAAGGGTTTTGCAGGGAAGGCTATCCCCTTTTCTGCGGGGAGGATGCCGTCAAAATCATCCCCTTCGTGAAAAAGAAAATCGAGGAGTATGACGCAAAAGGACTTCCCGTGATTTTCCTCGCCGACAATCACGAGCCAGACGACAAGGAGTTCCAGATGTTCCCGCCGCACTGCATCAAGGGCACGAACGAAGCGGAAGTCCTCCCCGAGCTTTTCAACGCCGCCAGAAAGAAGGTGCTAATCCCGAAAAACCGCTTCAGCGGCTTCTATGGAACAAGCTTGCAATACTACGTCAACGGTTTCGCTCCGGAGTTGGTCGAGGTGGTCGGCGTCTGCACGAATATCTGTGTTTTTTTTACGGTTGAAGGACTGCGCAATCGCGATTACAGTGTTCGTGTGTATCGGGAGGGCGTTGCGTCGTTCGACCGCGATGCCCACAATTTCGCCCTTCGACAGATGGAGAAAGTCCTCGGCGCGGAGGTGGTCTGATGTGAGTATTGCCGACGGGAAAAGGCTTCCTCCTGAGGTTTTCAAGGTTGACGCCGAGAGGATGCGACGGGGATGGTACAACGACGCCTACTTCAGCAACGTTGCCCTGATCCTCAGAACTCTCGCGGAGAAAGGCTACCGATTCGACGGAAAGCATCCGGTCCTCCAAGCCGCCAGCGTCAACCTGAAGGACGTTGACGTGGGAAATATGGTCGCCGAGATGCAGTTCTTCACCAAGCGAGAGCCCTTTTCCATCGCCGTCGGAACCGACGAAGCGATTGCTCTGCTCAAAGAATGCTGCGGCTATTTCGACGAGCGCGCAACGTTCGTCTCAACCTACGATCAGCTTGAAGTCGAAGCAGTCCAGGACGGCACGAAGGTCCTCCCCTGGGTTCCGGCGATGAAAGTTCGCGGACGATACCGAGATTTCACCATTCTGGAGACGCCGATCCTCGGAGCCCTGGCGAGAAGAACACGCATCGCGACCAATGTGTATCAGGCTCTCGTCGCCGCCAGAGGCAAACCGATTTTCTTCTTCCCGGCGCGGTTCGACATCTATCAGACGCAGCCTGGCGACGGATATGCGTACCGGGTGGCTATCGAAGCCTACAACAAAGAGACCGGGGCGAACGTTGTGCCGTACATCTCAACCAATGCCCAGGGAGAATGGTGGGGGATGAAAGGTGTCGGCACAGTGTCCCACTCATACATTCTCTGCTTCCTGCGGGACACAGCGGAGGCCATGGTCCATTTCGCAGAAATCCTCCCTCTCGAAGTGAAGAGAATAGCTCTCGTGGACACGAACAACGACTGCGTCGCCGATTCCATCCGGACGGCGATCCGCATGTTCGAGAAATACCGCGAGTGCATTGAGACCGGAAGAGAGGACGAGGCGCGGAAGTACATCCTGTTCGGCGTTCGCCCGGATACCGCCAATGACGTTGTGGACGCGAGCGTCGAGAGGCTCGGAGACGATTCTCTCGATTGCGGCGTTACGCCCTCTTTGATCGGCAATCTGCGCTCGGCGCTCGACGACGGATATACGAAGATGAACCTCCGCGGCGAATGGCGGGAGAAAGCAAAGACCCACTTCCGGAACGTAAAAATCGTCGTCACGGGTGGGTTCGACCCAGAGCGTATCCGGATGTTCGAATCCGTCGGCGCGCCCGTGGACATGTATGGAATTGGCTCGTTCTTCATACGGGGCGAGAACAACGATTTCACCGCCGACATCGTCCGAGTCAAACTGAACGGCCAATGGCGCGAAATGACAAAAGTGGGCAGGCAACCCATAGATAATCCCGACCTTGAACCGGTCTGAGTGAAGACGCCTGAAAGGAGACGATATGCCGGTTTCGAAAGAGCTCTCGCGGAGGCTGAAATCGCTGCCCGAGTATCTTTTCGTCGAGATTGACCGAGCCAAGCGAGAAGTGCAAGCAGGCGGCGCCGACGTCATTGACCTCGGCATCGTTGATCCCGATAAGCCGACTCCCGACGAGATCATCCGCGCAATGGAGCGCGGAATTGAGGATCCCGCTAATCACCAATACGCCACCAACTACGGAATGATCGAGTTCCGTCGGCAAATCGCCGCGTGGTTCTCGAAGCGGTTCGGCGTCGAGCTGAACCCCGAGACGGAGGTTCTCCCCCTCCTCGGTTCAAAAGAGGGAATCGGGCATATCCCCCTCGCGTTCGTCAATCCGGGCGATGTCGTCCTTGTCCCTGACCCCGGCTATCCGGTTTATCGCTCAGGCACAATCTTAGCGGGCGGAGAGCCGTACCCGATGCCGCTCGTCGTGGAGAATGCTTTTCTGCCGGACCTGAAAGACGTGCCTTCCGAAATCGCGCGAAGAGCGCGATTGATGTTCATCAATTACCCGAATAATCCGACGGCGGCGGTCGCTTCGGTCGAGTTTTTCCGCGAGGTCGTCCAGTTCGCCGAGAAGAACGACGTGATGGTCTGCCACGACGCCGCCTATTCCGAGATGGCTTACGACGGATACGTTTCGCCGAGCTTCCTGTCAGTCGCGGGAGCAAAGGAGCTCGGAATCGAGTTCCATTCTCTCTCCAAGACGTTTAACATGACCGGCTGGAGGGTCGCCTATGCCGTCGGCAACGCACAGATTCTCGCAGGACTCGCCAAAGTCAAATCCAACGTGGACTCGGGAATGTTTCAGGCCCTTCAGGTGGCGGGGATGGAGGCTCTCTCCAAAGACCTTTCCCACTTCAGGGCAAGTCAGATGGCGACGTACCAGAAGAGACGAGACCTGCTTTGCGACGGGTTGAATGAGATAGACTGGCGAGTACAAAAGCCGAAAGGCGGACTGTGCCTCTGGGCGCGGCTGCCTGGGAACGTGAACTCTTCCTCCGCCGCGCTCGACCTGCTTCGCAAAGCAGCGGTAGTCGTAGCGCCCGGTACGGGATTCGGAACGTATGGCGAGGGGTACGTCCGCTTCTCGTTGACTGCTCCCGATGAACGAATCGAGCAGGCGATATCACGAATCGAACCGGTGTATTCGGAATGGACAGAAAAAGGCGGTTGAGCCGCGCACAAGCCGCAAGGGAGGCCGCGCAACCTGCGCGGGGCACGGCATACGTAGCCCTTGGTTCCAACCTGGGCGACCGAAAACAGAATATGGAATCGGCGATTTCGAGGATAAAGGAAATTCCGGGTGTGCAAGTGACGAAGGTGTCCTCGTTTTACGAGACGCAACCGGTGGGTGGGCCGCCCCAGGGGAAGTATCTCAATGCCGTTGCGGAGGTCGAGTGCTCAATCGGCGCACGCCAGCTCCTCGACCATCTTCAGCGGATTGAGAAGGAGCTTGGCAGAACAAGAGCCGGAAAAGACCTTGCCCGGACGATAGACCTGGACATTCTCGTCCTTGGAGAACAGGTGATTGATGAGCCGACATTGAAAATCCCGCATCCCAGGATGCACGAACGGTCGTTTGTGCTCGACCCACTAAACGAAATCGCTCCGGACGCTGTTCATCCTGTCCTCGGTGCGACAGCGGCTGACCTCCGGGAGGCGCTCCGCAAGCGTGAGGCTGCACGGTAAGCCGAGCGGCGTCTCGGGCGCCTGGAAGCTCAAGTGAGGCAACAATGGCAAAGGAAAAAGTAACACCGGACCTCCTCAAGAAAAAGAAAGCGGAGGGCGAAAAAATCACCGCTCTGACGGCGTACGACTATCCGACCGCTCTCTGCCTGAACGAAGCGGGAATAGACATCATCCTGGTCGGCGATAGCCTCGGCATGGTGGTGCTCGGCTATCCGAACACGCTCAAGGTCACGATGGAAAACATGCTCGATCATTGCCGAGCCGTCGCTCGGGGAAACTCGACCACCCTACTCGTCGGAGATATGCCTTTCTTGTCGTGCACCACGTCCATCCCCGACGCCGTGCGAAACGCAGGGCGGATGATCCAGGAAGGAGATATGGAAGCGGTGAAGGTCGAGGGCGGAGGCGATATGGCGGAGACAATCGCCGCCATAGTCCGTGCGGGCATTCCTGTTCTCGGGCACATCGGTTACACGCCGCAGCAAACGTTGAAGTATGGCCGGAAAAGGGTCCAGGGGAAAGACCGTCCTTCCGTCGAGAAGCTGGTCGGAGACGCGGTGGCTGTCGAGAAAGCGGGCGCCTTCGCCATCGTTCTCGAATGCCTCACGGAATCCTGCGCGAAGGAGATTACGGAAAAGCTCAGCATACCGACCATCGGCATTGGTTCCGGTGTTTTCTGCGACGGGCAAATCCTCGTCACGTTCGACATGCTGGGTCTGTATGAATCGGCGTCTTTCAAGCACGTCAAGAAGTACGCCGATTTGGCGACGCAGATGAAGAACGCTTTCAGAGACTACATCCGAGAGGTGAAGGAGGAAAAGTTCCCCGGTAAGGAGCACACGTTTCAGTGAACGCCGCTGGTTCGCGTGCTGAGCAATCTGGCATTCCATAGCCGACATTCAGATGAAACTCATTACCAATGTAGCCGAAATGCAGAGCTTCTCTCTATCGGCGAAGGCAGTCGGTAAGAAGGTTGGTTTCGTCCCGACGATGGGGTATCTTCACGACGGGCATCTCAGCCTCGTCCGCGCCGCCAGAGAAGCGAACGACCTGGTGGTGGTCTCCATCTTCGTCAATCCAACCCAGTTTGGTCCCGGCGAGGACTTCGACCGGTATCCGAGGAATTTGGAGAGAGATAAGCGGTTGGTCGAGGGAGCGGGCGCGGATGTCGTTTTCCACCCGACCGCAACCGACATGTATCCGCAAGACTTCTCGACCTACGTTGAAGAAACGAAGCTCTCAAGACATCTGTGCGGTCTCTCCCGCCCGACGCACTTCCGCGGCGTAACGACCGTCGTCCTGAAGCTCTTCAACATCGTCCTTCCCGACGTGGCATATTTCGGTCAGAAAGACGCCCAGCAAGCTCTCCTCATCAAGCGGATGGTCAGGGACCTGAATGTGCCGGTCAAGATAGAAGTCCTTCCCACTGTCAGAGAAAAGGACGGCCTCGCCATGAGCTCGCGAAACGAATATCTCACGCCTGAGCAAAGACGACAGGCGACCGTCCTCTTTAAGGCGCTCACTGAAGCGAAAAGGCGTATTGACTCCGGAGAAAGGAAAGCCGATAAGATTCAAGAGACAATAAAAGCGATAATCGAATCCGCCAGAGAGGCGAAGATTGACTACATAAGCATCGCCAACCGGGACACTCTCGACGAGGTTGAAAACCTCCGAGGGAACGTCCTCATCGCTCTGGCCGTTTTCATAGGTAAGACGAGATTGATTGATAACCTCGAACTGACTTTGCCTTCTGGCAGGGGTGAGAAAACGAAAACATGATGCGAACAGTCCTCAAATCCAAAATTCATCGTGCGAAAGTAACCGCTGCGGAACTGCGCTATGAAGGCAGCCTGACCCTCGACCCCGACCTCATGGCGGCTGCTGACCTCCTCCCATTTGAGAAGGTCCTGATTGTCAACTTCAACAACGGCGCCAGAATTGAGACCTACATCATCGTCGGAGAAAAGGGCTCCGGCACGGTCTGCCTGAATGGTCCCTCGGTGCGGCTCGGGCAGGTCGGGGACGTCGTCACGATCATGGCGTTCGCCCTCGTGGACGACGCGGAGGTGCGAAAGCATAAGCCCAAAATGGTCCTCGTGGACGGCGACAATCGGATCACGCAAATCAAGACTGGGTCAATAAAAGGCTGAGCAGCACAATTCCTGAGTTTGGAGAGTACAGGGCCGACCGAAGGATTTTTGCGACAAGATGACAGGATGTACCGGATTTTGAAGGACAGCACGCAATTCATCCGGGCAATCCTGTAATCCCGTCAAAAAGAAGTAAATTCGCTACCCAGCTCGCGGAGTGCAGCTCTGAGTTTGCGCCATGCTGAGAACTGTGCAATCAACACAATATCTCGACGAGGTAGAAAGAAAATACCGCGCCGAGATGACTCAAAAAATCCTCGCTCTTAAGGACAAGCGGAACGCCATTTTTCTCGTCCACAACTACCAGCGGGAGGAAATTCAGGACGTCGCGGACATCCTCGGCGACTCGCTTGGTCTTTCGCGCGCCGCCGCGAAAACCGACAAGGATGTCATCGTCTTCTGCGGCGTCCACTTCATGGCGGAATCCGCCTCCATCCTCAATCCCGAAAAGACCGTTCTTCTCCCGGTCCTGGAGGCTGGCTGCCCGATGGCGGACATGGTTACCGTCGAGGAACTACGGGAGATGAAAGAGAAATATCCCGACGCCGCCGTCGTAACCTACGTGAATTCCTCCGCGGCGGTCAAAGCCGAGTCCGACATCTGCTGCACGTCCGCCAATGCCATCAAGGTCGTCAACTCGGTCAAAGAAAAGCAAGTCATATTCGTCCCCGACCGAAACCTCGGTCGCTACGTCGCAAAGCATACGGACAAGGAAATCATTCTCTGGCCGGGATATTGCTGGACGCACGAGTGCCTCCGCGCCGCCGACATTCTTGAAGCCAGGAGGCAGCATCCCCACTCCGAAGTTATCGCGCACCCCGAATGCCGCGAGGAGGTTCTCGAGCACGCCGACGCCATCCTCAGCACCTCCAGCATGGTCAAATATGCCCGGGAATCGAAAGCCAAAACGATCATCGTCGCCACGGAAATGGGGCTGGGCTACCGGCTCAAAAAAGAAAATCCCGACAAGACCTTCGTGTTTCCTTCCGAATGTCTCGTCTGCCCCAACATGAAATTGACGACCCTCGATTCCGTCCACAACGCCCTCGAAAGCATGGTCCACGAAATCCGTGTGGACGAGGAAACCCGGCGCAGAGCCAACATCGCCCTCACCCGCATGCTGGAGGTCACCTGATCCAGCTTGGCATCCCGCCCGGCATGAATCACGTCGGGGCGTCTTCCGCAAACCGTCGGCGAGAAGGCGAGCTTTCGCCGGATTTTCGCTCCAGCGCAACGTCGAGAACCCTCTTGACTTTGGGTGTCGGCTTTGGGATTATCTGCCAGCAGGATGCCCCTGGCGACTATTGCCCCCAGCGCGGACAAAGTTCGGCCTGTTTGACCTTACAATGGCCTGCATTACGGCGCGGATGCAATGATCGCCGCCATGCCTTGCCCCGAAGGACAATGGCAAACGAACAGCCGCTGTTGACGCAATAGAACATAAGTATCTCAAGGAGGGACGAAAAATGACCAAAATCGCCATTGGCAGTTGGGCTTATGTGTTCGGGCCCTACTCAAGCAACCCCGTGCCTCTGGACAAAGTCGTGGACCGGCTCAGCGAACTCGGATTTGACGGCATCGAGCTTTGCGGGTTCAAGCCACACGTCCATCCGGATGACTATCCCACCAAGGAAAAGCGGAAAAAACTCGTCAAGATGCTCAAGGACCGCAAGCTCGAGCCTGTGGGGATTGCCGCCGATTTCACCGCCACTCCGCCGGCTGCCGTCGGCAAAAAGGCTCAAAAGGCCTTCCTCGACAACTTCAAAAGGAACGTGCAGCTCTGTGTTGACGTGGGCATCCCCAAGGTCCGTGTGGACACCTGTGAGGAGCCGCCTGCGGCAATCACCATCGCCTACGCGAGGAAGTTCGGACGGATTGTGGAAGCCTGGCAGAAAGCGTCCGACATCGCCGAGGACGCCAAGATCGGACTCATCTGGGAGTTCGAGCCGGGGTTCATTTTCAACAAGCCGAGCGAGATCATCAGCATGGTCAACGAAGTGGGCCATCCGAATTTCAAGGTTCTCCTCGATAGCTGCCACGCCCACATGGTCGCCGATCAGGGTGCCAAGCAGCCACCGCCAAAGGAGACGCTTCCCGGCGGCGCCGCTGAACTGATCGGCATGCTGAAAGGGAAAATCGGACATATTCATCTCATTGACTCTGATAACACGCTGCACGACAACGCGACGAGCACGCACGCTCCCTTCGGGAAGGGCGTTTTGAATTTCGACAAACTCCTACCGGCAATCCTCGCCGCAGGGTACGACTCCGAATGGTGGAGCGTGGACCTCTGCTTCTGGCCGCAAGCGTGGGAGGTAACCGCTGCGGGCTTGAAGTTCGTCCGCGGCCTCGCGGCGAAGTACGGTAAATAGTCAGGCGGCGGGAATGTCCGTCTCTCTGCGGTCTCAGCATCTCTACGGTTTTAAGCGCAGAGAGCACAGAGGACCCAGAGAGTCCTGATGAATGCGGATAGTCGTAAGGATAGATTTCCGGACCACAGGACAATGAAAGGGAGGTCTTCCATGGCTGACAAAATGACAGCTCAGGTGTTCTATGAACCGCTCAAGATGAAGCTGGAGAAGAAAGACAAGCCGAAGATTGCCCCGCACGAAATCCTCGTCGAGGTGAAGGCGGTTGGCATCTGCGGGTCAGACGTCGCGTACTATTATGGGCTAAGCCCGCTCGAAACGCCGACCGGAAAAGGCCCGCTCATCCTCGGACACGAATTCTGCGGGGTCGTCGCTGAAGTCGGCCAGATGGTCGCCGACGCGAAATTGTTTTCCGTAGGAGAGCGAGTCGTCATTGACCCCGTGCAGTACTGCAACGCCTGCGAAATCTGCAAGCGCGGCTACGTGAACCTCTGCGAGAACAAAGCTGTGATCGGGGTCTCCGCGGACGGCGCCTTTGCGAAATACACCAAGTCGCACTACACCGGGGTGCACCGCATTCCTGATGGTGTGTCCTTCGAGCACGCCGCTCTGACTGAGCCTCTCGCCTGCGCCACCTACGGCGTTCAGAACATGAAAATCCGTCCGGGCGATTTCTGCGTCGTGATCGGCGCCGGCGCCATCGGGCTGATGATGCTTCAACTCGTGAAGTCCTCCGGCGCGGGCAGAGCGGTCCTCGTGGACGTACTGGACTACCGCCTCAAGCTCGGCAAATCCCTTGGCGCGGATGCCGTCCTCAACACGGCCGACAGCAAGTCCCCCTATTACGTCAAGGACCTCCGCAAGAAGATCGAGGAACTGTCCAACGGGAAATTCGCCGACCGCGTTATCACACCGACAGGCTCCGTCGAGGCGATGGAAGCGGCTCTCGCCATCACGGGTCGCCGTTCCGTCATCGTGTATTTCGGTCTGCCCGGCGCCACCGATGCGATCAGAGTGCCGGCTCTCCAGTCCATCTTCTGGGACAAGGAAATCCGGTTCTCGTGGCTGGCGCCGTTCACCTGGCCGACCGCGCTTCAGGCTCTCGCCGCCGGACTGGTCAAAGTGGACAAGCTGGTCACCCATAAGTATCCCCTCGAAGACCTCGAGAAGGCTCTCGGGGAAGTCAAGGAGCGAAAAGGAAACGTCGTGAAGGCGGTCGTTACCGTCGCGTGATCAGGAGAATCGCATCATGAAATTCGGGCTGAATTTGCTCCTCTGGACGGGGAGCTTTTCCAACGAAACCCTCGACTTGATAGACAAAGTCGCCGACGTGGGGTTCGACGGCGCCGAGATCACGTTCATTGACCTCGACCTAATTGACGTGAAAAAGACGGCTGAACGGCTGAAGGCTCGGAAACTGGAATGTGTCGGATGCGCCGTCATGACTCCGGACGCCAACCCGATCAGTCCTGACGCGAATGTCCGGAAAGCGGCTGTAAAGCGGCTGGAGCGGTGTCTCGAGATGGCAGACGCGCTTGGGGCGAGGATGCTCACGGGCCCCCTCTACGCCCCCGTCGGTTACCTCGTGGGGCGGCGCCGCACGGAAGACGAATGGGGCTGGTGCCGCGACGTGTTCAAGAAAGCCGCGAAGAAGGCCGAGCAATATGGCGTGACGATGGCGCTGGAGTTCCTCAACCGCTTCGAGACGTTCTTCATCAACACCTCCGCCGACGCGGTCAAAATGTGCAAGGACGTCGGCGAGCCGTGCCTGAAGGTTCACTTCGATACTTTTCACGCGAATATCGAGGAGAAGGACGTCGTCGAAGCGGTCTGGAAAACGGGTAAGTTCCTCGCGCACTTCCACGCCTCCGAAAATGACCGCGGGATGATCGGCTCCGGACACATCCCCTACAAAGAGATTTTCGGCGTCCTCAAGAAGATGAAATATGACGGTTGGGTCGTCGTTGAGTCCTTCGGCTCGAGCTTCAAAGAGCTTGCCGCGGCATGCTGCATCTGGCGAGACCTGGTCCCCGACCCGGAGGCTTTCGCCAAAGAAGGTCTGAAGTTCCTGAAGAAAATCGCAGCGGCTTGACGAACTGCGTCTTTTCGTCGGCCTTGTCCGCAGCAGGTGGGTGTGGCTGCGAGTCAGTGGCACATGGGGCTTTGTACCTGGGCATCTTGTCGCGGCGAAGGTGGGAGGGCGTTCCGCCCCTGCTGGGGCTAATGAGAACAGGCCGGCCTTATGCCCGGGGGAAAGAGACGGCCCCCCGCAAGGCGGGCCGGCCACGCAAACTACAAGCCGTGCGACATCTTCACCGTCCCCGCGGGGGATGAAAGAGAGCGAAACGAGGGGCGCACCTCAATTCAACGTAGCGCCCCCTGCGGGGGCTCGGGGTTCGTTAGTGCCCTGGGCATCCACGGGCTTACGCCCGAGGCAAGGGAAGTGTCGCCCCCTCTGGGGGCTTAACAAGAGGAGCCAAGCCTATGGACATGCAAAAAGGGGTCTTTTCGCTGGGGGCTAGACGAACGGCAAGCCGTACGACATTTCCTGAATCCCCGCAGGGGATGGAACTCAATAGCCACAGGTGTCAACCTGTGGAACCAGGGACCGAATTTCAATCAAGCCCCCGCAGGGGGCGACACAAGATGAGTCGTACCTCCTGCAAAATCCTCCTGCATACGGTGTTCCCACGAGGAGCCGGCGTTGGACTTGGTCCCACCGAAGGGGGACCCAAAGTCCATGCTCAGGGTCTACTACTGAAATACATCTGCACCCCAGCAGGCTTTTCAAAGGCGGTGGCGCGGTTGAGGTACACAGCCGCGCTGGCGGGGTGAAGGAGTGTTTCTTCTGAGGGGTGCGGGAGCCATGCGTTTCAATCTTCGTGGACTGGAAACGAAACTGCTTGTCATCCTCGTCAGTATCTTTGTGCTCTTTACGCTCATCCACGCCTTCGACCTGCTCTCTGTCGAGCGCGGACAAGCCCACCCCTCCCCGGCTCGCCACATCGCCTTGACGGCGGCGCTTCTTGCCCTGAGCGGCTCCGCAATCATAATTTTCTTTAGAAAAACAAAGAGGAGGCTTCGCGACTTGATCCGGGCGTTGTCCGAGGGGAGAACCCCAGCCGTCATGGCCGGAAACCCGAGGGATGGGATAGACCTCCTTGCCTCGAGTCTGTGGCAGCTTATCGAGAAGTCTCGCCAGTCCGAGCAGAAATATAAAGACCTCGTGGACAACTGCCATGGAATAATCATCGCCACCGACGCCAGCGGGAAAATCACCTTCGTCAGCAAGGGAATCAAAGACATCCAGGGTTACGAACCGGAGGAGGCCATCGGGACGCCGCTTCTCGACATGGTTCACCCCGACGACCGGGGAAAAGCTGAGGAGGCATACCGACGGGTTCTCGCCGGGGAACGGGTGGGAGGAATCGAGCTTCGCTGCTCGTACAAGTCCGGGCGCTGGCTTGACTTTCTGGGCAATGGCTCGCCCATCTTAGCGCCAGGCGGGGAAGTCCAGGGCGTGTTGATTGCAGGCTTGGAAGTAACAGAGGTTAAGAAACTCGAGAAGCACCTCCAATTGCTCCACAGCGCGGTCGAATCGTCCACCGATTTCATCAGTATTGCCGACCTCGACGCGAAAATTCTGTACATGAATCCGGCGGCCACCCAAGGGCTTGGCTACGGCCTCTATGAAATGGTCGGGAGAGAAGGGCACACTTTGAGTACCTCGTCGGAACAGAAGATTGCGGATGCCCTTGAGGCCGTCCGCCAGGGAAACAGGTGGACGAGTACCGCTATGCTGAGAAGGAAGGACGGGAGCGTTTTCCCCTGCGAATACTCCTTGACCGCCATCAAGGATGAGGAGGGTCGTCCTTTCGGGGTGGTCGGCCTTGGGAGGGACATCACGCAGAGAGTTGAGGGGGAGGAGCGGCTCCGGCAAGCTCAGAAGATGGAAACGCTGGGCGTCCTTGCCGGAGGAATCGCGCATGACTTCAACAACCTCCTCGGCGGGATCGTCGGGTATGCCTCCATCCTCCGGTCTTCTCTCCCGAAAAGCCGCCCCGAACACCGGTACGCCTCCATGATCGAAAGGGTCGGCGCCAGCGCGGCGGAGCTTACGACCACTCTCCTTTGCTTCGCCCGCAAGGGGAAGGGTCGCACCTTCCCGGTTGAATTGAATGACCTTCTGAAGGAAGTCGTATCGTTGTTTCAGGCGACCCTCCACAGAAACGGCAACCTCGAAACCCGATTTCATCCCCACCGGATGGTCGTCGAGGTGGACCCGACGCAAATTCATCAGGCGATTCTCAACGTTCTCATCAACGCCCGCGATGCCACTGCCCCGAACGGGAAGATCGAAATTGAAACCTGCATCCAGGAGGTTGACGAGGCTTGCTGCACGCTCCATCCCGAATGCCAACCGGGCAGATACGCTGTCATCAGCATTAAGGACGACGGAGCGGGGATGGACGACCAGACAAAAAAGAGAGTGTTCGAGCCCTTTTTCACGACCAAGACCGACCGCCGAAGAACGGGCTTAGGACTTCCCATCACCTATAACATCGTAAAGAACCACCAGGGACGCATTGATATAGAAAGCAGTGTCGGACGCGGAACGACGGTGCGAATCTATCTTCCTCTCTCCGATAAGGAACTGCTTGCTCCAGCCGTCGGACCGGAGATAGAGACGGGAGACGAGGCGATTCTCGTGATTGACGATGACGAGATGATCCGAGGCGTTCTGTCCGATATGCTGAGCAAGCTCGGCTACCGCGTGCTCCTGGCGTCCAACTGCCGAGAAGGAACGGACATGTACCGCCAGAGGAGCAAGGAGATAGACCTGGTCATCATTGACATGGTATTGAGCGACCTCGGCGGAGACGAACTGTTCCGGCAACTCAGGATGATGAATCCCCGCCTCCGCGCCCTCCTCATAAGCGCCTATCCCTTCGACGAAAGAGCCTCCCGGGTTTTGGACGCGGGCGCTCGCGGTTTCATCCAGAAACCATTCAACCTTCCCGAACTCTCCGCTCAGGTCCGGCAGGCTCTCGACCGGGAATAGTGCCTGAAAGTGCGCCCCTACCGCGCCTGTGCAGCGGACGAGTCGTGCCTGTTCAGGTGGAGTTGGGACCCGGTCCAAGGTGGCCGAGCCCGATTGTTTCCCCGGCGCAGTCGTGGTGTGGCGGGGCAACATGGTTCGATGAGCTGTAACATACCTATCGGCAAATGGTTGCGCCGGGCAGCCGGGAATGGATGTTGCCGAGAACGGGCGCGCGACCATACGCACTGCCCAGGCAGAGGAGCGCGGCTCAGCGCGTGACCCCTTCTTAATCAAGACGTTAGGAAATCAAGAACCCGCGGGCGCTCTTCTTGCTTGATTTACTGGTTCAGAACTGGGCTTTGACAACTGAGTTACTGGCTCTTGGGGGGTGTTCCATGGCCCACCGGGGTCATCATCCCGCCTTCGAGGTCGGATTGCGCGCGGCGATGCCAAACCCATCCCCGGTCCCCGTAGCAGTTGGCCCCTGGGCAAAGGCCCCGGGGCAGGTCTGAGAGTCGTCGAACCACTTTTCAGGAGGAACGAGCATGTCGAAGAGAAGATGGATGGTCGCATTGGCTATTGTCCTTTGTGCCCTTCTGCCGCCCACCACCCTGATCGCGAAGAAACAGGTGGAACGGCCGCTGAGGATACAAACCCGGGGGGTGACGGACCTCATCGAGGGGACAGCGGTCATGACCGGCGTGACCACGCACGGCGGGCGGTTCACAAATGTCGCATGGCTCACCGGCCCCGACACGGCCGAGGGTTGGCTGACCGGCGCGAACGGGGACAAGGTTCATTGGACCGCCATCTCCATCGTGACCCCGCCAATCGCCCCGCCGCAAACCGAGTACAGCGTCAACCTGAGCGTTACTATCATCGGCGGCACGGGCCAGTTCGAGGGGGCCTCGGGAGGCTTCACTGCCACGTACACGGCCATCGTGGACTGGGGGGCAATGACCATGACGTACAGCTTTGTGGGGACCGGCACGATCACGTACTGATCCGGCACGGACCAAAGGAGGTGATGACTCATCCGAATTGGCGCGGCGGGAGATGGCACGGGCTCTTAGACCGTGAATGTACCGCAGGCGTCCGCGCCTGCATACGTTCAACATAGGCACGACGCCTGTGCCACCTCGAAACGCGTAATCCTGTCGTGTCCGGACGACAGTGTCGCCTCCTGCGGACGCTCCGGGTTCGCTTTTTTCCCGGGTATCCACGGGCTTACGCCCGAGGCAAGGGGAGTGTCGCCCCCTCTGGGGGCTGACCGA
>CAZFAP010000012.1:0-46460 GCA_964516325.1 uncultured Verrucomicrobiota bacterium
CACAGGCGTTTCCATAGATTCCCGGACCGTAAAGGAGGGCGAGGTCTTCTTTGCCCTCCTTGGCAGACACCTCGACGGGCACGATTTCATTCCGGACGCGATGCGAAACGGCGCCGCCGGGGCCGTAGTGGGGACACCATATAAGCATGGTGTCCCCTCCCAGGGAGATTTCATGCGGGAGCTGGACAACGGTTTCGTTGTCGTGGTCGTGGAGGATACGACCAGGGCTCTCCAGAACCTCTCGAAATGGCACCGTCGCCGCTTTTCTTGCCCCATCGCCGCCGTAACGGGGAGCAACGGCAAAACCACGACCAAGGACCTCACCTGGTCAATCCTTTCTCGAATGTACAGGACGCTCCGCAACCAGGGGACCAAAAATAATCACATCGGTTTGCCCCTGACGCTCCTGGAGCTTGACGAAGGAACGGAAGCCGCCGTGGTTGAGCTCGGAACGAGCAGGTTCGGCGAGATCCGCGACCTCGTTTCTATTTGCTCGCCGGACTTAGGATGCATCACGAACATTGGCCCCGCCCACCTTGAGTTCTTCGGCGATGTCAAAAACGTCGCTAAGGCGAAGGCGGAATTACTGGAGGGGATGCGGGATGGTTGTCCGGTCGTGTTGAACGCCGACGACGCATGGTACGAGTGGCTGCGAAGCAGGGCAAAGGGCCCCGTGGTCACCTTTGGGATTTATCATCCTGCGGATTTCATGGCGGAGGACATCCGCGCCGCCGACGGCTCTGTTACGTTTCGCATCGCGGCGGACTTTCTTGGCGTTCGTCGGTACATACGACTCCCATTTGGCGGAGCGCACAACGCCTACAACGCCCTCGCTGCGGCGGCGATCTCGTCCCAGTTTGGAGCGGGCATTTTGGAGATCAAGGAGGGACTGCGGGAAGCAAGACTTCCGACGATGAGGTATGAGGTCATCTCGCTCTCCGGCGTAACCGTGGTCAATGACGCCTACAACGCCAACCCGGTCTCCACGATGTGCGCCCTCTCCTCTTTTTGCCAGATGGATATTGCCGGCAGACGGATTTTCGTTTGCGGCGACATGCTCGAGTTGGGAAAACACGCCCGCGAGGCCCATCGGCAAGTCGGGTTCTTCATCGCAGGGCAGCCGATTGACTACGTGATCGCCTTCGGGAAGCTTGCCTCCGAAGTTGGGGAGGCGGCTTTCGGCCAGCGCGCCCAGGGAGAGAGGTGGTCTTCTTGCCACACGGTAGAAGACGTCGTCTGTGCCCTCCTGGATGTGGTCGCCCCCGGAGACGCTGTCCTCATCAAAGGCTCGCGGGCGAACGGAATGGAACGAATCGTGGAGGCTCTGAAGACCGAGCTCTCTGATTCTCTCAAGGAGACTGCAAAACGATGAACGATCAGCGGACTTCCCCTCGTCACGGATTTCTCTCGCTCGGCGCCGCGCTTTCGGTCGGGCTTATCATCTCAACGGTTTTGGCGACAGGCGCCTTGGAGAGGATCAAATCCGCCAACCAAACCATCGAGGTCAAGGGGTGCGCCGAGCGACTGGTGGACTCCGACCTCATTGTCTGGAGCGCTTCGTTCTGTGCTCAAGCCACCCAACTGCCGGAGGCTTACACCAAGCTGAAAAGGGACCTCTCCTCCGTCGTTGAGTATCTCCGAAAAGAGGGCGTGCCCCAGACCGCGACCGCTGTCTCCTCAGTTTCCACCTTTACCTTATACGCCAAGGATGAGCGCGGTCATGAGACCAACGCCATAACCGGCTACCGTCTGAGCCAGTCGGTGCACGTCCGCTGGACCGACCTCCAGACTGTAACTCGCGTCTCGAGAGAGTGCACGACCCTCATTGAATCGGGCGTCGAAATTGAGTCTTCGTCGCCGGAGTACTTCTGCACGAAGGTTGGCGACTTGAAGATGCAGATGCTCGGCGAAGCCGCTCGCGATGCCCGGCAGCGAGCCGAGCAACTGGTCAAAGACAGCGGCAGCAAGCTTGGCCTCCTGCGAACAGCCTCGCAGGGTGTTTTTCAGATAACACCGGCTTATTCGACAGAAGTGTCCGATTACGGAGTCTCTGACACTTCCTCTTGGTCAAAGAAGATACGGGCTGTCGTCACGGTGAGCTATTCAGTGCGATGACGGCGGCTGTGCGATAGCTATGGGTCCGGGATACCCGGATGCGTCCCGGACTTTGGACCAGGAAGGGAAATATGCTTTATTACCTTCTCTACCCGCTGAGGGAGCTCTTCGGCGGATTTAACGTCCTGCGCTACATCACGTTCCGAGCCGCCATGGCTTCGGTCACGGCGATGGTGCTGGGCGTTGTCCTCGGCCCCTACGTCATACGCAGGCTCTACGAACTGAAGATTGGCGCCCCCCTCCGGAAAGAAGAATTCTTCGCTCTCCATGCCGCCCACAAGCACAAGGATGGCGTGCCGACGATGGGGGGCATTCTCATCCTGATCTCCATCCTCGTCTCCACTCTTCTGTGGGTGGACCTCCTCAACGTCAACGTTGCCATCGTTCTGGGCGCCACCGTTTGTTTGGGCGTCCTGGGGTGGGCGGACGACCTCAGAAAGGTCAAAAAGAGAGAGTCCGGCGGAATCCGCCCGAGAACCAAGTTCCTCTGGCAGGTTTTGCTCGGAGTGGTCGTGGGTGTTCTTCTCGTGACTTTGCCGGGAAAAGCGGAACACTCCACCAAGCTTTCGGTTCCTTTCTGGAAGCATCCTCTTGTTGACCTCGGTGTGGGCTATGTGGTTTTCGCAGCGTTCATCATCGTCGGAAGTTCCAACGCGGTGAATCTGACGGATGGTCTTGATGGACTTGCGATCGGTTGCTCAGTCATCGCCGCACTCGCCTACGGCGTCATCTGCTACGTCTGCGGGCACGCCGCCTTTGCGAAGTATCTCAACATCCAATACGTTTCGGGCTGCGGCGAGTTGTCCGTTTTCTGCGCGGCGATGGTCGGGGCGGGCCTGGCGTTCCTTTGGTACAACGCGTACCCCGCCCAGGTGTTCATGGGCGACACGGGCAGCCTTTCGCTGGGGGGCGCCGTGGGGACAATGGCTGTCCTATCGAAGAAGGAGTTTCTGCTGCTTATCGTCGGTGGAATCTTCGTGATGGAGGCCGTCTCGGTCATCGTTCAGGTCATCTCCTATAAGACCCGAAAAAAGCGAATCTTTCTGATGACGCCGATCCACCACCATTTCGAACTGAAGGGGTGGCCGGAGGCCAAGGTCACCACCCGGTTCTGGATCGTCGCGATCATCTTTGCTCTTTTGAGTTTGGCGACTTTGAAGGTTCAGTGAATCCGCATCTCCTAAACACGCCGGTAACAGACACACCGAGCTGGCGGAAGGGGCTGTGTGGAGCCAGAGATGCGGGGTACAACGCAGTGCAGCCTCTTCCGCCCGCTCACAACCGCTGTCAGGCGTGCGGAGGTTTCGACGGCGGTTGATCCGTCGGGCCAGCGAGTGGGCGTAAGGGAAAAGCAGAATATGCATTCAGCGCTTGAGACAGCTCATCAACGAGTGTTTCCGTTCGCCGAGAATCAGATCAGTGTCCTCATTGATCAGATTGTCGAGGACCTCACCGGCCGCGTTGTCATGGTCGCGGGTCTTGGAGAAAGCGGCCATGCAGCCGCGCTGTTTCTTCTTTCCAAAGGCGCCAGAGTCCGCGTAACCGACAGTTCGATTTCGGAGTCGCTCAATATGAGGAAGCGCGACCTGGAGCGGTTCGGCGCCGCGGTTCAGCTTGGCGGTCACACGGAGGACTTCTGCAAAGGCTCTGAGATAGTCGTTGTCAGCCCCGGCGTGAATCCCAGTTCCCTGCCGTTGGTCTGGGCTGACGCAAAAGGCGTCCCCGTCATAAGCGAGGTGGAACTGGCGTTCCGGTTCTGCCGCAGCCGGATCGTCGGCATCACCGGCACCAATGGGAAGACAACGACTTGTGAGCTGACCAACCTCATCCTTTCGGAAGGCGGCTTCCGCTCCGCCGCGGTCGGCAATATCGGCCTGCCCTTGGTGTCCAAAGTCGCCGAGCAGGAAGCGCCGGACGTTCTGGTCGTTGAGCTTAGCTCTTTTCAACTCGAGAGAATTCACAAGTTTCGACCCTTCATTTCGGGAGTCCTCAACATCACCGACGACCATCTCGACAGGTACAGTTCTTTCCGGGAATACGCCGAGGCAAAAAAGAGAATCGTCGAGAACCAGAAAAGAGGCGATTTCCTCATCGTCAATGAGAAGATCAAGCACCTCTTCCCCAGCGGAAATCGTGAGGATTCACTGACCGTCTTCACCTTTGGGCACTCACCGCAAGCCCATATCTCCTTCGCCGAGGGAAAAATCGTCAGCCGCATTCGGGGACACCTTGATCAAGGTGTCCCCGAAGAAGAGGACACTTTTGACGTCGCTTCTTGGTGGCATCTGCGGGGAGAACACAACCTGGAGAATGTGGCGGTAGCGATAGGCGTCGCGGAGATTCTGTTGGGGACACCATATAGGCATGGTGTCCCCATCAAGGAAGCGGTCTATTCGGTCCTGTCCCGATTTCGGGCGCCCGACCATCGAATTCAATTCGTGGACGAAATCCGAGGCGTGTCCTTCTTTGACGATTCCAAGGGCACGAACGTGGATGCCGCCGTTAGGGCGCTGGAGAGTTTCCAAAAACCCGTGGTCCTCATTGCCGGAGGACGCGACAAGGGGGGCGACTACGCTCCTCTGCTTAAAGCCGCCACAGGAAAGGTCAAGATGGCGGTGCTTATAGGCGAAGCCCAGAAAAAGATGATGTCTTCTCTAAGTGTGGCGGTCCCGGCGATTCCGGCGGACGGCATGTCCGCGGCGGTGGAGCTGGCTTTCGAGAACGCTATTGAGGGAGACATCGTGCTTCTTTCTCCCGCTTGCAGCAGTTTCGACATGTTTTTGGACTACAAGCATCGAGGAAAAGCCTTTCAAAGAAAGGTTAAAAAATTGAAGCAACACATGGAACAGAAGGAGGAGGGACATGAAGCTGCGTGACACGGTCATCTTGGTCGTCTTGGCTCATGTAGGGTTAGTTCTCGTCTGGATTTGCATGGGCGGATGCGCCAACAAGGCGGAGAAGCCCAAGGAACCAGTCGCGGCCGTCACTCCCGAGAAGGCAGCGACGGAGTTGCCGCCCACGGAAGTGAAGACCGAGGAGCCGCCCGTAAGGGTCGAGGACACGAAGGTTCCTTCCGGAGTCGCTCTGCCTGAGACCGCCGGGCCGAAACCCACGCCTGAGCCAAAGGAGACGCCCACTGAACCGACGGTTCAGGAAATAAAGCACGTGGTGAAGAAGGGGGACACTCTCTGGGCCCTGAGCAGGAAATACAAGGTCCCCGTCAGCGCCATCGTTGACCGAAACGACATCCAGGACCCCGCGAAGATAAGAGAAGGGCTGGAGCTTATCATACCGGTCGGTGCGGCGCCGGTGGAGAAGCCCGAATCCAAGGTGGAAACTCCGCCAGCGGAAGCTCCGGCTCTGGCCCCCGGCTCGGAAGCGGTGCCTGTTGCTCAGGACGCACAGACAACCGTGCACAAGGTTGAGCCCGGAGACACCATCTGGAACATTGCCAGGAAGTACAACACGACCCCGGAAAAAATTATGCAGGCGAACAATATCACCGATCCCACGAAGCTTCAGGTTGGGCAAGAACTTCGCATCCCGAAGGGGGAGTAATCTTTCACCATCATGCAGTCTGAGCGAGCACTGCTGGTTATCCTGATGATTATCCTTCAGGGCGTAGGCCTTGTCATGATCTACGACTCCAGCGCCATCTATGCCAACGAAACACCGGCGATCCACGACAGCGACTTCTTCCTGAAGAGGCAGGTCCTGTGGATGGGGTTCGGAATCCTGGCCTTTGCGGCCCTCTCCATTCTTGACTACCGCGCCCTTGTCAGGAATGCCCTGCCGATCTTCGTGGCGTCCGTTCTTTCCCTGGGGTTGGTGTTTGTCCCAGGCATCGGAGTCAAGGCGAACGAAGCGTATAGATGGATACGGCTCGGCGGTAAGGTGTTGCAGCCTTCCGAGTTTGCCAAACTGGCCTGCATCCTCTTCCTGGCCAACACCCTGTCGAGAAATCAGGGGAGGTCTCCGCTCAATCGGGCGTCAGCCTCCTTTCCCCCCAGCAGGTCCAAGCTAGGAGGCAAACGGATGGGGGGGGGGGCGGCTGGGGGGGCGAGCTCTCCATTCCGAATCGAGCGCCTGTGCGAGCGCCCGGGACCCCGGAAGGGAACATCGGGAATGCTTCTGGGCGGGGCCGGGAAGCTTTTGCTCCCTCTCGGCGGGGTCGGCGTCTGCGTCGGGTTAATACTCATCGAACCGAACTTCAGTTCGAGCGCCGTTCTCTCGCTGCTCGCGTTCATCCTGCTTTTCACATCGGGCGTCAAGCTCAGATACCTGTTCTGCCTTGGCGCCGCGAGCGGGGGCGTGTTGGCGTACAAGGTGTACACCTCCACCTATCAGCTCGGGCGGATCGTCGCTTTTCTCAACCCGGGGGAGCACCAGTCAGGAGTTGCCTATCAGCAGACGCAATCGCTGTTAGCCCTGGGCACAGGAGGGCTGTTCGGCCTCGGGCTTGGGTTGGGGAGGCAGAAACTCGGTTTTCTCCCTTACCTGTACAACGACTTTGTGGCGGCGTCGGTCGGGGAGCAGATCGGTTTTCTGGGGATGTGCGTCCTGATCTTTCTCTACGTTCTGTTCGTGGTCATTGGGTTCCGGATTGCCCTTCGAGCGAAACAGATGGAGGGCTACCTCGTTGCGGTCGGGGTGAGTTCTCTGATCGGGATTCAGGCGGTCCTGCATCTCGGTGTGGTCGCCAGTGTTTTTCCCGCCACCGGATTGAACCTCCCGTTCGTCAGTTTCGGAGGCTCCAATCTGTTTGTGGCGTTGGTCGGCACGGGCCTCCTCGTAAGCGTCAGCCGTGTCGCTGAAAAGGAGCCCGTGAAGGAGCGGGCCCGTGCTTTGAGAGCCAGAAGCGTAATGACCACTTGACGAGTGGGCCGATTTTGACTGTCCATCGCCGTCAGGGTGAGTAACTATGCCAAGTTGTCCGAAGTCTGGGGGATTGCTTATGCGCAGTTCCTGGATGACCTCATCGAGCTGGCGCTGGAGAGCTACAGGGAGAGAAAGGCCTTGGTTGTTTCGCAGGAGCAAGATGAGAGTGTTAATTGCGACCGGCGCAACCGGCGGACATTTTTACCCGGCGATTTCAGTAGCGGAGGAAATTAGAAATCGTCGGCCGGAGGCTGAGTTCCTTTTCGTCGGAACTCCTGTGCGGGCAGAGGGAACGCGAGCGTGCGAAGCGTCCCCCCTTCTCCGGGATGCCTGCGTCGTGCATTTGCCAGCGGTGGGCATGCCACGCAGAGTCTCGGTTGCTCTGGTACCCTTTGCCTTCGGATTGTTGAGGAGTTTTGGCCGCTCGCTTCGGTGGGTGGCGGGTTTCCGTCCTCACGTGGCGATTGGTTTTGGGAATTTCGGCTCCTTCGCGCCTCTCGTCGCGGCGAAGAGTCTTGGAGTTCCGATAGCGATTCACGAGGCCAACGCCATCCCCGGAAAAGCCAATCTTCGCCTCTCGAAGCTATCGGACGCAGTCTTCGTACATTTTCCCTGTGCGGCTCGTTGCTTCCCCGGTCGGCGGGTTGAAGTGGTGGGCATGCCGGTGAGAAAAGAATTCACGCAACCAAGAAACAGGCCTGGCGCCCTGGCGCAGTTAAAGCTGAGCAGCACAAAATTCACCCTCCTGGTCGTCGGCGGCAGCCAGGGCGCCAGAGCCTTGAATCTCGAAATCTGCAATGCGATAGGAAGTTTACAGCAAAACGCCGACCGCGTCCAGATAATTCACCTGACCGGGAAAAGCGACTACCGGTGGGTCAAACGCCGTTATGAATCCTCGTCATTGCAGGTTCACGTCGCTTCTTTCGATTCCCGAATGAAGCTTCTTTACGATGCGGCGGACCTCGTCTTAGCCAGAGCCGGCGCCTCAACGGTCGCGGAGCTAATCCACACCGGCAGGCCGGCAATCCTGGTCCCGTTCCCACACGCAACAGCCCGGCATCAGGACGAGAATGCGAGATACCTTGAGAACAACGGCGGCGCCGTCGTCTTGAACCAGCAGTCGGAGTCGTCCGGTCAGCCGGCCATTCCCGGTCTTCGTGAGACGCTTCTCGAACTACTGGAGAACCGGGACCGCCTTGAGCAGATGGCCGAAAACAGTCGCAGGCTTTTTAACGGGTCGGCTGCATCGAAGGTGGCCGACGCGCTGCTGAGGATAGCGCGTCCGGAGGCGGTGGTTTGCGAGAGTCGCAGGGGACACCATATAGGCATGGTGTCCCCTCCCACAGTTGCGGCGCCCATTTGATTTCACAAACAGGTCTTTATTTCTGCGGGCTTGGCACGAAGAAAGGCGGAGGTTTTCATGGCAGCGGTTTCTGACATTCAGAAGGATTGCCCGGTCCACTTCATAGGGATCGGGGGCATTGGCATGAGCGGGATTGCTCTCGCCTTTCTCCGCCGGGGCTACAGGGTCACGGGTTCCGACCTGAAGGCATCGGCAGTAACGGCTCGTCTGGTGGAGGAAGGAGCGGAAGTATCCGTGGGGCACAGAGGCGAGAACGTGCCCGAGAACGCGACCGTCGTTTACTCGTCGGCGGTCACGGAGGATAACCCGGAAATGGTCGTGGCGACCGCCATGGGGCTGCCCATAGTCAAACGAGCCGAGGCTCTCGCCTGGCTCATGCGCGACAAACTTGGCATCGCAATCGCCGGGACTCACGGCAAGACGACCACCACCTCTCTCGTGGGGTTGATGCTGAACCAGGCAGGCTATGACCCCTCCGTCATTGTGGGGGGGATCGTGGACCTGTTCGGCGGAAACGCGCTTTGTGGCGAAGGTCCCTATTTCGTCGCCGAAGCCGACGAGAGCGACGGCTCCCTCGTCAACTATCACCCCGCCTACAGCATCATCACCAACATCGAGGAGGAGCATATCGGCTTCTACAACAATCTCCAGGAAATCCTCGACACCTTCTGGGTATTCATACAGAACACCCTTCGCAACGGGAAAGTCGTCCACAACCTCGACGAGCCGAATCTTTCGGGCCTCCTCCACGATTGCAGAGGCGATATCCTCACGTACAGCGTCTGCCGACCGGCGGACGTCTTCGCCGAAAACATCTCCCTCAACGGCTTCGGCTCCACCTTCGATGTCTCTTATCGAGGTCGCCGATTAGGGACTCTGGAGCTGAGCATCCCGGGGATGCACAACGTCTCCAACTCTTTGGGCGCCGTCGCCGTCGCCACGGACATAGGCGTTCCTTTCGAGACCATCCAGGACGCGGTCAGAGAGTTCCGGGGCGTCCATAGGAGGCTCGAGGTCAAGGGCTTCGTGGACGACGTTCTCGTCCTCGACGACTACGCCCACCACCCGACCGAGGTCATGGCCACTCTCCGGTCCGCTCGGCACATCGCGAACGGCGGCCGCCTCGTGGGGGTATTTCAGCCGCACCGGTACAGCCGCACCAAATACCTCCATCAGAGATTCTCGGGCGCCTTCGCAGACGCCGACCGGTTGATCCTCACCGATGTGTATGCCGCCAACGAGCCAGCGATCGAAGGGATTGACGGCACAACGATCCTGCGAGCCGTCCTCGAATCGGGGCAGGAGAACGTCGAGTATTTCCCCGATCTTCGAGACATACCGGACTTTCTTTCGGAGACGGTTCACCCGGGGGACGTCGTGGTCATCATGGGGGCGGGCAATATCAGCATGGTGGCGGAGCAGTTGGTCAGCAAGCTGAACGAAAGGAAAAACCAATTAGCGGTGGTGGCGAGTAATGAAAGATAAGTTGGACCTCTGGGTTATTTGCGGCGGGCGTTCCGCCGAACACGAAGTATCTCTCCGCTCGGCTCAATGTATTGCCGCGGCGCTCGACCGAGGCAAGTACAACCCCCACTTTGTGACCATCACCAAAGAGGGCAAGTGGATCAGCGGTAAGGCGCTGGAGGGTCCGGCATCCAGGGCTTTAGAAAAAGCGGAGTCGCTGGCTGCCTCATCCGGGACATCGCTGTCCGTTTCGGACGGCCTTCGAGCCCTCGTGGACAGGATTTCACCCGTGGCGCCAGAAGGGGCAAACAACAACGGAAACGGTCACATGGTGGTGTTCCCCGTCTTGCACGGTCCCTATGGTGAGGACGGCACGATTCAGGGCTTGTTCGAAATGCTGGACATACCGTACGTCGGCTCGGGAGTCCTCAGCTCCGCTCTTGCTATGGACAAAGCCAAGACCAAGGAGATTCTCTTCCACAAAGGCATTCCGGTAGCGCGGTGGATTTCCTTGAAGCCGGGTGTTGACGGCGCTCGCAGCGGGAGGATTTCGGAAATTGTCGCAACGGTCATTGGGTATCCCTGCTTTGTCAAGCCCGCGAACCTCGGCTCCAGCATCGGCATCACCAAAGTCAAGAACGTGGACGAACTCCAGGATGCCATATCCCGGGCCCGCCAATATGACAGCAAGGTTCTCATCGAGGAGGCTATTGATGCCAGGGAGATTGAGTGCAGCGTGCTGGGGAACGACAACCCCATCGCTTCTGTCCCCGGCGAGATTGTGCCCGGCAACGAATTCTACGATTACGACGCCAAGTACAACGACGCGGGGAGCGAATTGATTGTCCCCGCGGACCTGTCGGAAGAACAAGTCGAACGTGTCCGGCGTCTTGCAATCCGCGCTTTTCAGGCTTTGGAATGTTGCGGCATGGCGAGGGCTGACTTTTTCCTCGATAAGAAGACCGGCAGGATTCTGGTGAACGAATTGAACACGATCCCGGGATTCACCGAAATCAGCATGTATCCCAGGTTGTGGGAAGTCTCCGGGATTCCTTATCCGCACTTGCTCGATAAGCTCATCGAGCTCGCGCTGGAGAGATACAGGGAGAGAAAGGGCTTGAGCGTAAGCCCGAACTAAATGTCTGGAAAATCGTCCCCGTGCGACCCGCGGGCACTCGCAGATGATACCGAAAATATCGAAAAAGAGAAGGCCGATCCGACTCTTCGTGATGAACGCGAAGATTCTCAAGAAGAGGAAAAAGCCGCTCAACTTCTCGCCGTTCACACGAGAGAAGGCGATAAAGCTCGCCCTTATGTTTGCAGTCGTCGCGACATGCGGATTTGGGGGCGTCGGGGTCGGCCGTTATCTTCTGTCCGACCCGAAGTACGCGATCAAGCACATCATCGTTCACGGAAATCAGAGACTCTCCAAGCAGGAAATCGTCAGGCTTTCGCTCCTGACGAAAGGACAAAACATTTTCCGAGCGCGCATTCACCAGACGAGAGAGCGGCTGCTAAAGTTGGCGCTTGTTGACGAGGCATCTGTGTCAAGGTTTATGCCCGATATCATCGTCATAGAAGTCGTGGAGAGGTCGCCCAGGGCGAGGCTCTCGGACTCGGATAGACTCCTTGCCGACTATTCCGGCGTGATTCTCTCTCGTTGCTGCTCCAGCGCGCCGGAGAAGCTCCCCCTCATTGTCGGGGTGGACACATCGAGTCTGAGCGTCGGCGACCGCTGCTCCCAGCCAACGATGGCACACGCCATGAGAGTGCTCCAGTTGTGCCGCTCGCCGAGGCTGGCGGAGCTAATCGAAGTGGCGAGGATTGATTCCTCTCAGCCGGACGACCTTCGCCTTTACCTCAAGGAGGGAACCTACACGAAGGAAGAGTGCGGTGTTCGTGTCGGTGGAGAGGATTTCGAGCAGAGGCTGGCAAACCTTGCCGAGATACTCAAGGGTGTTGCGGAAAAGCACAAGAAGAAGGCTCGATGGATTGACCTGACGTTGAACTACGTTCGTTTTTGACCCGCGCCGGGATGCTCTGCGCGAGACGCCGTGCTCCTGGCGCCCGTCGGGGTGAAAGGACCTGAAGCGATGCGGAGAAGAGACGAGATTGTAGTTGGGCTTGACATCGGAACAACCAAAATCTGCGCCGTGGTCGCCGAGCGCGTGAAGGGCGGTGAAGTCCGGATTGCCGGTTTCGGAAGCGCCCCGTCCAAAGGTCTGCGAAAGGGCGTCGTGGTCAACATAGAAAGCACCGTGGACTCCATCGGTCGCGCGGTGGATGAAGCGGAACTCTCCTCCGGCGTCGAGGTTGGCTCCATCTTCGTGGGCATCGCCGGCGGGCACATCCAGAGCTGCAACAGTCGGGGCGTGGTGCCCATCGGTTCCGAGAGTAAAGAGATCACCCGCGCTGACGTCGAAAAGGCTATTTCCGGCGCGAAGGCGATCGCGGTCTCCATTGATCGAGAAATCATTCATGCCATCCCCCAACAGTTCTATGTGGATGGAGAAGGCGGAATCGCGGACCCGGTTGGATTGCACGGGCTGAGGTTGGAAGCCGACGTCCACATTGTCACCGGAGCGGTTATGTCCGCCCAGAATATCGTCAAGTGCGTCAACAGCGCAGGGCTTCAAGTGGAGGACATTGTCCTTCAGCCGCTCGCCTCGAGCATGGCGACGCTATCTCCCATTGACAAGGAAGTCGGTGTGATTCTGGTGGACATCGGGGGCGGGACGACCGACTTCATCGTTTATGGCGACGGCAGCGTCAGAAACAGCGATGTTCTGTATCTTGCAGGGAATGATGTCACTCGGGACATTCACAAGGTTCTGTGCATTCCGGAGTCGAGGGCCGAGGAGCTGAAGGTCAAGTACGGCTGCGCCCTCGCCTCCATGGCCCGGGCCCACGAGACATTCCCCCGCCCGGCGACGATGCACCGCCCGGCTGGCGAAGAACCTCTCCGCACGCTCTGCGAGATTATCGAGTATCGCATGCGGGAGATTTTTTTGATCGCCAAAGAGAGGATTGAAGCGAATGGTTGTGGGGAACTGATTGGCTCCGGCTTGGTCCTGACCGGGGGGACATCCTTGCTCAGAGGCTCCCGGGACCTCGCCCGCGATGTCTTCAACGGCATCCCCGCTCGCATCGGAAGGCCCCAGGGAATTATCGGCGCCACCGAAACCCTTGCCAATCCCATTTACGCCACGGCGGTAGGTCTTGCGAAATATGGCGCGGAGTTCCGGGCGAGGGGTGAAGAAGCCAGGTTCAATAAGCGGAACGTCTTCAAAGCCGTGTTCAGGAAAATGCAGGAGTGGGTGAGAGGGCGTTCTCGCTCGAGATAAGCAACACGTCCGCTGCGGGACGTGAGAAAAAAGACAGGAAGCCTTCGGCTGGGCAAGTCCGCGATAGCGCCGGCTCGCTGAAATCGTCAGGAGGAGAAAACGTGCTGAAGATTGTGGAGACGGAAAAAGAACAAACAAGAATCAAGGTCGTCGGAATCGGAGGCGCCGGGTGCAACGCCCTCAATAGCATGATCTCCGCCAACATCGAAGGGGTGGAGTATGTCGCTATCAACACTGATGCCCAGGCGCTGAAGTTCTCCGCCGCCACGGACAAAATCCAGATTGGCAAAAGCGTGACTCATGGACTCGGAGCCGGCGGAAACCCCGAAATCGGGAAGGAGGCAGCCGCCGCCGACGCCGAGATGATCGGCGAACTGCTCGACGACGCTCACATTGCCTTTCTGACCGCGGGCTTCGGGGGCGGCACCGGAACGGGCGCCACGCCTCTCATAGCCAGAATCGCCAAGGACAAAGGCATCCTGACTATGGCGGTTGTCACCAAGCCGTTCCTCTTCGAGGGAAGCATCAAAGCGCGCATCGCCGAGGAGGGACTCCGACAGCTCCGAGCTGAAATTGACACGGTCATGGTCATCCCGAACCAACGTCTCTTCGAGATAGCGCGCGACGACACTTCCATGGTCAACGCCTTTCGCATAACGGATGGCGTCCTGGCGAAGGTTGTTCAGGCGATTTCTCGTCTCATCCTCAAGCCGGGCATCATCAATCTTGATTTCGCGCACATTCGCACGGTCATGTCCATACCGGGCGCCGCCACCGTCGGCTTTGGCGAGGCGAAAGGCAACGAGAAAGCGATCATGGCCATGAGGGAGGCGATATCCAATCCTCTCATGGAGCAGACGGAGGTCACGGGCGCCAAAGGTGTGCTCGTGAGCCTCCTGTGTGGAACGGACCTAATGCTTCGCGAGCTGGATGACGCTGTGGCGGTCATCAAGCAAATTGCGGCCCCGGACGCCAACGTCATCTTCGGGGCCAATGTCGAGCCGGAGATGACGGACCGTGCGGCGATCACCATCGTCGCCACGGGGTTGCAGGGTGGCAAACCTGTTAGACAGGAAGAGGCCAGACCCGTACGCAGAGCAGACCAGGAGTTGATTGATTTCCCCCAGGAACAAGAGCCAGAGGCGCAGCTTGAGCCTGCGGTGCTCTCCAGCACCGAGGAAACTTTCTACAAAAGGCTGGAGACCCCCGCCATTTGGCGCAAGAGAGGAAAGCGACCTTGAGGCTTATGGACATTCATGTTATCCGACCGGCACTTGGCGAGCGAGCGAAGAGCAGAGACACGGGGCCTTCCCAATCACTTGGCACGCGCTTTTTCTCCGCTGCTCACCCGCTGTGCCGGCCGAGGAAAGAAACCGGAGATCCGGCCAGAGGCCCGGATGCCGTTAAAATATCCCGTTAAAGAACGAAGGGTATCAGAGAGAGGGTAAAAGCTGGAGGGCGCAGGACAACTCCTGCTATTCATGCCGCAGAGCTTCGATCGGGTCCATGTTGGCTGCCCGTGAGGCGGGATAAAGTCCGAAAATCACCCCGATTGCCACGGAAATCCCAAAAGCCAGTATCAGCGACCACAGCGTGACAATGGTCCTCATGCTCGCAAAATAGCTCACCAGGGTCGGGATCACCACGCCAAATATCAGACCCACAGTCCCACCGCCCGCCGAAAGCACGACCGTTTCCACCAAGAACTGAAGGATGATGTCCCTTCTCTTGGCTCCCAGCGCTCGCCGGACGCCGATTTCCCGGGTCCTTTCCGTGATGCTTGCGAGCATGATGTTCATGATTCCGATTCCCCCAACCAGGAGCGAGATGGCTGCTATGGAACCAAGGACTATGTTGAAAATCCTCTTTGTTTTCTCCGCCTGATGAAGCAGCTCCAGCGGCACAACGAGCTCATAGTCAACCTTCTTGTGGAACCTCTTCAGCAGTTGTCGGATGATCTTCGCGGTCATCGGGACATTCTTGACATCCTTCGTTCGCACTGTGATCTGCCCGAGTTCCACGCTCTCTACGGCGAAAGTCCCCGACGTTATTCGGACGTTGAGGTCGCTGTACCTTTCTCGCGCTGTCGTCAAAGGTATGTAAATATCGAGGTTCAGGTCGTCCTGAGTTCCCTTTTTCGCGGTCGCTCGATGCTCCATAACGCCGACGACCGTGTAATAATCCGGGCCGACTTTGACCTGCCTGTGTAAGGGATCGAGGTAGGTGAAGAGTCTCTTGGCGATTCCTTCCCCGAGGGCACAGACATTGTTCTTCGTTCTCATGTCCGTATAGCTTATGAAGCGCCCCTTCGTCACATGGAAGTTGGCGATGTCGGTGTACCATGGCACCGTCCCCACAATCTGTGAGGTAATTCGCCGTGAGCCGAAATAGACGTCCTTATCCATCCGTTTCATCGGCACGACTACGTCAACGGCGGGAACTGTGGTGGCGATCCGCTCCGCGTCCTTGTACGTAAGTCCATAGGCGAGGAGCCGGCTTCTCTGGACGTTAGCGACTTCTTCTTCAGGCGGCTTGGTGCTCTTGATGATGATGTTGTTGCTCCCCAGGAGCTTGATCTGCTGCTGCGCTTCCCAGCCCGCCCCTTCCCCAATGCTCAACATGGCGATAACGGAGCATACCCCGAAGATCACCCCCAGCGCCGTCAGGATGGAGCGCAGCTTATGCACCATCAGGCTCTTCAGCCCGACTTTAACAGTTCTCGTAATCCGAAAAGCGATCATTTCCGCACCATTCCTTCAAGGTCCGACAACGAGCTGCCGCGATACGGTGCTATCCGTGTTTGTCACCATCAACGAGCAGGCCGTCCCTCAGTCGAATAATTGACTTCGCCTGGGCGGCGACCCTTTCGTCGTGCGTAACCATCAGGATCGTCTTTCCCTGTTCGTTCAATCGCGAAAGCAGAGAGAGAATCTCCATGCCGGTTGCCGAATCGAGGTTGCCGGTCGGCTCGTCCGCGAGAATAATCAGCGAATCGTTAACAATCGCCCGCGCGATCGCCACACGCTGCTGTTCGCCTCCGGAAAGCTCCATCGGTCTATGGTTCACTCTTCCGCCCAGTCCCACCAGCTCGGCAATCTTTCTGCTCCGCTCCTTGCATTCGGCGGGAGAGGCTCCCTGATAGACCAGGGGCACCTCGATGTTCTCCAGGACCGACAGTTGAGGGATGAGGTTATAGGACTGAAATATGAACCCGAGCCTTTTACTTCGGATTTCGGAAAGCTCATCGTCGGAGAGCTGCGAAACGTCCTGCTCGCCGAGGTGATACGTTCCGGAAGTTGGTTTATCCAGGCAGCCCAGTAAGTTGAGGAGCGTGGACTTCCCCGAACCCGATGGCCCCATGATAGCCGCGAAATCCCCTTCCTCGAAGGACAGGGTGATTCCCTTGAGCGCCTCAACGGCGACCCCTCCGAGATAATACGTCTTTCTGAGGTTAATGACTTCTGCGATCTTCACTGAGGCTCAACCTCCCGGCCCCCTGGACGGCGGCCCACTTCCATCTCGCACGGGCCTGCCTTGTCCGCCCGGCGGACGCCCGCCCGTCCTCCCTCCCGGTGCCATAGTCTCGCCCCCCGGTCCCATCGGCGGCCCTTCACCGGACGGTCTGCAACCGCCCATGCGGTCCCTCATCTTCCGCATCATTTCTCTCATTTGCTCTGGGGTCATCTTGTCGAAGTCAATCTCCCCCTCGACACCGGCCTCCTTCATCCGCCGCTTCATGTCCTCTTTCTGTTCGGGCGTCATATTCTGGAGGAATGCCTTCGCCCTCTCCTGCATATCGGCGGGCGGTCCTTTTGGCTCTTCTTCCGCCGGCTTGGGTTCGGCAGTTGGCTCGCTCGTCGCCTCCTTCTTGGGCTCGCCCGGCCCCTCCTTTTTTGGCCCGGATGTTTTCTCGGCCTTGGCCTTCTCGACAGTGGCTTGCTCCTCGACGGTAACCGGAGCGTACATGAGGACCTTGTCTCCATCTTTGAGGCCTGACTTTAACTGGGGGTCCTCCTTAATCTCGATATAGCTGTCATTCGATAACCCTACCTGAACGGGCGTCTCGACGACCTTTGAGCCTTTCACTACAAAACAGACCTCCTGATCTCCGCGAACGGTCACGGCCGCGACGGGCACAAACAGCACGTCCTCCAGGTCTGCCATGATTATCTCCACCTTTGCCGTCATCCCCGGCTTCAGAGCGTCCGACTTTTCGTCAACCACAACCGAAGTGGTATAAACCGTCAGGTCGGGGTTCATCCAACGCTGCTCGGAATTCGGAAGAAGGGCTACCTTTTCCACGTGTCCGCGGAGCGTCAGACCCGGAAGTGCCTCGATGGTGATTATCGCTTCCTGCCCTTGTTTAATCATGTGCGTGACGGATTCGTGGATGTTGACGTCCACTTTAATCATCGCCAGGTCCGGCAGCTCAATGAGCTTCTGCCGCTCATATACCTTTTCTCCCTCGGCGATCAACCCCCGGTCTCTCCCGAACCTCTCTCCGCCGCTGGAGGAATAAATCACAAGACCGGGCTGCGGCGCTTTGACTGCCGTCTTCGACAGTTGGTCTTTATGTTTATCCAGGGTTGACTTCTGCAAGGAGTAGGTTGCCTTTTTGGCGGTGAGGTCTGCCTCCTTCTGGGCTAACTGTGAGTTCGTGCTGCGTTTTGCCCGTTCCAGTGCCTTCAGGGATTCCTCATAATCCGCTGTGAGCTTTGCGATCTGCTTGGGGTTATCGTATTTTATGAGGATCTTTTCAGCTTCTTTGGCCTGCTGGAGGGTGTTCTCAGCGCTGTTATAGGAAAGCGCATCGGCCTTCAGCTCTGTCTCCGTAACATAGTCCTTCGCTTGGAGTCTGGTTGTCCCCTCCAGTTTGTACTTCTTTAACTGGAGATCCTTCTCGGCTATGTTTATGTCGTTGCGCGCCTTGAGAAGTTGCTGGTGCCAGTCCCCGTCCGTGTAGTCCTCGGGCTTAAGCTCAGCGAAGCTTCGCGCGAGATCTACCACCGTCCCGCCGCCCCCACCCTGACTTTTCAACGTCGCATACGCCTCCCGGGCCTTGGCGTAGGCGGCTTCCCCGGTGTATTTTCTCAAATCAATCTCCGCGAAGTCCCTCTTCAACTCCGCCGCCTTGATATCGCTCTCATTCTGGTTTCTCTGTATCTCCTTTGCTTCCGAGGCTTGCGTTTTAGCCGCCTCTGCGGACTGGACGGCAATCTCCTGCTGGTCAATTCTGGTCCTCAAGTCCGCCGAATCGAGCTCTAACAGCAAGTCGCCTTCCTTCACGGTTGTCCCCTCAGGGACTATGCTGATGATGGTGCTTTGCCCTTCCACCTCGCAGGTGATGTTCACGGACTTGCTTGCTCTCATCTTCCCCGATTCGACGACAGAAATCCGAAGGTCGCCTTTCGTGACGGTGTAGAGAGCTTCTGCGCCGGTTCCCTGGTTATTGCCCGAGAACTTCGCCCAGGCGATCCCTCCCACCACGAGGACCGCCGCGCCGATGATCAATGCTTTCTTCAGTCTATGATTTCGGGCGTTCTTCTTTGTCCGGTTCATACTGTCTTGTTGTTTCGACATCTTGGTCACCTTTCACGGTTGGGTTTTCCTCGACCCACAATCCCCTGACGTCAACCTGAAGTTCTTCAGTGCTCAGGTACAGCCGCAGTCTTGCTAACTGATAATCTATGAGTGCAGCCGTCAGCGCATTTTGGGCGCTCAGGAGCGATTCTTCTGAACGCAGAAGGTCAAAGGCGCTTATTAGACCCTCATCCCGTTGCATTTTCGCATTGTCAAGACGGACCTCCGACAAATCTACGCTCATTTTTTGGATTTCGTAGCTCTGCCTCAACTGTTCAAGAGTTCGATAGGCTTGCCTTACTTCCAGCTTGATATTGTCTTTCAGAAGCGAAAGAGACCTCTTTTGGCTCTCCAGCGAAATCAACGCTTGCCTGTAAGCGTTGCGTTCCTGCCTCCGATTTATCGGAAGGTCAGCAATTAGCCCTGCCGAGTATGTCCCTTCGTCAAACTGAAATTTAAGCGCTTTTGTGGGAGCTTCAGTCTCCGTACTGCTTGAAATCGAAATGTCCAGTCCGGCTCGCAGCGCGTCACGCGCAATCGCCACAGCTCTTTCGCTATCTTCGAGGGCGTTCTCCGCCGTCATCAGGTCCAGCCTGTTGCCGAGTGCCTGCCCCTGCGCCTTCTCGACGCTCATCTGGGGGGAGGGGAGTCCTCCCTCCGCACCTTTCTTCAAAATCTCCAGCTCCTTTTCATCCAGAACAATCGGAGCTTCCGTGGGGACGCACAGAGACGATATTTTGAATCTGTCGAGCTGGTCAAGGTAAGCCTGGTGACCCGAGATCCACCGGTTCTTTGCGGACAACTCCTGCTGCTTCGCCTCCTGCACATCCAGCAGGTTGGCTTTGTTTTCCTTCTGGAGCGATTCGCTTCTTATTCTTCCTCTGAGCAGACTTATGTAGTTTCGGAAGTTGTTTATGAGGCTGTCCCTCGCCTGAATCACGCTGTAGTATTCCTGCGCCACCTGCACCGAGAATTCCTTGCGGTATCGGGCGAAATCTCTCACGCCATATACCCCGTTCCTCTCCGCCTGGGTCAGGTTTTCCATCGCCACCAGGCGCCCGCCTCCTCGCAGCAGCGGCTGCGTGAAACTGAGCGAAAGAAGCGACCCGATAGCCCGCCTGCGGTCGCCCGTGAAGAATTCAGCAAAGTTGGCGCCGAGGTTGAGGGCGATCTTTGCTCCACTAGCGAGTGCCTGTCCCAAGGAGAGCTTGCTTTCAGCACCAATAGACCTTTCGTCTCCCTGTCTCGTGCCGGTAACCGAACCCGTCAAGTCCGGCTGGGGTCCCCATAGATAACGCTGATAGGTCAGCGCCAGTGCCTTCAAAAAGAGCGTCTCTTTCTGCGTCTGGAAATCCCTGCTATTAACTACCGCCAGCTCCAGGGTCTGCGCGAGGTTGAGTTTGACGGCGTCCGGCGGCGGTGGAACTATTAGCGCCGCGATCTCTTCCTGCGAGAGCTTCTGGAGCGATACCAGCTTCCTGTCAAGCTCCTGTAGCTTTTCCTCCCTCTCTTTTCCGGTTAGACCTTCAATCTGCTTCTCGAGCTCGGAAAGCTCCGTGGGAGTCGGATGCTCTTTTAGCGTTGATTGCGCTGCTTGCGCGAGGTCGGCGCCTCGAATAAATTCGGGCAAAGGCTGCTTTTCGATACTAAAATCGGCGTCAGCCCCTCCAAAAACCTGTTCCTGTTTCTCCCGGATGATTCGGTAACTATCTTCATCCGCCGCTTGCTTGTGGCGGGCGGGGCTACAGCCCCAGACCAGTACTGCAACCAAGACCAAGACTGTTGCGTTACGTGTCACGTTTCCCAATTCCTTGTTGTGTTTCTGGCTTCCTTCCACCCATGTTGAATGCCCAAGGCCTTGTACGCGATTAGCAGGAGAGCTTGTCGCCAATGTACAAACTTCCCCCCCCTATAGGTCTATGCAAGTTTGGGGCATAGACTTCGCTTTGTCAAACCGCTTTTTCTCCTTTTACCCTGCTCAGCTAACTCCATTGAACGATTCGCGCGACAAAGCCGTTTACCGATTGCGCTGATACATAACGAATAACGCCAGCGGCGTGTCCAGGCCCGGCCAACACGTCCCGGCGAGAGACTGTCGAGCGTGAAGCTTCCTTTTGCAGAAATGCCGGTTGATGCGGCAAGGCAACGAGATGGCGCCGGCGCACACCAACCCGTCATATCTTGCCGCGAATTAGACTACCGCGGCGGGCGTTTTGTTCGGCTTTTCCGCAGGGATGGGCGTGGTATCGCTCTGGGATCGAAGAGCCGGCCAACGAAAAGCGCACGCGAAGACGCCACAGCCTCGCTCGTAGCCGTCCCCTCGCTTGTCATCGCTTCCGCCAGACCAGGGCGGGATCAATAAATCTGCACGCGATAGAACCTTTTCGGTGCCTCTTCGGGCGGCGGAACGGGTCCTGAACCGGTGTCGGTCCAGGAAGTGGTTGCGGTGCTTGAGGCGGGAATGGGACCGCCAACTTTGGTCCAGGTGGCGAATCCGTCCGTACAATAGACCTCGTAATAGACGCCCACTTCGCTCGCCCAGCCTATCGTGACGTTCCCGTTGGCTTGTTCTAATATGCTAATAATCCTGAGGAAGGAGGTATCAGAGGTCGGGTCCGTTGCCGCCGCGCATTCGGCGCCGTTGCTCGCTCCATCTGCATCGAAATCGTCGCCGCTGAGAACGTCGCCGACATCGTCTATTTCGTCGTCCGGATCGGCGTCCACAATCACCTGCTCGAAGGTATCCGGAAGGCCATCGCTGTCGGTATCGTTGAATTCGATCTGGACCGTCCCCAGGCTTTTATTCTCTCCGGCTGCAAGAGCAAACGTGTCCTGCCACGGCGTGTAAAAGCTTTTTTCCACGGTGATCTCGTAGTCCACCGCTCCGAACACGTTGGAAATCTCAAAACTTCCGTCGTTCCCGGAGAACGACTCGAATGTTGTGCCTGTGAATGTTCCGCTGGTTACCTCGAGGCTGACGGTTGCTCCACGAATCGGAGATAGTGTGCCGGAATGCTCTACCACTCCCGAGACTGTCCCTTTGTTCGGATCGGAGAGTTGGAGAACGGTCGTGGGCGACTCTTCGATGACCTGGGCGTCGTCGTGTTCGGGGGAGAACTGCGGCGCCGCGGAGTCAATGGAATACTCCCCTAAAGGCACCATCGCGCTATAGAAATGGTTGTACACCGTTCCCACATACGGCTGTACCTCGATGGAGCAGTTCGGCGGCCATGTCGAAGGGTTATTCAAGTTCCTGACTATCGTCGTCAGAACGTTGTAGTTGCCCCAGGCGTTGGTGTCGTTCGTGCTGAAGCTCCAGGTCTGCGATGCGAACCGGCGATTCCCATTTGCATCCACTGCAATCACCCGCCAGTGATAGAACGTGAGGTCGCCCAACCCCACCGATTCGTCAATCATTTTGCCGCTTCCGTTGATGCCCTCGATGACGAATTCCGGACTGACAAAGGTGGGGTCACTCGAAATCTCGACCGTATAGCTCACGATCTGCGCTTCGGGGTCGAGGCTGTCCCCCCAATCTAAGAACAGGACCGTGTTCTGCATTGACCCGTCCGCGGGACCGATGAGGTCGAACGTTTGCGGTGGTTCATCGGTATTGTCGAGGCTGCGATAGACGAACGACCTTTTCAGGAGAGAGATGCCCCCATTTTTCGTGTCCTTGACAAAGTAAAGTATCTCGTATCGCCCGGGTACGTCGAACCCTGTGAATCCATCCTTGTTGAAGTTGGTCCAGCGGAATTGCCCGGTCATGGGCTGATAGTCAAACTCGAGCCGCGGCACAATCAATTCTCGCTGCTCGGAGGTCGTGAACTCCGGTTTTCCTAAGTCAAAGCCAGGCGGTTTAATCGCCAGCCAGACTTCCGGTGTCGTGTCGGTTTCGCTGACTTTCGCCTCGAGAACTGGGTCCGGCTCCGTTGGAGGCAAGAATTTCGTGGAGGAGACGAAAGTAACCTGCGTCGGCTCCGCGGTCGAGTAGTCGTAACCCAGAATTATCTTCGCTGAAAGCGCCCCGTCGTTTCCCGGGAACCTGGACAGAGCGTCGTTCGAGCCAACGTCATCTCCGTTGTCGTCGAGCAGCGGATGCTGCGCCGCGTTGTCGGCATAAGGTGTGGGGCTGACGCCTCCATTTCCGCTGGAGTTGCTGGTATAGGCTTCGGTAGCTGCCGTTGCAGCCTCGAACCCTCTCTTGAGGTTCAAGCCCGCGCTGAGAGCCGTGAACAACTGCGTGACGAAGAACTCCCCGTCGCGCACCCCGTCGTTCTCCATAGGCCCTTTGAACGACTGTTCGTTAGGATCCGCGCTTGTGATGACGACCCTCTTCTTGCCCGCATGCGAAAGCGTCGGAATGAAACTCCCCGAATAGCATGCCCCATAGATGAAAACGATCTCTTCTTCGGCGGCGTCCCCGGTAAGGTTAGCCTCGAGTTGTGAGATCCAGCTGTCCAATTCTTCGGGAGTGATTATTCTGTCGTCGAAGTTCGTTGCGGAGGGATCAACGTAGAACTTCTCGTCATTGCCGTGGTTGATGAAGAGAATGTAAAGCGGCCCGTTCGACAAGTTCATCCTGCTTTTCGCCCAGGTTACGATTGCTTCTCGAATGCCCATCGTTCCCCCGGTACCCGGCTCCTGCCTCGGCTCTTCATCCACAATAATGGTCAAGTCGGAAGGCACTCCGTACCGGAAGTAGAGGATGTTCTCGTCGGTGAACCCGCGGCTCTTGAATCTCGCGTAGGCCCGGTCGCCGGTCTTGTTGTGAGAATCCAGCCCCGTGCCGCCCTGGACCTTGCCCACAACGATGATCGTGTATCCGGCCGAAGGGCGCGCCGTCACGGGCATAAGCTCCGTGGAGCAGGGATTGAGGTCAGCGTCCCCCTGGAACTGCACTCGCAGATTCCACTTGCCATCCGAATTCAAAAAGACCTGATGGAAAGCGTACCGACCCGTCTCGCTCGTTACCACAGTCATGGACTCCACCGGTGTCCCAGACGGGTCGTATATTGTCAGGGCTATCAACCGGTTTCCGAGGATTCCCGCCGTCGGGTCCAGGTTGCTTCGTGCTTTCAGTGTTCCTGCGACCGATAGCCAGGTCCCCGTTACGATGGAGCCCGCTGAGAGGTTTGCCGTCAGGTAAGTGTCGGGGGACGTAACTGAGAAGCTTTGTGGTTCCGCCTGCGAAGAGGAATGCGCCGCGTTTCCTTCGTAGTGAGCCTTCACGACCCAGTTCCCGACCGATGAGGGAACATAATCACAGAAGAACCTGCCGAAGTTGTCGGTGAGCACGGTGTTGTCGTGGGGGTCGCCCGTTGGAGACACAAAGCTCACGATTACTATCTGGCCTCCAAGGGGCGTCCCTGACTCGGAAAGTGCCCCCGACGCCCTCACGGAGGTCCCGAAGCGGATTTCAATCGGGAAGGAAGGGTTGAGTTGCAACGAAGTCCCTTGAAGATTCCCCGGAACCGTCCCGACTTCGGCGGTGGTGAGGAGCGTTTCGCCGCTTTGCACCCGGGGACCGAAAACGAATGATAGGATTAGAACTGCTGCGGTTGTCAGGGCTCGATTTGCTGTGTTCATTTTTGCCTGACCTCGGATCACCCTGAACAGACTCTGCCGACCCTTCAAGAAGTCCAGTCTGCGACCACTGAGAACAACAACCGATACCCGACGGTGGATGAAGCCATTGCTCCCGTCCGTTCCATGCTCAAGCGACGTTTCACGGCGGGTCTTTCGCGCCTTTGGTCCTTCTCGTCTTTGGCGGAATGGATATGTCGGTAACCCGCAGGACGCTCGCTCCGAGGAGCAACTCGTCGGTTTTGGCGATGGTTCTCGTCTGGACGCAACCCTTCAGAACGATTCGCCTTCTATTTTGATAGAGGGTCGTGCCGTTTTTGCTTGCCAGGTCCTTGTAGAGATACCGCCCGCCTTTCACCTCAATCACCCCGTGCCGCCAGGAGACCATCGGGTCCTCTAGGACGATCGTGTTTGAAGGAGCTCGACCGATCTCCACCACTCTCCCATTGCATTTGAAGACGGTTCCTTTCCCCTTGCCTTGGATTGTCTTTAGCTTTATCACGTTGCCTCCTTCATCCTCTTATGCGGTGCTGTCCCGCGCGGCATTTCTTCTTCCCTCCAACTAAAAATGGACGATCACCGAGGCGAATGCCAGGTGCTCGACTGAATCCGCATCTGTTCCTTCCACGTCGGCAAAGACGCTCCCAAGGACATCGCTGCCGAACCTTGCCTGATAGGCTACGTCCAGAATCACGTTCCCGATCGAAACCCCTGTCCCGACGCTTGCTCCGTAAATATCATCCGCGTCCTCCACTCCCGGCTGCTGCTCGAGGAATACGCCAGCGCGGACGGGTATGACGGTTTTCTTGAGAATGAAGAGATATTCCGCCCCGAGCCTGACCGCATACGTGTCCTTGACCGGATCGAGTTTTCCGTCGTTGGTCGCCGTGTCATGGTTTATCGGATTGACTTCCGTCCCGTCTTCCTTTCGGAAAATGAACTGGGACCAGTCGGTCCAACTCAGGTCAGCCGCGACGCTGAAAGCGTCCGAGAAGCGGTACGCCGCCCCAATGCCCAGCGTCAGCGGAAAATCGTACTCCACGTTGCTCTCGACCGACGGGATGCTTTCGTAGGGGCTCCGCGAGAATGTTACCTTGCCGTCCTGATCAACCGTTCGGGTCGGTTTGGCTTTTAGCGACACCTTCTCTTTCATGTTCAGCGTGTAAGGGAGGTCGGCGGTAAGCCCCAGCGTCAGCTTCCCGGTAACGTTCCACAATCCGCCCAGCGTCAGGTTTGCCCCCTCCACGTCCGAAAACTCCTTCAGTTCTGACTGTTCCCCCTCCGAGAAAATGGTGATTGGCTCCGGCTGGAAGGGCATCTGCATCCCCAGCAGCTTGATCCCGACGTCTGTCCTTTGCTGCCAGCGAACGTCTGTCTTCTCCGTGAATGTATTGCCCTCGGTGAGCTGGTTTCGGTAGAAATTCACCGCTCCCCCAAACGACAGCCTCGGCGTTACCTGAACCGCGAGAGCTGGGGTGATTGCGTAGATGCTGCCGTCTTGCGCGAAATCAACCTGCGAGTTCGTCTCGGAGCTGACGGAGGTTTTTAAGGAAAGCCCACCGGGGAGATGCTCCGTCGTTACCTCCCTGGTTCGAGAGCCGTAAGTGAAATTGAGCTTCCGGTCGAAGCTATACACCTGCTGGTAGTTGATCGAGGCGACAAAGTTCGTCTTGAACACTCGAAACGGCAGAACCCCGCTGAGATAGTTGATGTCCGTCGAGGTCATATCGGCGGGCGAGATGCCGAGCCGTGGGTCCCCGGAAGAGAAATCCTCGCTCCTCGAAAGGTATGACATGACTCCGGAAATCTCTGGCCTCTCGAGTTGAATCAGCCCGGCGGGATTCCACGACGCGGCGGTCGCATCGTCGGCAATGGCAGTGAAGGCGCTCATTCCCAGCGCTCTGGCCCCGGAACCCACGGGACGCGGCGCGGAGGAAATGGACACCGGCGTAATCACGACCTCTTTGAGTCTCTCCACGTCCGACTGCTGTGCTCGCGCATCATCAAGCAAGAGGGTCGCAGCGATGCATACGGCCCCTGCCAGGACAAGCTCCTTTTTCCGCCGTGCAGTTCGTATCATGGTTATCTTTCCTGTTCTTCCGGACCAGCTTCCAGAATTTCCTCTCGCCGAAATCCCTTTTCCCTATTTCGTTATGACCGGGTCATTGACGGCGACCGGCGCCGTGGCAGTCCTAACCGCCAGTTCCGCAAAGCACGATTGCGGCTGCACGGTCCTGACCCTCGCCTCGAGGGCTTTCCCGCCCGCATTAATCAACGTCAGCGCGCCCGGCGCCCCTTCCTTCTCTTCCTTGAGGACCAGATACTTCATCCCGGACCAGATTCCGTCGAGCGCCCCGTTGTTTATGGACAGACCCGCTTCCGAAACACCTGTTACTTTTCCTCGGACGAGCGGGAAACGCTGTCTATATTTCAGAACCAGCCCATCCATGAGCCACTTCAGTTCGTCCCGGCTCTTATCCTCGCCATACACGTCGGCGAAGAAGAGGATTTCAGAAGTTTCCGTGTCCACCAGCCAGAGGTCTATCGCAACGGAGCGGTCGTCTTCTATGGTTTTCCCATAAATCATTCCTTCGGCTGTCTTCATCCGGCCGATCCGAACCGCCGTCGTCTTATCGGCAAGCTCCGAACTCCCTATCTTTAGCTCCGTCAGAAGCGCCTTGAAAACCGCCTCGTCCCTTTCCACGAGGTTGAACCTCCCGCATTCCAGGAAGCTCCCGATGAGGAGGTCATAGACTTGGCTGCTGGCGGCTTGTGCGGCGCCGCCCTGCTGAAGCGGCAGAAGCGCAAGAGTCAGCCTCGCGCCGACTTGCAGTGCTTCTTGGATTTTTCTGATGACCTGGAAGGTCTTTTCGCTTCGGTTCCCGGCCTTGTCAACCGCGACCACCGTGAACCGGTTTTCTCCTTCCTTCAGCGTCGCCCGATGCGTGAAATACTTGATCAGGACCCCCGTCCTCGACCCGAGGAGGTCCTCTCCGTTGACCGATAGGACGGCGAGCCTTCCGTTATCCCTGGCCATGCCATCGAAAATGAACTGATTGTCGTATATCACCCGGTTCTCGACGACGTCTCGCAGAGTGATCGTGGGAGGAGTCTGGTCCCCTCCCGCGGCTTTTTGGCTCAGAAGAAGCGTTCCGCTCGTGAAATCACCCAGGCGGCCCGAGCCCAGCTCCGCTAAAAGTACCGGACGCGACACGCCTTCCTCGCCCGGCTGGAGCATGTCCGGCGTAACGCTGACTCTGGCGGAGGTCGTGTTGCCAGCGATGTCGGTAACCTCGACCGAAATCATGTCTCCCACCGCCGCCTCCACGCTGAACTCGACCTCCGTCGTCGGGCGGTCAATGGCTTGCGGACGCCCCGCCACGACCAATCTTGAGATTCCGCTGTTGTCCATGGCGGCCCCGCTGACCGCGACCTTCTCCTGGTTGGTCTTCACAACGTCCTGGATGACGACAGCCGGATACGTCATGTCCACGTTCAGCAGGAGCGTTTTCTTCGCCGCCTTCCCGACGAGGTCAATCGTCTCCACCACCACCTGGTTCGCCCCCGGTCTGAGTTTAAGCTCTCTCGAAAAGCGGAGTTCCGGTTCCGCAAGCTCCACGAACAGACGCCCACCATCCACAAACACTGACGATACGTAATTCTTCGATTGCGCCACCCCGGAAAGGGTCGTTGTGTCCGAGTTCAGGTACTTGCCGCTGGCCAATTGCAGCTCCAGAGAGGGCGGCTCCGCCTGCGCCGGCTTTTGCCGCAGCATCTCCCTCCGCACGAGATTCAAGTACGCCTTGGCTTTCGCCGAAGGCGTCTGACTCAGCGAAACGAGAAGTTCCTTTTCCGCTTCGACAAACCGGTTCATCCGGTAATGAGCGATCCCAAGCTCTCGGTGGGGGAAATAGTCGTCTATGAAATGCATCCCATACGTGCGAACGCGTCGGGCGTCGTTCGGGCGGGCAACCGTCGCGCCTTTCCTCTCCCCGGCAGCCGTTTCAAAGTCTTGTGTGGCCTCCTGCAATTGCCCTTCGGATGCTCGCGAAATCCCCCTTTCGTAGAAGTTCCACCAGTAGGGTCGCCAGGTATAGACGCATCCTCCAATCGCCATGACGATAAGAACTGCCGCAGCGGACAGAACTCTCGTTTTCGCCATCATGCCTATTCTCATTTCGCTTCTTTCTTGACTATCTCGGTTGCCCTGTCACCAACGGCTACGGCCCTGTCCCCCTCGACGATTTCTCCGACGGAAGATTCCGCATTGACCTGTTTGACCACAAGCCTCCCGACCTTTGCCTCCCGATAGGTTGTTTTCTCTCCGGTCTGTTCGGCTTGCCGCCTCGTGAGTTCCATCTCGGTCGCGGGTGTAAGGCCCTGTTTTGAGCCGATATTCAGGGTTACCTCTTTGCCTTCAACCTTGACTATTTTGGCTCTCAACGGATAGTTCCGCTTGACCTCCTCGGTCAGCCGCTTTGCAAGCCGCTCGGCGAACTCGGGGATGGTCTCCCCTTGTTCCTGCGATTGAGATACCCTTATGTTCACGAGCGTAGTTTCGGTCTCCGCGAGGCGAACGTTCACCGCGAAACGCCCGCTGTCGCCCGTCACCGTTCCAGCGGCGATTAGCCCGGCAGGATAGATTCTTCCCAGCACCAGGGCGGCGTTTGACGCCGCAAGGTCCGACGTTCCTAACTTCAGCTCCTTGAGCAGCTCGTCCAGGATCTCCCGTTCCACGACGGACACTCGCCCTTCGTCCTGCATTGCCCGGGCGAAGTTGAACATGAGCATCTCGTGCTCCCCCGCTCTCGCGAAGGGAGAGCCGGTCTCGTTCAAATCGAGGATGGCCAGGGCAGTCGGTCTCGATTCCCACACTTCTTCCGTCGGCTTCACCTGTGGCGTCTCCTTCGCCGCCTTGATGAGGTCATCCACGAGACCGTCAATTTGTTTCTGCCGTTCCACATCGCTCTTTCGGGCAATTTCCGATTTCAGAAATGCGGAGACATTGTCGCTCGGATTCTCTTTCGTGGCTTTCTCCACAGCGTCCAGAGCCTTCCCGTAGTCGTTCTTCTTCATGAGGACATATCCCAGCCCGGCATAAGCCTCCGCAAGCTGGAACTGGAACATCGGCTGCCGCGCCAGCGCCTTTTCGTATTCCTCAACCGCCTTGTCGAGCTGGTTTCGGAGGCGATAAATGTCGCCCATCGTCACGTGAATCAGCGTATGCTCTTTTCCCGTCGAGACCGCTTCCTCATACAGCTTAACCGCCGTGTCTTGATCCTTCTTGAGGTAGGCGACCCGCGCCAGCCCCTCTTCGTCGGCAGCGGTGTTCTTTCCGATAGATTGGGAAATCCTGTTAAATTCCGACTCTGCTTCCTCCAGCTTTCCCAGCCCGATGTACGAAAGCCCGAGGCCATATCTGCTCTTCACGTCCGAGGGCTTCTTCTTGGATGCTTCCCCGAAGACCTTCGCCGCCTTCGAGAATTCGTTCTGCTCAAGATATTTCACGGCGTCGGTAGCCTGGGTCTTCGGAGTGCTGAGCACCAGAACCGCCACAACCGCGAGTCCCGCCGCCGCACAGGCGCCCGCAGCGCTCCCCAGAATCCACCGCTGCTGCTGCAATCCCCGCTCGACCTTTTGAACAGCCGCGAGAACCTCTTCTGCCGATCCATACCTCTTGCTCGCGTCGTCGAGGCATTTCATGACAATGTTGGCGACCTGCGACGTGCGGACCCTCTGGAAGGGGCTGAGGCTCTTCCCCAGCTCGGAGAGCAGTCTCTCCCGCGGAGAGTTCACGTCCCGCGGCAGCGTTCCGGTGAGCATCTCGAACAGAGTCACGCCAGCGGAATAAATGTCCGCTCGGGCGTCCGTCGGCTCTCCCTTCCTCTGTTCCGGGGACATGTAACTTGGAGTCCCGCCGGGGCTTTCTCCAATCGCGGTGAGGCTGTCGTCGCCGTAAACGGACCTCGCCAGCCCAAAGTCAAGGAGCTTCACCGACCCGCTGTCGTCAATGAGGATGTTGCTTGACTTAATATCGCGGTGAATGATCCCCGATTTGTGGGCGTGGTCGAGAGCCTCGAGAATCTGTCGGAAAATTGCCAGAGACCTTTTCAAGGACAGCGGAGCAGAAGAGTCAACGATTTCGGCGAGGGTGCTCCCCTGCACGTAATCCATCACGTAGAAGCATTTTCCCTTCTCCTGGCCATAATCGAACACGCGGGCAATGTTCGTGTGCTGGAGCTTCGCCGCGGACCGAGCCTCCCTTTTGAACAGGCTAATGAACTGCGGCCTGTGGCACAGCTCCTCGCCTATGATTTTTATGGCCACGAGCTTCCGCAGTTCCGTGTGCTCCGCCAGGTAGATTTCTCCCATTCCCCCCTTCCCCAACTGCTTGATCAGCCGGTACTTGCCCAGAATCAGATAATCGAGCTCCGCCGGAATCTCTCTCCCTTTCGTCTCGTCTGCGGTCTCGGTTTCGCGGCGGATGTCCCCGGTAGGCCGAGTTGGGGGCGGGGAGTATTGGGTCTCCATTTCCTCGGAGTGGGTCTCATTTGGATTCGCTTCATACGGCTTCATAGTTGATCCTCCACCTTCCCATGGTGGCTGTTTCGTCTTTCTTAACGCCTTGATAATACCATAATAGCACCCGCATTGCCATCGGGGATTGCCTCTCGTGCGCTGCCGGACATCGCCCGGGCAGAGCAGAATCAGCCAAACCTTCGATGTCGGGAGCGGTTTGAACAAGTTGCGTGCCAAACGGCGGGAAGGGTGAATGCCGCGTGTCCGACGTCGTAACGTGCCTACCCGCTCAGAGATGCGTTTAGGCTCCCCATTGAGAACCGGTCTTCCGCCGTTTTCCAGGACGAGCAGAAGTGTACAGATTATATCCTTTTGGAATAATTCCTTGACTTCGACCGCTGTGGCCGGTATGAATCTTGCTCAAAAACGGAGTCTTGGCCTACGGTGCTGGACGCATTGTGATGTCCGGCGAATCGCCCCCGGAGGAAGATTATGCCCTGGCTTGTTTACAGCGACATCGAAGGACAGTTGACCACGTACGAGATCGAAAAGCCTGTGATTGTCATAGGCAGGAAGTCAGACGTGTGCGACGTGGTTTTGAGGGGCGCCAGCGTATCCCGCGAGCACGCGGAGATCAGGAGTGAGAGAGGAAAGTGGGTGATTTCCGACAAGGAGAGCCTCAACCATACCTACGTCAATGGCAAGAAGGTGCAGCGTGCTCCCCTCAAGCATGATGACACCATCGGCATCGGCGACTATGTCGTCAGGTTTCTGGAAAGGCTGCCCGAAGAGCACCGTCCGATCGTCGCCGGGGAGGAGGAGATTACGCTTCCCGCTGGGTGGCGAAGCGTCGAGAAAATGGGCGGCGAGACGATCTCCCTTTCTGCGGAGGAACCGGAGCCGCCCGCGAAACAAGCCACCCCCACGACCGCCCAGCGGAAGCTCGAACTGCTCCTCGAGGTCGGCGCCATGACCGCCGGAGTCTATTCAACAGATGACATTATGGCGAAAGTCTCCACGAAGCTCTTCGAGGTTATGCCCGCGGAGCGGTGTTTTCTGCTCCTCCGAGAGGAGCGGGGAAAGCCCCTGAAGGTTCGGTGCTCCTACCAGAAGGACAGAAGCCGGCCCATGGCGGAGGTCCCGTTCAGCAGCAAGGTCCTGGAAACCGTCATTCGAGAGAAAAAGGCGATCCTCAGCAACAACGCCCTTCGGGACGCGCGGTTCGGGAGAAGCGAGAGCGTCAGAGACCAGAACATTCTTTCCATGATCACGGCGCCCCTTTTGGTCAGGGAGGAAGTCATCGGCGTCTTGCACCTCGACAATCTCACGCGAGAAAGGGCTTTCGGTCAAGAGGACTTGCGTCTCGTTCAGACAATCGCCCGGCATCTGGCGGGCGCTCTCTCCGGCGCCGTTGCCTACACGAGCCTCAAAGCCGAATGCGACAGTCTTTCCCGCGAACTCGAGAAGCGATACCTGTTCATCGGGTCAAGCGAGGTCGTCCGAAAGACCCTAGCGAGAGCTCAGAAGTTCGCCCTCTCCGATGCCCCGATTCTTCTGACGGGCGAAACCGGGACCGGAAAAGAAATCCTCGCGCGCTCGATTCACCAATGGAGCAAAAGGCACAATAAGTCTTTCGTGGCGGTGGATTGCGGTCTCTTCACAAAAGAGCTGATCAACTCCGAGCTTTTCGGATACGAGAAAGGGGCCTTCACCGGGGCGAACGCGCGCAGGATCGGGAAGCTCGAAGGGGGCAACGGCGGAACCATTTTCTTCGACGAGATCGCCAACCTCGACCTCGAAATTCAGGCAAATCTTCTCAGAGTCCTTCAGGAATTTGAATTTCAGAGGATTGGCGGAAACGTCAACATAAAGCTCGACGTGCGCATCGTCACCGCTACGAACACCGACCTCTTTGCCGCCGTCGAGAAAGGGACTTTCCGCAGAGACCTCCTCAACCGCCTCAACGTCTGCGAGATATATCTCCCACCACTGAGGGAGAGAAAAGAAGACATCCCTGAGTTGGTGGAGTTCTTCATCGAGAGGCACAGAGTTGAATCTCTGGCTGAGAATATCGTCGTCGAGGACGGATTGATCGAGAAGCTCAGGGAATTCGATTGGCCGGGCAATGTCCGCCAGGTCGAAAACGCGATTCGCCGTCTCATTGTCTCCTCCGAAGACGGCGTGTTGAGGGCATCCGATCTGCCGAGGGCTTTGAAAGGAGAAACACCGGCCGATGTTTTCCAGGGGGCGGATTACCACAGCATCATCAAGAACTTTAAGACGCGGCTCGTTCGGAAGGTTCTCTCCGAATCGGGAAGTAAGCAGACCGAGGCTGCGAAGAAACTCGGAATCCAGCAGTCCTATCTGTCCAAGATTATGAAAAACCTGAACCTGAGGTGAGTCGGTGGTCTCCCCAGGGGCGAGGCGGATGGGCTGTTTATCGCTCATTGACGTTCACGCATCCTGGGACATCCGCAACGGCGATCGTTCGGAAGCCGGTCGCCATTTTGGGTCTTTGCCATGCGAGAAGCGATTCTCTTAGCCACATCGGGACCACTCGCCGGAGAGAAGTTTCGGGTCGGCTCTCGCATTTCCATAGGAAGGTCGCCCGAAAACGATGTCCGGTTGGCGAGCGCCCAGGTCTCTCGCAAACATTTCGTCGTCGAGAGGCGCGGGGACGACTTCGTCCTGACCGATGCCGGCAGCCGAAACGGGACGAGAGTCAACAGCGAACTCGTTCGCTCTCACGTCCTCCGCCACGGTGACCGTATCTCAATAGACGAGTTTTCCTTCGATTTCCTCGTCGAGGATTCCTCGTCTCTCGGGAGGGTTACGGCCGCCAAGGTAGTTGACCTTGCGGATTCAGACCGCACAATCGCCGCCGAAATTGAGGTCGCCCCGCCATTCCTCGAGCCTCTCAAGGCGCTTGGCAGGGGGATGGAGGACCTCGACATTTCTCAGAAGACGTACCAGATTCTGGTAAAGGCGGGCGAAGCGTTCGGTCTCGAGCGCGACCTTGCGTCTCTCTTTGGCCGAATCCTCGATTACATATTTGAGGTCGTTCCTGCTCACCGCGGAGTCGTATTCGTGAAGGACGGCGACTCGCCTGAATTCCGCCCCGTGGCAGGAAAGGCACGGGCGCCAGCCCCTCCCGGCGATATCGAAGTCAGCCGGACGCTTCTGAGAAAGGTCGCCGACGAGAGGAAAGCCATTCTGACGAAGAACGCTCCCGACGACACTCTCCTGCGCGGAAGCCAGAGCGTTTCGCTGCACGATATTCGCTGCGCCATGTGCGTCCCGATGATGCACGAGGGGGAGCTTCAGGGGATTGTCTATCTGGACACCGTCCGCGTCGTCGAGCGCTTCGATGCGCGAGGTTTGGAGCTGCTCGTGGCCCTCTCCGGCCCCGCCGCTATCGCCGTCAAGAACGCCCGTTACCTCGAGGAAATTCATCTGCGTTCCCGCCAGCTCGAGAAATCCTACTACGACACGCTCAAGGTCGTCGTTGATTCCCTCGAGATGCGCGATTACTACACCATAGGGCATGGCAGACGCGTCGCCCTCTTCGCCAGGATAATTGCGGGGGAGATGGGCTGGACGGAAGAGCAGTTGAAACTCGTCGAGATGGGCGGAATCATTCACGACCTCGGCAAAATCGGCATCGAGGACGCCATTCTCCGAAAGCCGGGAGCGCTCACAGAAGAGGAGATGGAGCAGATGCAGTTCCATCCAGAGATCGGTGCCCGCATCGTCCGGGACGCTGATTTTCTCAAGCCAATTCTTCCCTACATCCTCTATCACCAGGAGCGATTTGATGGCTCCGGTCACCCGTATCGTCTGAAGGGCGAGGAGATTCCCATCGAGGGGAGGCTCATGGCCGTCGCCGACGCCTTCGACGCGATGACCTCCGACCGTCCCTACCGTAAAGCAATGGACGCCGAGGAGGCAATCCGCATCATAAAGAGAGAAGGCCGGCGACAGTTCGATCCGCAGGTCGTCGAAGCTTTCCTTCGAGCCTGGGATAAAGGCAGGATAACAAAAGCTACGCTCTCCTCGGCGGAACAGGTCAAGATCGTACAGTGCCCCTATTGCTCGTCGAAAATTGAGATTCGCCCCGATTCCGCCGCTCCCTACCTCATCCACTGCCCCACCTGCCTCAAACGCGCGCGCCTCCAAGGGAGCGCGTGATACTGCTCCCCTCGCGCACGTCTGGCGTTGCGTGTCACGTCGGTCCGTGAAGGCGCCTCGCGGCGGACTACGGCCCCCCGGATCGGCGCTGTGGCCTTGAGGGGCTTTGGCCAAGCCCCGTGTGCCTCAGGCCACGACAGCCTAAGTCGGCTCGAGCAAGTCACGCTCCACCATGCGTCGGTGCTTGTTGCAGCACAGGAAACCGCGAACCCTCCCCTATCTTGTCATAGGCCGCTGAAGACCGGGCGCCCCTCCCTCCAAACCATCTTGACTGTCGCTACGTGACGGAGGTCCTCAAGAGGATTGTCACGAAGAAGCACCAAATCGGCCAATTTGCCCGCTTCGATTGTTCCCAGATCGTTCTCCAGGCCCAGGATACGGGCGTTGACAATGGTGGCTGCCTGAAGTGCTTGGAAGTTGGACATTCCCGCCTTCACCAGGTGCTCGAGTTCCCTGTAGCCCACCCCGAAGAATCCAAACTCATATCCGCCAGAGTCCGTGCCAAAGCCGATTGTAGCCCCGGCCTCACGAAGTCTTCCTACCGTTTCAAGAACGTGCGGGTATCGCCCCCCTATCAGTTTGTAGTCGGGGTAACACCGCGCCTTCCAGTGCTTTTCCGTCACACGGTCGCCGATGAGCATATCCAGAAGCTTCGAGACGTGATTGTAGGCCCCCCCCTCTAAGTAGCCGCGGCCGCTCTTCTCGATCAACTCTCGAACCTCCTGAAGCGCCAGAAAGTCGGCGTTCACCTTGAGCGTAGGGAGGATGGCCATGTTCTTCTTGATAAACGCTTTTATGTCTTCGTCTGTGAGATCGTCCAGCGGTGCGTGTTCCAGAGTGTCAACCGAAAACTCCACCCCCTTCCGGAACCCGGTGGCCCAGGTATGGTGCATGGCAACCCTCCTGCCCAGCCTGCGCGCCTCATCCACCAGCGCCCCGTAGCACGCATTGGAGAGCGTTGGGAGCGCACCTCTCCCCAGAAGGAAAGAACGATCGGCGTGGCTGGTCTTGATCCAGTCTGCCCCCTGATCCACCATTCGTTTTGCCACGTCGCGGGCTTCTGACGGGGTGGAAATCCGCTCGGCGAACTGTCCGCGGAGTATGAGCTTCTTTACGCCGGTAAAAGGCGGCATGAAGTCAGGGTATCCCCCCGGGCAGCCGATGAAGGAGTTGCAGCACAGGATGCGAGGCCCCGAAATTTTCCCCTCCTCGACTTGCCTCCGAAAGCGCTGGATACCACTCGGCACAGCCCCAAGGTCTCTGACCGTGGTCACGCCGCTCTCTACACAATTTCTAAGATTCTTGCGCGCCTGCCTGAACAGGGTTGGAAGGACAGATAGTTTGATCGTTGTGGTGAACGGACTCATGAGGTGTACGTGAGCGTCAATCAAGCCCGGAATAAGGTAACCGCCCCCAAGATCAAAGGACTGCCGTACTCGGAGGTCTGGGAGCTTTTTCTCGTCCAGGATTTGCTTGACTCTTCGCTGTTCCAAGACCAGGACTCTGCCCGCCTGGACTCTTGGCTGGATCATATCTATCAACCTGAAATTGTGGAGCACTTGCATTCCCATTCCCCCTTTCAGCTTTTTCGGCTATGACAAAGTTTGTCATCCCCACGGCATGTCTGAAATTAAATCTTCCTGATAGAAATTTCGCGAAGGGGAGAGCAAAGGTTGGCGTGCGGATGGGGACAACCGTTCCGTAAGAGAACGAAGTTATGATACGCAACCCGTTCCTTCTTACGACGTTTCTTAGATACGCCAGCGAGAATTTGAGGGCTCCCCTTTCTTCTCTCACTATCAGCGAAAACAGGAACATAAATGCGTTGCTTATATTCGGCTCCAGAATCACCACGAACTTTCTGGAGACCCGCTTCATTTCTCCTACTACCGTGTCAATGCATGGAACGTGATGGAGCAGCGAATGACAGAAAACGACGTCGAATGAATTGTCCGCGAATTTCAGGTCTCGAGCATCCATAAGAAAACTCTTTTTGAGAGGATTCATTCGCAGCATTCTTTCGGAAAGGTCTATGCCATACGTATCGCAAATCTCGTCGAAGTAGAAGGTGAAATAGCCATTCCCGCACCCGACATCCAGAAAGCGTGTCTGTGGCGTTAGATTTACAAACCGGCGAACCACATCAATCTTCGGCAACACGTAGGCCGCGATTACCGGGTGGTCAGGGGACCTCCTCTTTGCCAAAGTCTCCCTTTCCCAATACGCCTTCGGGTCCATCGGGATGTCCTGTCAGAGTGTCGCCAGTAATTGCCCCAATGCCTGCAATCCCGCCGCCTCCGCGGCCCGGACGGCTCTCAGGTTCTTCCAGGCGATTTCGCTGCGGCCTCTGTTCTGGACCTCATCGCCCTTCGGTGGAAATGGAAACAAGTCGCGGACCTTTGCCAGATTCTCTGCGACGGTCTCGTAATGCTTTGCAGCCTCGTCGAGCATTGTCGCAAGTTCTCTGGGAAGACGGCCTTTGGCCTCCTTCAGGAATTCGACGGCGAAGTGGCGGCACTCGCTCCAGACGGCGGCGTTGTAGGCCATGCCGAACGCGTCGGCGGTTTCGTGTTCGAGCGCCTGTATCCAGTTGTCGTAGGCGGCCAAGCCCGATTTGTACTTTGGGAATATCCACGATTCGGGGCTCTTCGAGTGGTCGAGGGCGAATTGGAGGGCCTCTCTGACAGTCGTTGGGTCGTCGGCTGGCGGGCAGCGCTTCACCGTCATCATTTCCAGTACGCCGATTTGACTATTCCCCACTTCCTGCCACGGCTTCGGCCCCTTGCCAGAATTGCAGTGCGGGCCGGAGAAGTAATATCCCTGCTCGTCACAGCCGTACACGACGTAATACTCGGGGATGTCCAGTTCCCAGCCGTAGCATGGAAGACCCTCGTCTATCGCGCGCTTCGTGTTCTCCCACGCGCGCTTCTGCTTCTCGGCAAAATCGGGTTGCCGTCTGCTGGCGAAGACTCGCTCTACGATGAGGCCGATGTTCCTGCTCAGCTTGAAAAGCATCTCCGTGTTCCAGGCTGTCGGGCCGCTCGGGCAGACGACCTCGTGGACATTGATGATGAATGCGTGCCCTGTCGCGCCGTACAACCATCCGTCAGAAATATCCATCCCCAAATAATCCAGACAACCCTTGAGACAGCCCATGTGCGACGCCCATTTCGGTCTCCACCTCAGATTATCAATCATCATCCCCATCTTTCTGTTCTCCTTTGTCGGAATCGTCGTCTTCACGAGCCGTCTCAGCTCCCGGTCCCCCGGCGGTTGCCCAGGGATGGTGTCGCCCGCTTCTCCGGAGCCGCCGTGGTGTCATGAGTCGAGCGGGTGTTGTCGGCTTCGTTTGCCATTTTCAGTGCCGCCTCGATTCGCTCCAGTATGGGCGGGTGCGTGTAGAGCCAGAATTTCGCGATAGCCGGAGGATCGAGGTCAGCGAGGTTCTTTCTCGCCACTTTCTCGAAAAGCCATGCTGCTCCTTTCGGGTCCTGGGTCAGCTTGATCGCATCCCGGTCTGCGCTTCTCTCAAAACGTCTCGATATGGCACACTCGATTGGCATAATAAAGAAGAGAATCACGTGCAGCCAGAAGAAGAAAACGGGGACAGAGTTGGCGCCGAGGCGTTCACGGTCTTCCTGTGTCTTTCGTCTCGCCGACAGTTTCAGCAGTGCCCCGGTCACAAAGAGTATTCCCGCCGCCCCGCCAGTCCCAAGAACTATGCCCAACAAGATGTGATTCATCTTGAGATGCGCAATCTCGTGAGCGACAACAAATTCAATCTCCGACGGCTCCGCCTCTCCCACGAGAACATCGTAGAGCACAATCCGCTTTCCCAGAAACAGCCCCGACGTGTAGGCGTTCACCTCCTTCGTCCTCTTGCCGGAGTCCGCTTCATAGAGCAGATTTTGCTCGAGCCGAGATTTTCGCAGTAGGGGATACAGCCGGTTTTTGAGCGACTTGGACTTGAAGGGAGTCAGCCGATAAAACAGCGGCTCGATGAGGTATGGGGCAAGAGAATACCACGCGACAAGCGCCAGTCCCACTGCTCCTGCTGAAATCAGCCACCACGTTCGCCGCAACCGCCGCATCGCCGCATAGACCAGAGCGACAAACGGCACGTACCAGAGGTCGGCGACGAGGAAGCCCTTCGCCTGGTCGGCAAGCCACCCAGCGACCTTCTGGTTCGTCAAGCCAAAAGCGCTTTTGACGACGAGGTCGCGCACGGCGTCGAACGGCAGAATGACCAGGCGCATCATCAGAACGATGAAGAAAATATAGACGGCGAATGCGATCCGCTTCTTGCCGCAGCAAAGCCTCTCGACGTCGCGCTTGTACGAAGAACCCAGCCTCGAAAATGCGACCAGACCCAAAAAAGATACGACGGCGAATTGTTTCAAAAAGAAGATAGTGTAAAGGTATTTGTTGTAGCGGGAGGCGGTTTCAATTTCCTCTCTGGAGAAATAGTCCGAAATTCGGAACTCTTTTGCGGCGGGGGATGGAGTGGTCTGGAGGACAAGCAGGATAATCGCTATGCCAGGCAGCAGCTTCTTGCCGTTGTGAAAGGTATCTTCACCGGCGGGTGTGTTTTCGCTGCTACCTCTCGTGCATGGGCACCGAAAATCGCACATACGCTCCGCCAATTCTCGTCGGGGAAGTTCACACGAACTCAGAGGAGCTCACCCCTTCCTCTGAATGAGCAAAAGGGCAATCTGTCTCAGGGGCGCCGCTTTTTCGCCGAGAGCGGCAAGGCTCGCAATGGCTTCTTTCGTCAGTTGTTCCGCAAGGTTTCTCGACCGCTCGATGCCGATCAGCGACGGATAGGTCGCCTTTCCCTTTTCGTCGTCAGCTCTGGTCGGTTTGCCTAACGCCTCTTGCTCCCCTTCTGCGTCGAGGAGGTCGTCCACAATCTGAAAGGCGCGTCCGATGGAAGCTCCGTACTTTTTCAGCAAACGCAGCACCTCGTCCGTCGCGTCTCCAGCGATTGCGCCCATCGCGACAGCCGCCTCGATCAACGCGGCCGTCTTCCTCTTCACAATGTCATGGACGGTTTTTTCCTCGACGATTTTTCCTTCAGATTCGAGGTCGAGCGCCTGCCCGCCGATAAGCCCCGCAGTTCCGCAAGCTGAAGATAGCTCTCGGATCAGCCGCGTTCGCTTCCGGTCGTCAACGCCTTCCAATCCGGCGAGAACCTGGAAGGCGAGCGTCAGCAGCTCGTCTCCGACGAGAACGGCGATTCCCTCCCCGACGACCTTGTGCACCGTCGGCAAGCCCCTTCGGAGGTCGCTGTTGTCCATAGCGGGAAGGTCGTCATGTACGAGTGAGTATGAGTGGATGAGTTCGACGCAACACGCGATGGGCACAATGTCTCGGCAGTCGCCGCCCACCGCTTCGCAGCTTGCCAGTGTCAGTATCGGTCTGATCCGTTTGCCCCCGGGAAAAACCGCGTGCCGAACACCTTTCGCAAGCCTCTCGACCGGCATCTCCTCCGACGACAGAATGCGCTCCAGGCCCGCATCAACCAACTTCGTTTTCTCTGAGAGATACGCCTCGATATCCATGTTGAGCCTCGTCGTCCGTCGAGCGGCGCGCTCGGCCGTCATTGCCTTAGCGGAATCTGTCGCACGTACTTGTCCACCATCCTGAAGGTCAGCCGCTCCACGTCCGCCTTGTCGTCGGTGAAGACGTGCGCCTCATCGTTCTCCGGCAGAAACACAATATTGTCAATGAAGTTATTGACTACGGTTCGCAGCGCAGGCTGATCGAACATTTTCTCCTTGAGAGCCGTCGTAACCTCCCCCGGAACCGCCATTCTTTTCTTCAGACCGACCAGGAGGTAGTTCGAGCTTTTCTCGACCCTCACGGCGAGGACCGTCGGGAAAACCGTCTTCAGCGTCTTTTCTATCGAGCACAGCAGTGTCGCGTCGTCCCGGAGGGAGAGTATGTTCATCACCGTCAGACCGCCCGGCAAGAGGTGCTCGGCAACCAAACCAAAGAATTCTTTCGTCGTGACATAGAAGGGAACGTACGGCCCGCCCTGGAACATATCCAGCTCAATCATGTCGTATTTCTTCTTGCTTTTCCTCAGGAAGGGCCTCGCATCCTCGGCAAAAATCTTCATCTTCGGCCCCTCCCTCACCCCGAAATATCTTTCGTCTTTCGCTATGCGGATAATCTCCGGGTCTATTTCCACGGCATCAATGCGAGCCTTTGGAAAAAAATGCTGGTACTGCTTCACGGACGTCCCCGCCCCCATGCCGAGGATGAGGATTTCCCGCGGCTCGGTCAAAAGCGCAGCTGCATTGAAGTAATCATAGTAGCTCCTGTCCGTCAGGTATCTATTCTTTTCGCTGACCTCGACGGAGTAGGAGGTCCACCTGTTCACGGACAGGGCTCTTTTCCCGTCTTGCCTCTTCACTACTCGGATGTCGTTGTAAAAGGACTCTTTTCTCAGAAGCACGTCTCTTCCCTCTCGGGGGAATGAAAACGGCGCGATGGCGACTAACGCCAGCGACGCCGCCCATTTCTGGGATTGAGAAGCCAAGCCCGCGATCCCAACGATGAGCACGATGGAGGAAAGCAGAACCAACGTCATGTGCGATCCCAGCGCGTGAATCAGAAAGAACGGTGTCAGAAATGTCCCCAGAATGCTTCCAATCGTCGAGAGACCGTAGATTCCCCCCGCAATTTTCCCGACGTCTTTATCAACCGTGAGCAGCCTGATGATAAAAGGGGAGACCGTGCCCAGCAGAACCGTCGGCGCGCCGTAAATAGCGCAGGTCGCGACCATCGAGCCGAGGATCGTCCCCAACTTCAAATAGGAGATGTCGAGGACCTTCCGGTAAAGGAGCAGGATCACGAAGAGATACCCGCCCGCCGCGAGAATCATTCGGTAGAGCACCAGGGGACGCGGCCTCTTGTCCGCGAGCCTCCCCCCGATGACATATCCGACGCACAGGGCTGCCATCACAATTCCTATGAGGCTTCCGTTCACATAGCTCGAATATCCGAACGTCGGACCGAAGAGCCTGAATCCGAGAAGCTCCAGTCCCATCACGCAGAAACCGCAAATGAAAGCCGTCGCCGGCAAAAAGACCTTTTTCAAGTCAGGACCATCCTTTCCGTTGCCTTGAGCTTGATTTGCCTATCGTGTGAACTCAACCTCGTCGAGGTCGTCCTGTGCCGCGGCCGACGCGGGCGCTCCTTGCCCCGCCGCTCGCTATGCCAACCTTATTCGCCCGGTCCCTTGTCAGAGGCCTTTTGCTCCCGGGCGTATTCTCTCAGCCCCTCCAGGAATCCCTTATGCCGGTCCACACCCGGCTCCGAAGTCATCAGTCCTTGCAGCTCCACGACGTTTCCCTTTCCCTTCAGCGCCGACGCCAGATACTTTCCCACCTCTCGGCCGATGAGAACATTGTCTCCGCCGATAAAGCACGAGAAGCTTGTCCCTTGAACCTCTCTGTCAAGCACGATAACCGGTATGCCCGCGTCATAGACTTCCTTCACGGGCGCCGTCATCGGCACGGTCTCTTTCGGGCTGACGATCAGGAGGTCAATTCCCTGAGTCAGGAACTCTCTCACCTGACTTTGCTGAATCGTAACGTCGTTCTGCGCATCCTTCTCAAGCAGCTTGATCTCCGGATACTTCTTTGCCTGATCGCGGACATCCTTGTTCATCTGCACACGCCACGGCTCCGCCAGGTTGCATTGCGACATCCCGACGAGAACCTGCTTGCCTTCCGTCAGCTTCTTCGAGGGTCTGGGCTTGTCCGGCGCAAGTCCCGCTCGCTTTGGCCCCTTAGCAGGAAGCTCCAACCCGCCCTTGTCCACATTCTCCTTCGTGAAGAGCCGCGTCCCCAGAGTAATCCATTTCGGAACCTCCTCGCCCTTGAGGATTCTCATGCCGATGTCAATCGCTTCCTTCCCGCCGGTCGGATACTGAAGCGTTGCCGTCAAGATTCCCTGTTTGACGTACATAACGCCCTCGTGGGGCAGCGCGTCTATCCCGATGAACTTGATCGTATTCTCTCGTCCTCGCCCTTCCGCTTTCGCTGCAAGGTAGGCGCCGTGCGCCTGTGGATCGTTGTGTCCATAGACGGCGTCAATTCTGTCGAACCGGGTGAGAGCCGAAGCCATTTCATTCCTTCCATTTTCCTCGAGCCACTGGCAGTCCACTCGAAAAACCACGCGGAGGCCTTTCGTTTCCTCTTCCGCCTTTCGGCATCCCGTCGCCGCCACGAGAAGGATAGCTACCGCTGCCAGCACGAACGGAAACACCCATCTTTCACGAGTGAGCTTTGCCATGTTCTCCCTCCTCCTTTCCGGAATAGTCTACTCAGGAAATCCTGGAACGTCTCCCTGTTTGCTGAATGATGACCGCCGCAACAATAATCGCCCCTTCCACCATGAACCTGTAGGCGATCTCGACTCCGTTTATGCTCAGTATCTTCTCAATATACCCGATAATGAGCGTTCCCAAAAGCGTGACCAGAATTCCGCCTCTTCCCCCCATGAGGCTGGTGCCTCCGATGACCACCATCGCAATGGCGGTCAGCTCGTAGCCTGTCCCGGCTTCCGGGTCGCCGTAATATGTCCTCGCCGCAAAGCATATTCCTCCCACCGCCGACATCAAGCCCGAAATGCCGTAGGCCATCGCCTTGACCAGGTTCACCCGCACACCACTGAGCCTCGCGGCTTCCTCGTTCCCGCCAATTGCGAACAGATGCCGACCAAACCTTGTCCGGTTGAGAACGGTCCAGAAAATGGCCACCGATAGCAGGAATATGATTGTCACGATGGCCAGGTTATTGTTCAGAACCTGAGAGCTGATGTCCTCGAAGATGGGCGGCGGCGGCTGAGTCCCCGCCTGGATTTTTCTTCCCCCTCCAATAAACTTCGCCAGCCCTCTCGCCGAAACCATCATTGCCAATGTCGCCACGAAGGGTTGAAGCTTGAATCGCTCCCCCGTGGCTCTGCTGAAAACGGCGCCTGCGACTCCGATCAGAACCCCAATACAAATCGCCGGAAGGGGTGGCAAGCCCCACCTGCGCATGACTGACGAGCACACAACCGCCAAAGCTGTGCCCATAAAAGGTTGTATGACGCCGACTATCAGGCTGCCGCTTAACAGCCCCGCCGCAGTTCCCGCCAGCAGCGTCACCGGAATCCCGACGAGCGGGGATGCCTGCAAATTGATCATCAGGTGCGCAAAAAGCATCCCGGTCATCCCCAGAACCGATCCCACGGAAAGGTCAATTCCGCCCGTCAGAATGACGATGGTCATCCCGCAGGCAAGGACGCCGTGGATGGAGTAGTATTGCAGCATGTCCCGGTGGTAATCCCACGTGAAGAAAGCCCCCAGCTTGCTTTTCCCCGACTGCCCGGGAAAGACCCCGCCGATTACCAGTACCGCCAGGAGCGCCCATAGCCCGCGGTTCCGCACCACCCTCTCGAACAACAAAGACAGACTTGTCAGAAAACCAGACTTTTCCGTCATGCCGCTACATGGCAGACGCCATGACCTTCTCCTGAGTCGCTTCCTCGCGCCCGAACTCCGCAGTCACCTTTCCTCGGTGCATCACCAGGATTCTGTCGCTCATCGCCAGAAGTTCCGGCAGTTCCGACGTGATCAGGAGAATTCCTTTTCCTTCCGAGGCCCACTGATTCATGAGAAGGTAAATCTCCGCTTTTGCTCCCACGTCAATGCCGCGGGTCGGTTCGTCCAGCAGAAGAATGCTCGGTCCGCTCATCAACCATTTTGCCAGGATGACCTTCTGCTGATTTCCGCCGCTCAGCGTCGAGACTTCGGCCCGAAGCGAAGGCGTTCTAACGGAGAGCGAGTTGAGGAAGGGCGTGCAGTTGCGCTGCTCCACAAGCGGGTGAAGCCACCCGAACCGCGTCATTTGCGGGAGAGACGCCAGCGTCATGTTATGCATCACCGACATCGGCAGAATGAGCCCCGTCGCCTTTCGGTCGTTTGTCAGATACGCCATGCCGTGGAAGATGGCTTCCGGCGGAGAGGAAATCCTGACCCTCTTGCCCTTTATGGAAACCTCGCCCTCGGGGACTCCGCCGAACCTGCCGAAGATGGCGCCCAGCAATTCGCTTGCTCCTGCGCCTCTCAGCCCTGCCAACCCTAAAATCTCCCCCGCCCGCAGCGAGAAGGACACGTTGTCCACGAGGTTCACTCCGGGCTTCGCTGGCTGCGGCAGCGTCAGACCAACCACCCTCAACAACTCATCGCCAATTCTCGCCTCGCGGCTCGGAAAGAACTGCTCGATTTTTCTCCCAACCATCCACTGGATCATCTTTTCGGCGGGCAGTTCGCTTGCCGGCGCCGTGCCGATGTGCTTCCCGTCTCGCAGCACGGTGATCCGATCGGCGATCTCGTAAATTTCCTCCATTTTGTGTGAGATATAAATCACGCCCACGCCCCTCGCTTTCAGCGTGCGCACGATGTCAAATAGCCTCTTGGTCTCCTGCTCCGAAAGCGAACTGGTAGGCTCATCCATGATCAGAATCCGCGCGTTCAGCGAAAGCGCCTTGGCGATTTCTATCATCTGCTGAACCGCAACCCCGAACTCTTCGACGGGCCGCCTGACGTCAATTGGCATATCCATCAGTTTCATCAGGTCCCTCGCCGCCCGCGCCATCTCTCGCCAGTCTATCGTCTTCCAGCGCGTGTTGGGTTCTCTCCCCATCAGGATGTTTTCCATGACGGACACGCTGGGCACAAGGCTCAGCTCCTGATAGATTGTGGCTACCCCCGCGGCCTCCGCATCCTTAGGCGAGGAAAATCGCACCCGTTCCCCTTCGATCGAGATTTCCCCCTTATCGGGCGAGTGGACGCCGGAAAGAATCTTCATCAATGTGCTCTTTCCGGCGCCGTTTTCCCCGACCAGTCCCACGACTTCTCCTTTGTACAGGTCGAAGGACACGTCGGAGAGGGCCTGGACGCCCGGAAACGACTTGTTTATGTGCTTCATTTGAAGCAGCGGAACGTCTGGCATTTGGCAGGTATATCTCCCACACGCACAGCGTCGAGTTCGCTATCCATCGTCGTCGGAGTGCGATCCGCGCCGGGACAATCGGCTTTGTCGCCCTTGCGCCACCTTTTCGCTCGACCTACGCGGTGCTTCGCTTGTTCTTCACCGCAGCCGCGCGTTCCCCCGCATACTAAAAAATCGCTGAGCCGAACGCAAGGAAAAGCTTGCCGCTTGCGGCGCGGCGCCGTTCCAGAGGTCGAGAAAGGCTCAGTGCCCTGCGCTCTTCTGGCCGGAAGGTCTTGAGGAAACGGTCAGGGGTTCGCTTGGGCCGTCAACACGACGGGAACGGTTCCGCTGCCGGCCCCGAGGTTCCTTGCCGTCATGGACGGGTCTCGATTCGGAAGAATCGGATTTTGGTGGGGCCGAGGTCGCCGCTGT
>CAZFAP010000013.1:0-44916 GCA_964516325.1 uncultured Verrucomicrobiota bacterium
TGGCTCAAGGGTTTCGGCGACCTCGGCTACGTGCTCAAGGACGAGAGAATCATCAAGGAGGCGAAGCAGTGGCTCGACAAGGCGCTGGGCAGCCAGGAGCCGGACGGATATTTCGGTCCACCGGAGAACAAGAAGAATCACGACCTCTGGCCGAACATGGTGATGCTCTTCGCCTTTCAATCGCTCTACGAGGCGACGGGGGACGAGCGGGTGATTCCTGTGATGACCAGGTACTTCCGATACCAGCTCGATATGCCAATCGAGCATCTTCTCCCGGGAAGCTGGCAGTGGATTCGCGGCGGAGATAATCTCGAAAGCATTTACTGGCTTTACAACCGAACCAGGGAGAAGTGGCTCCTCGACGTGGCGAAGAGGGTTTTTGAGAGGACGGCGAACTGGACGGAGGGTCTTCCAACGCAGCACGGCGTCAATCTCACCATGGGCATTCGCCAACCGGGCGTCTATTGGCAGCAATCGCAGGACGAAAGGCATCTCGACGCTGTCGAGCGGAATTATCACACGGTTATGGACGAGTATGGGCAGGTGCCGGGCGGGATGTTCGCCGCCGATGAGAATTTCCGTCCGGGCAAAACCGGCGCCGAGCAGGCGGCGGAGACCTGTTCCATCTTCGAGCTCATGTACACAGACGAGTCGCTTCTGAAAATCACGGCCGACCTCAAATACGCCGACCGCTGCGAGAACATCGCGTTCAATTCGTTTCCCGCGGCGGCGATGCCGGACTGGAAGGGGCTGCATTATCTGACCGCTCCGAATCTCGTGCAGTGCGACAAAGGGGGCGTGCACGTTTTTCAGAACGACGGCACGCTGGTCTCCTACAGCCCGTGGGACTACCGCTGCTGCCAGCACAACGTCGCGCAGGGCTGGCCTTATTTCGCGGAGCACTTGTGGCTGGCGACTCAGGGAAACGGTCTGGCGGTGGCGCTTTACGCCCCGTCCGAAGTCTCGGCAAAGGTTGGCGATGGCGTTGAAGTCAGGGTCTCTGAGGAAACCGATTATCCCTTTGATGAGAAGGTTGAGTTTGCGTTCAACGCTCCTAAGCCGGTGAGGTTCCCGTTCTACATGAGGATCCCGCAGTGGTGCGACGGGGCAAGGGTCACCATCAATGGGGAAGCCCGGAAAGTGGATGCTCCCGGCGGGCGCTATCTGGTCGTCGAGCGGCTCTGGAAAAGCGGCGATCGCGTGAAGCTCGAGCTGCCGATGAAAATCACGCTGTCCGTCTGGAAAAAAGTTGGGAACTCTGTTTCGGTCAACAGGGGACCGCTGACCTACTCTCTGAGAATTGGGCAGGAATGGAAGCAATACGGCGGCACGGACAAATGGCCGGAATACGAGGTTTTCCCGACGACGCCGTGGAATTACGGGCTGATCGTTGACAGAGAGAATCCGGCTGCGTCGTTCACCGTCGTCCAAAAAGGGAAAGCCCCATTGCAGCCGTTCAAGCTGGAGAATGCCCCGATCGAATTGAAAGCCAAGGGCAAAAGAATCCCTAACTGGACGCTGGTCATGAACTGCGCCGGACCTCTCCAGGAAAGCCCTATCAAATCCGATCAGCGCGCCGAGGAGATAACCCTGATCCCGATGGGCTGCGCGCATCTGCGAATATCGTCTTTTCCAACGATCGGAGAGGGACAAGACGCGCGCGAGTGGAAAAGAGTGGGCGACTGAGCCAATGCCGCGCGACCGGACAATGTCCCCGGAGGGGCCGAAGGAGTCCAACAAAGAAACAAAAACGTGATGACATTGCACATCTTCCGTCGTGGAGGGAACGAACATGGGCGATGAGAACAAAATGACGAGACGCAGTTTTCTGAAGACTTCGGCAGTCGGGGCGACGGCTTTGTCGCTTGGGTTACCATCCGGCAGCAAGGCGCTCGGCGCGAACGATAAAATTCGCCTCGGCTTCATCGGCGTGACGAATCGAGGCGGGCAGTTGCTGCGCAGCACGCTTCGGCTCGAAGATGCCGACGTCGAGGTGGCGGCGCTGTGCGACGTGGACGAGCCGATGATGCTGAGGCAGGAAAAGGCGACGCGGCTCCAGACGGAGAAGTTCACAGACTTCCGCCGAATGCTTGAGAAAAAGGACATTGATGCGGTCTTCATCGCAACGCCGGATCATTGGCACGCGATTCAGACCCTAATGGCGTGCGACGCGGGAAAGGACGTGTACGTCGAGAAGCCGCTATCCATCACCGTCCTCGAAGGGCGCAAGATGGTCGAGGCGGTGCGAAGGACTAACCGTGTGTGCCAGGTCGGCATGCAGCGGCGCTCGTCGGACGTGTATCAGAGGCTGGTTGATATGGTGCGCGGAGGGAAAGTAGGAAAAGTCACTGTCGCAAGAGCCTACCGACTGAGCAACATGTATCCCAGCGGCATCGGCATTGCGCCGGATTCCGATCCACCGGAAGGACTCGACTGGGACATGTGGCTCGGCCCTCGTCCGAAGAGGCCTTTCAATCCGAACATCCATCCCTACAAGTTCCGTTGGTGGCATCTCTACTCGTCACAGCTCGCCAACTGGGGCGTTCACTATTTCGACGCGATGCGGTGGATGGTTGGTGAAGAGGCGCCCGCATCGCTCTCCGCCCATGGCGGCAAATTCGCCGTGAAGGACGCCCGGACGGTCCCCGACACCCTCGAAGTAACGCTCGAGTTCGAGTCGGGGATGCTGATGATTTTTGGGCAATACGAAGCCAGCGGAAATCCCGTTCTTGCGTCGGGCGAGATCGAGCTTCGCGGGACGGACGGCACGCTGTATTGCAGCGAGAATGGCTTCAAGATCATCCCCGAGCGCGGCGGTCAGTTTGTTGAAAGCGGCCCGCGCATGGAGCCGATGGAGGGAAAAGGGCCCGAGGGCGATTCAACCGACGCCCACATCCGGAATTTCCTGGACTGCATGAGAAGCCGCAAATCCTGCAACGCCGACATAGAAACGGGCCATCGCTCGACGACGTTCAGCCTCCTCGGCAACATTGCGCTGGCGACGAAATCCCGCATCGAGTGGGACTGGAAGAGCGAACGCATCACGAACAACGGCGAAGCCAACAAACTCCTCCACTACGAATACCGCGCCCCGTGGAAACTCGGATGAGCGGGCTGGACCGGCCCTACCGACGACGCAAGCATGCGGCAAGGAGGTCCTGGACTGGCAGTTGCATAAGCTCTGGGTAACTGAGAACTCAATACGAGAACAGGGTTTCTGAGGAGAGACGAGATGAAGATTTGGCGGCTGTGGTTGCTCGCTGGATTCACTCTGATTGTATTCGGGTGTGGAAAGGAGAAAGAGCCGGAGACCTCGAAGCCAGAAGAGGGCACGGCGAAGGAAGAGGCTGTCGAGACGGAGACTTCGATAGTGGCTGGCGCCGCCACGACGCTGAATGAAGCCGCCGCCAAGGGCGACCTCGCTCAGGTCAAAAAGCTCCTCCAAAAAGGCGCCAATGTCAACGCGAAGGACGCATTCAGCGCGACGCCGCTCCACGAGGCGGCAGAGGCGGGGCATAAGGCGGTGGCGCAGTTGCTCGTCAGCAAGGGGGCAAACGTGAATGCGAAAGCCCAGGATAAATCCACCCCTCTCCACCTTGCCGCGGCGGGATACCACAAGGACATTGCCGAACTCCTTATCGTCAAAGGTGCCGATGTGAACGCCAAAGACGGGAGTGGCAATACGCCTCTTCATTTAGCGGTGGAGTGGAGCGGCGATGCTTCTCTTCCGCCCGCGCAGAAGGCAGTCGTCGAGCTTCTTCTCTCGAAAGGGGCCGACCCCAAAGCTCAGAACAACATACAGCAGGACCCCGGACTGAAGGCTCTCCACACCGACGAGCTATTCAAGTTGATCCAGAAATACAGCTCGAAGTGACGGACGCGTTCCTGATGCCGTGCGGTCGGGATGCTGCACGAACGCAGTCTTGGCGCCGGGACGTGTTTTTGCCCCCTCTTGCCGCGGCGAGAACCTGCCTGCAGTCGCCCTCGTCTTCTCAGCCCAGTGCGGGCGGCCCGTTTTGACTGCCGCCCGGTCTGTCTATCGCACACCGAGTTTGAGGTGGCGGGTGGAGGTGCACTTGAGGCAGCGGATGCATTCGGAGCTGTTCATCTGCTCGACGGGGTGAATTTCGACGGGGCACATTTCGGCGCAGAGGCCGCAGTCGGCGCACTTCCTCCGGGTCAGCCGAATTCTGAACAGCGAGATGCGGTTGAAAACTGCGAAGATTGCTCCGAGCGGGCAGAGGAGGCGGCAGAACCCGCGGCTCACCACGATCATTAAAACGAGCACCGCGACCAGGATGCTGATCCGGAGCGGGAAACCGATTGTGAACGTTGTGGACACGCCTAGGATTCGCCAGGGGATTGAGGATTCGAGCGTCCCCGCCGGGCACAGGCGACAGAAAACCAACAGAGAATCCGGGAAAAGGAAGGGTACCGCTCCGACGGTCGCGATCAGAACGAGGTATTTCGTGTAGCCAAGTCTCGGCGGCAGAGAGAGTTTCTTCGTGGGAATTTTGTGAAGCCCGTCCTGGATGAATCCGAACGGGCAAAGCCAGCCGCAGACCAATCTCCCACCGACGATTCCGACGAGACCAAGAACGCCGATCGCAACGAACGGAACGATTCTCAGCGACGCGAAGTTGACCAGCACGCCGACCGGGCAGGCAAAGACCGCTGCGGGGCACGAATGGCAATTCAGGGCTGGGATACAAATCGAGCGAAGCCGAAGGAAATAGGCGTTGAGGAGAACCAGCGACGCCGACTGACTGAGAACCTGAGCCCTGACCTTTTTTATCGCCCTGATTATGGAACCCATAATCCCGATTTTCTAAATTCAGGTGGGACAGGGCTCGGCTTTTGCTCTGGCTCCTCCTTTTCCTGTCGCTTTGTCGAGGGATGTGACAGTGAAGACGCCGTCCTGCCCGCGTTGGATGCTGTGCGTTAGGGAGTACTGTATGACGTCGAATTCGCTCTTCTCCCCGCCCTTCGTCGGAAACCGAACCCGGAAGGCGGAAAACAGGAGAAGACCGGAAAACAGAACAACCCCTGCAAGGACCAATGAAAACCTGAAGCCATTTTTGCTGCTCATGTTGCCTCGCACGTCGCATTCAGCGCTTCGCAGGACGACCGATGTTCCTCCACATAGTTTGTGTATTTTCTTACCACAATTCTCCGTCAAAGGCAAGGAGAACCTTTCGGCGAACATAGCAGGTCAATCCCAGTCGGGACCAGCCGCAGAGAACACGGAGACCGCAGAGCAAATCCGCCTTGCCTGGCGGGGTCTCGGGGTTCACGCGCTTCGTGCGACATCTTTTCGTAGCTGCTTGGACGCGAGGATCGCTGCACCGAGGGCGCCGGTCATCTGTGGGTCGGGCGCGACGGATACCGGTTGCCCGAGCGCCGTCTCCAATGCCTTTGCCACGCCCGGGATCATCGCCACGCCGCCGGTGAGAACGACTGGCGGACTCAATTTCCTCCCAGACATGCTGCCTACGCGCGCTGCGATCGAATTCTGAACGCCCGCCGCAATGTCCTCCGGCGCGACGCCCGACGCGAGCAGCCCGATAATCTCCGTCTCAGCGAAGACCGCGCACATGCTGCTGATGGCAGCCGGCTTCCTGCTCCTTCCCGCCATCTCGCCGAGCGCTTGAAGCTCGACCGCAAGGCGGTTGGCGACCAGCTCGAGAAATCGCCCAGTTCCTGCCGCACAACGGTCGTTCATCGCAAAATCATAGACGACGCCTTCTCTATTCAGCCGGAGAAGCTTGCTGTCCTGCCCTCCGATCTCGACGATGGTCATGGCGTCCCGGACGAGGTGGTGCACCCCGCAGGCGTGGCACGTGATCTCCGTAATCGTCGTGTCTGCGAAGCTGATTCCATTGCGGGCATAGCCGGTGGCGACGATTTGGGCAACGTCATCGCGTCTGCAATTCGCTTTCTCAAGAACTTCGTCGAACAGGCGCGCTGCCAGGGCTTTGTGCTCGACACCCTGATCAGCCACTCCGGCCGCAATCACCCGCAGGCTGCCCGCCTCTATCAGAACAACTTTTATCGCCCTTGATCCAGCGTCTATTCCAACACAGAACATCGTTTTCTCAGTTCCCTTGCTGTCTCCATCAATGCTTCCAGCCGCGTGCATAGCGTCCCTTGAATCGCATCGCTGACCGGCGGCGCCTCGATCTCGAGGACAGGAATTCCGACCTGCGAACGGACAGCATCGGCGATGATTGTGCCCTCTGTCGCGCAATGGCTCGCGCCAGGAATGCGAGAGATGACTACAGCCTCCGCACCGAACGACACAATATCCGAGCAGATTCGCTCTGCCCTGTCGGCTGCCGGTCCCACCATCGGGTCAGCGAGCGCCATCCGCGCCAGAGCCTCCATTGGCGGCAAATCCTCCGGAATCTCGTCGAGAGCGTGACTGAAGAGGTACTCCGTGCCGCAGATTCTCCCGCCAGAGTCCTCCAGGAGGTTCATGACCCGGAGATCCGCCACTGGATTGACCCAGAAGACCCGCACCGCGTCTCTTTCGAGGACACCCTTCCCCGCTTCCGCCCGAGCCCGCGCCTCGACGAGCAACTCCCTTAAAACCTCAATAGACTCACATTGGTCAGAGCAGAAATGAATCGCCAGCATCTCGGCGATCAGCATTTCAAGCGCGGGCAGCGGGCAGACTCCGGCGGTGAACGTGAGATGCCTCAATTCGCGCAGCAGCAGCCGGACTTCATTTGCCCGTTTGATCCCAGCCGTCAGCGCCCCCTCGTCGAGCCGCGTTCCCGCGAACGTTTCCAGGGCGACCCGAATGCGTTCAAGCTCCGCCTTTACAAACAAAACCTGCGATTGGGCGGCGATGAATCCCCCGGGCAGTTCGACCACTTCTTCGTCGGGGTCCGGATGGCGGCGATGGGGAATCTCCCACCACAAAATCGGATAGCCAAGTCCGTTCAGCCGTTGTGCGACGGCGGAGAAGTCGTCGCACGTCGCGCCGACGCTGCAAATCAGAAAGTCCGGTCTCGGGAAGTGCGCCTCGGTGATAAATGCGCCGAGCATCGCCCGCACCGGACAAAACGATTCATCTATCCCAAGCGAATCCGCAATCCCGAAAAGCCCTTCGCTCAGTTCCATCACGCACGGAATCCACCATGCGCCGTCGGGATAGAAGGCGACAAGATTTGCCAGGGAATACGCCATGACGGGGACCGTGCCGAGGTCCTTCATTGTGCCGACGATCTTCTTTCCATCGGCTCGGGCTTCGCGCAAACGATCTTCTTCCGTGAGGAGAAAATTCCAAAGGCGCAGCGCCGCGGGGGAATTGTCAAACCGCAGGTTCAGGAGCCGCAGGTCACCATCCTCCACGTGTCGGCGAAGGGGTCCCCCATAATCGGGCTCCGTCATTCCATCCTCGCGCAGCTCGACGTATCGTCTATCCCATTCGTCGAGTGTGATTCGCTTTGGATTCTTGTTCATCTCAGCATCGCCACAAAAGACTGGATTCGGGACGCGGTTCGCTCGTGCGAATCCGTATCGCCAATGTCGAGGTCGAGGATGGGCACTTCCGCCCATTCCTTCAGCCGCTGCACTTCCGCGTGCCAGGTGTCGCACCACAAATAGCGCAGGAGGACAATTCCGCGGACACCTCGGTCCGCAATTTCGTTTTTGAGCCAGCGATAAAGCTCGCTATTCGGTCTCCGAAACGCATCAGGGATATTTCCGAAATACGCGTCGGCAAGTTCGATAAGCGGGTCCTCCTCGACCTGGCGGCGGTCGAACGCAGCCGGCATCGTGCGCTCGCCGGTCTCGCTCCCGTCGAGGACGATAGACCCTCCTGCGTTTTCCACGAAATCAAAAAAACGGAAATGATCGCGGAGCAGCGGTCCCCCGACGAGAGCAACCCCGACGCGTCGCGGCACGAACGCCCTCCGCGCAGAAGGTAAGACGACCTCTCCCGTCTGGTTGAAGTCGGCTATGGCCTCCGAGAGCTGCCGCGCCGAGAGATATCCGCGTGCCGCTCGGATTCGCGAGCGCTCGGCATCGTACTTGAGCATTGTGCTCGTCAGACTCTCCTTCGACGAGGATTTCCCGCCAAGTCGGACAAGAAACCGCCCGAGTCGCTCCAATTCGGTCATGTAAAGCTTCTGCGCCGCTGCTGTCTGCCACGTCGTGGGCACGTGCATCACAAAGACCGGCACCGAGGAATCGCGCGCGATGAGTTCTCCGGCGCGGCGCATCTGGTCGCATTCCGTCGTCGCGATAATCGCCGAAGCAGCGTTTTCGGAGAGGGCATAAGTTATGAACTCGCGGGCGAACGAACAGATGCCCGCGGTCGGACCCGCTCTCCAGCCTTCCTCGGCTCGGTCGAGCAGCACCCGGCACGGCTGCATACCGTGCGCGGCAACCCACTCCGCCGGAACAAAAGGCGAAACGTAAATGACCTTTCTCATTGCCGAATGCAACTCGAAGCCTTCCGCCCTCCCCCGTGAACCGTTTCAAAGAGCGCCTCCACCCGCACCGCGATCCGCGCCGAATCCGACGGCGAGTAATCGGTCTCAATTCGCAGGTACGGCATGCCAAGCTCCTCCTCCGCGAGCCTCTTGACGCGATAGGACTCAACGTCGTACGTGAGGCACGCCTGCCAGATCAGCTCGACGACGCACTGCGGACGATATTCGGCGGCGAGCTTTCGCAGGCTTTCGATCCGACGGTCGTTGCGGGTCATCACGGAGCAATGAAGCCTATAGTATTTTTCCGCCAGGGCGCGCATAGGGTCATCGGGTGCGATGTCCACATCGTCGAGGATGGGCTTGAGCCCTGTGCAATTCTCCATGCAGACGATCACGCCGCCATGATCCTCGACGATGTCCACGACGCGCTCCGCGCCATGCACGATGGGCACGCCGGTCATCAGTACGCGAACGCGCGACGACAACTCGGGCTTCGCCGCGCCATTCCCAAACAGTTCCAGGGCTGCTTGATACTGCTCAAAGTCTGCGGGGATACCCGAAATGCTGCTCTTCAGGTCGAGCAACTGACGGCCGGTCAACGGAGGCGGGTCCTTTCTCATCAGGGCCGCCAGCTCGCGGCGCAGCCGTCGCTCGCGGTTCATGACGCCAATCGCCTCACGAATCCCATCGTCTGTAATTCCAACGCCGAAACGCCTCTCCAGTTCGTTCCGAAATTTCCGAAGCTGCTCCATCCAATAATCCAACGCGCCCGCGTCATCCTGCCTCTGCGGCAGCTCCAGGACACACATGGGACGAGATTCCGCCATCCGCTCGTACATCTTCTTCTTTCCGTCGCAGGTGGTCTCGGCCACGACGAGGTCCGCCATTTCGAGGAAGGGATTCGACTTCTGTACGTGGTAGCCGTAGGTTGACTTAATGAGCGGGCAGAGGTTCGCTGGGAGATGCTCTTCTGCCGCCGAAATGGTGCTCACCGACCCGCCGCAGAGACACACCGGCACACCGCCCGCCGCCATTATCAATTCTCGCGGCGTGTATTCGCACATGATCCCGATGATCGGACGCCCCCTTGCCTTCTCAGCGCGGGCATACTGAAGGCAGTTCTTGATCATGTTGCCGAACCAGGTCAGCGGGCACTGACCCGCCGCATCGCGCGACGTCACCCCCGAAGCGCAGGGGGATTCCGGGGGCGAGCACGGGTCTGTCGCGTTGACGGTTATTTTCCTTTTGTCACAGCGTTCGCTCATCGAACTATCTCCGTTTCCTACTTTTTTCGGGCGATAAAAAGCCCCTGCGCGATTTTGCCAGCATGGGCGAGCTTCTGCATGAATTGCATCTCGCCCGCGAGCGTCTGCATCAACTCCGTGTCGAAGCCGATGATCCTCAACGCGTCGTAGGTAAGCTGCATGTCGAGCATGTTCAAATAGAGGTCCACGTACGGCGCGAACCTTGCGGTGTCTTCGACGATTTTGACCTTGCATCCATTCTCCACAAGCAACGCGCGATACCCTTCCAGATCCTGCACGTTGGCAAACTTCATGAACTTGAGGAACCGTTCCGCCTCTGCATCGGTTAGTCCTGCCGGTCCTTCGATCCAATCCGTGAACGCGATTGTCCCGCCGCGCTGGACCAGCCGGGCGGCTTCCGAGACCAGCTTTGGCTTGTCAACCACGTAACACCATGCGTCCTCGCCCCAGACGAAATCGGCGACCTCGTCGGGAAGACCGCTGTCGCACACATCAGCAAGCACAAAATCTATGCGGTCCGAAAGCCGCTCCTCCTGGCAGCGGCGCCTTCCGCGCTCGACGACTTTTTCGGTGGCGTCCACGCCGGTCATTATTCTCACATTGCGGAACCGGATGAGGAACCGCATTCCGGCGCCGTTGCAACAGCACAGATCAATCCCTGTCATCCCATCGCCGATGCCGGCTTTCTCCGCGAGGTCCATCGAGGACTTGAACCCGCCGATGTGAATCTGGTGTCCCATAACCAGTTCCCAGAGGTCCCCCTCCGGTCCCCCATAGACCGCCTGCACATTCTTCAGGCCAATATTAGCTAACGCCTTCATTGGAAAGACCCTCCTCTTTCCCACATCGTTGTCCGAACCATTTCCGTTCAGCTGTCGGCCGTGAACAGCGCGCGAGCGCCCGGTCTGCAACCCGTGTTCGCTGCGTGCCTTCGGTTCAGGAAAATCAGAACTCGTACTTAATGGCCACGCCCCAAGACGAATTCGCCTCGTGATTGAGGACCGTCCCGAAGTGAGCGTATCCGCCAGCGACCGTCATGTGGTCGTTGACAATGTAGCCCGCGCAAAGCGTCCACCAATCGTCTTCGCCTCCGACGAGACCGGGAACCGCATCGTATTCGTCCGGTTTCTGACGGTACTCCGCAGCCAGAAATAGACGGTCCGTGGCGAGAATGCAGACCGCTCCCTCGACCACAAATTCGCGCTCATCCGTGAAGCCGAGAAGCCCGAGGTGCGCGCCTTCCGTGGACCGCAGGGTTGCGCTCAGGATCACGGGACGCGGCAGCCCTGTGACCATCTTCGTCGCAGACAGCGTGAAATCGAACCCGTCCTTATCCTCGATGCCAATTCCCGTCAACGTTCCCATCAGGTCATCATCAATGTCTTCGATGGTATCGTTGTACTTGTAATGCGCACCTACGGTGAGCGCGGGCAGCCAGGGCTGACCGAATTCTCCATCCCTGACCAAACCCAACCGCGCATTGAAGTTATGCAGGTCAACGGAGCGATCACCGATCCGGATTCCGGTTGCCCGCTCGATGTCCTGCGGCAAGTCGCCCATATCGAAACTATCCCATCCGTAGCCCAGCTCGAGGCGGTTCCACAACGTTTCCGTCGCCGTCAGTGCCAGCAACTGCCTTCCATTCCCCAGGTGCACGTACATCGCTCCGACGCTCGGCAAGCCTAACACGTCCCCTTCTTTTGCGGGATTTACTAAGTACGCCGAGTGCGTGCAAAAGTGTCCACCCGCTCCTTCTACGGAGTGCAGCGGCAGCGGTGGAGAAGGCTGCTCGCCATCCTGAGCGATGGCTGTCTGCCAGATAAGTAGCGCCATCCCGACGGCAAATAACGCCTGCCTCAGATGCTTCATCCCTTTGCTTGCTTTCCAGAGCCTCATAGTTCCCCCTTTCTTAGCTCCGAGGTTCTCGACTTGTTTGTTCGCCCTCCAACTTCCCGGGCGTCAGGTTCCTCGGCCGCGAACCCGTGCGGTCGTGGGCTTTTGTCAAAAGGTAAGCGTTGGGTCTGGTTCCTATTGGCGGGACAAAAAAATGGCGGGAAGGTGTGGGAGTCGAACCCACCCGGGACTTTATCCAAGCCCCATACTGGGTTTGAAGTCCAGAGGGTCCACCGGGACCCATACCCTCCCGCCGTCGGTCGGTCGTATGGAGGCCGCCCTGACCGGGGAGATTCGCACCCGATCCGAGACGGTGCGCGAACGCTCTCTGGCGTCTATCGCACGACATGTTTATCCCCTTCTCGTCTCGTAAAGCCAATGTTATCGAAGTGCTCCAGAAGCGCCAAGGCATATTTGCGGGAGATTCCAAGCCTGTCGCGCAGCTCGCCCACCGTAATGCTCTGGTTGGCGCGCAGGTGCTCGGCGACGAATTTGTGCACAGTCTGCAAATGCTCCGCGTGGTACGTCACCTTCTCACTGATGCGGACCAGGCGCTCTTGCTCGATCAAGCAGGTCATCAAATTGCCAAACGTATCATGGCTGACCCCAATCGCCTTTCGGACATCCTCCTCCAGCGGCGGAGCGAGTCCGGCTTCCTTGAAAGCTTCCTCTATTCGGTGCGCGAGCTGCTGTTCGACAGGCTTCAGCTTGATCTCGTATCCGACAAGCCCGATCTTCGCACCCTTCTTGTAAATTTTCTCCTCACGTGACAGGCCCTGAATCGTGGCTTCAAACGTCTGCCTGTCGGTGATCTTCGTGAACTGCGACTGGAGGTCCGCCAGCGGCATCAGAAGGCGGTAGGGATGCTTGGCAAGATAGGCTTCTATCGCGTCGAGCAATTTTGCCGTCAGTTCCACGTAGTACTTCGCGTGAATGTGCCGCTCTGCCGGAACGGCGCCCGGGGTCGCCGCTCCAATCCTCAGCAAGTTCCCCGCATCCCGAAGGTAACCGATCGCCTTGCTGACTTCATCCTCTCTCTCGCCAAGGCTGGTCGCAACCTCGCCCGCCGATCGAGGCGCGAAGCCCCCCTTCAGGAACATCTGCTCGACAGCGTATTCGAGGGAGCCCTCGAGCTGCTCCAGCCCGCCGACGGCTTCATCATCGAACCGCTTATGCTTGGACGGCGCCGCGTCGAGGACCTGCCCGCCGCCAATCGTCCGCAGCGGAGAAAACGTGCGGACGATGAATCGGTCCTTTGGCAGCGCAACGGTCGGGGATTCCAATACAAACTGCGCCAGACCGGTCTCCCCCGGAAGCAGTTTCTCTCGGTCGAGCAAAACGACCCGGCAAATGACCTCGTCCGTTCCGATGTGGAGTCTCAGGCGGCTTCGGTTCTTGAGTTCGCTCTCGGCGCTCTTGAGCAAGAAAAGCCGGGCATCGAGTCGCGTCGTCGGAGTCAACGACCCCGGCGCCCCGGCGCACTGCCCTCGCCGCAATTGCTCCTTCTTGACATCCTGAAGGTTTATCGCGGTCCTTCTTCCAATGCACGATTCCCGCGCGCTCTGATTATGAATCTGTATTCCCCGTACCTTCGCGACAAGCCCATCGGGGAAAATCTCCACCTTCTCGCCAACCTCCAGCCTCCCGGATAATATCGTCCCCGCCACGACGATGCCGAATCCGGGCATGGTGAACACCCGGTCAACCGGCATCCGAAAGACCCCGCTGTCCGGGCGCTCCCTGACCTTTTCGGCGACGGAGAAAAGCGCGGTCTTGACCTGATCAACACCGTCGCCCGTTAGCGACGACACCGGGATGACCGGCGCATCAGCCAAAAACGTTCCTTCCACAAAATTCCTGATCTCGTTTGTCAGTTCCCTGATACGCTCCTGATCTACCAGGTCCTTTTTCGTCAGGGCGACGATGCCGGTCTCGATTCCGAGAAGCTGCAAAATGTCCAGGTGCTCTACGGTCTGAGGGCTGATCCCATCGTCGGCGGCGATCACGAGAAGAGCCGCGTCAATGTTGCTTGCTCCGGCGACCATCGTCCGGACGAGCTTCTCATGTCCGGGCACGTCTATGAACACGATTTGCCTGTCGAAGCCGGGCGTCTCCATGAAAACAAAACCAAGTTCGATGGTGATTCCTCGTCGCTTCTCTTCGGGGAGAGTATCGGCGTCAATTCCCGTCAATGCTTTCACCAACGCGGTCTTGCCATGGTCAATGTGCCCAGCGGTGCCGATGATTACCTGCCTGGGTTCCGGGATTGCCATGCTCATTTCTTCCCCATGATTGTGTTGTAGAACATCATGACGGGCGCCCCACCAAACGCGATCCCCATCCAGACCGCTTCGTTGATCTCGCTGTCGCTTATGCCGAGGGAGCGAGCCTTATCCGCATGAATCTTCACGCACGGCTCGCACTTCGCTACGACGGATAGGGCGATAGCAATCAGTTCCTTGTTGCGAAGGCTGATATCGCCTTCGGAAATGACGGCGCCCATGAACGCGGAGAATTTCTCCTTCATCTTCGCGGTATCTGCGACGGCCGACACATCAGGCGGCGAGGCACAGCATTCTGCCTGGGCTGCCGGTTGGCAACAAGCGCTGCTCGACGCCGCAACCACCTTAGCTCCCTCCTTCGTTTCGACGACCCTCGGAGATGCACTGTCCTGCTTCTTCTTGACCAAGATTCTCCCTCCCGATTTCGAAACAACCTTGCCGATTCTTGACGCATGCTCAACACCCGCATCTCTCAGGCGGGCGAGGAGCGACTCCGATTTCTCCTCGGCGATCGCCATAAGGAGTCCGCCCGAGGTCTGCGGATCGTAAAGGAGGTTCTCCAGGTCCTCGCTCACACCACCTCCGATGCTGACGTACTGCGACGCGTACTCCTTGTTTCGCTCGATTGCTCCGGAGACCACGCCCTGTCGGATCAAATCGAGGGCTTCGCCGAATATCGGTATCTCGTCAGCGTATAGCTCGACGGTTACTCCGCTTTGATAAACCATCTCGCCGAGATGCCCCAGAAGCCCGAACCCGGTAACATCCGTCGCGGCAGAGACGCCCATCTCGACCATCATCTCGGCGGCAACGTTGTTGAGTTCGACCATGGAGCGACTAATCGCCGCCATCGCCCCGGGCGATGCCTTATCCATCTGGTTCGCAAAACTGATTACCCCGACCCCGATTGGCTTCGTGAGCACCAGAATGTCCCCCGGCTTCAGGCTGCTGTTCGTGACAATTCTCGACGGATGAATGACGCCCGTCACCGCGAAACCGAACTTGATCTCCTCGTCCTTGATGCTGTGTCCGCCGATGACGACCACGCCCGCCTCGCTCATTTTATCAATCCCACCGCGGAGAATCTGGCTCATGACCTTGTGGCTCAGTTTCTCGATGGGGAAACCGATGATCGAGAGAGCCGTCAGCGGCTTCCCGCCCATAGCATAGATGTCGCTGACCGAATTGGCTGCCGCGATTTGCCCGAAGGTATAAGGGTCATCAACGCCCGGCGTGAAGACGTCCACGGATTGGACCAGAGCCTCATCGCCGTTCAGGAGAAAGACGCCCGCATCGTCGCACGTGCTGGAGCTCACAAGCACACGCGGGTCCAAAATCTCCGGAAAACCCGCGAGCACTTTCTTGAGGTCACTCTGGTTGATCTTCGATGCGCAGCCAGCGTTCTCGACGAATTTCGTCAGCTTCACGTCTTCCACGGCGTCGTCGAGGCGCTCGCCCGCGCACAGGCAGACATTCCTTTCCTTGAGCAGCTCGCACGGGCAAGCCTGTTTCGGGTTACAGATGCAGTGCCCGAGCCTCATCGAGCGCTGCATGATGCGTTTTCGTTTCTCGATATCAATCATGACTGGGGCTCCCTCTTCCTCAGCAACTTCCTAACGGCATCCTCAACAAGAGCATCCTCGTCGGGCTGGACGGTGCGGAAGTCGAACAGGACTGTCTCCTTATGAACTCTGACAACGATTGGCGGGTCGCTGAAACGCAGCTTCCTCGCAAGGTCCCCGGTTGAGAAAGACACCGGTCGCACGCTGAGCAGTTTCGTGGGCACGGTCTCCGTCGGGACCGAGCCGCTGCCGACCTGCGTGGCGCCGTCCACAACCCGGATTTCCGCTCCTTTCCCGTCGAGGTCGCTCAATGCTTGCGCAACCGCTTTTGCTCTTCTTTCCAGCTCGTCCAGCGTCAGGGACAACATTCTGTACGTGGGATGCTCCTCGCGCAGTTTCTTGCGGTTGAGGAAGAGCCGCAGCGTCGCCTCCATGCCAGCGACTGTCATCTTCCCGATGCGGAATGCGCGAGCCAGCGGGTTCTTCCGGATTCTCTCTATCGTCTTCGCCTTCCCGACGATGACTCCGGACTGTGGCCCTCCGATGAGCTTGTCGCCGCTGAAACAAGCTACGTCCACTCCAGCTCTGATGCTGTCCTGGACCAGCGGCTCGGTCTCCAGACCGAATTCCTTGAGGTCGAGAAGCGCCCCGCTGCCCAGGTCGTCAATCACCGGGAGAGTGTGCTTTTTCGCCAGCTCGACCAATTCCTCGATGGAGGGCTGCTCGGTGAATCCGACAATCCGATAATTGCTCTGATGAACCCGCAAGATCGCGCCCGTGTTTTCGTTGATGGCAGCGGCATAATCTTTCAGGTGCGTCTTGTTCGTCGTGCCGACCTCCCTGAGAATTGCCCCGCTCGTCTCCATCACCTCGGGCATGCGAAAGGAGCCTCCGATCTCGACGAGCTGCCCGCGCGAAACGATGACCTCCTTCCCTTTCGCCAGCGTGTTGAGGATGAGCATCGTCGCCGCGGCATTGTTGTTCACGACGGTGGCTGCTTCCGCTCCCGTCAATTCACACAAAAGGCCGTTCAGATGGGAATCGCGATGTCCTCGCTCGCCCGTCTCCAAATCTATCGCCAGAGTGCAGTACCCTCTTATGACATCGTTGACGGCATCCACCGCTTTCGGCGCGAGCATGGCTCGCCCGAGACCGGTGTGGAGGATTACGCCGGTGGCATTCACTGCATAGCGCAGAGAAGGCGTGGACTTGCGCTGGAGATGCGCAGCGATTCGCTCGATTATCTTCTCGGCACAGATGTCTTCGAGGGTCAGCGAGCCGCCCTCCTTCACCAGCTCTAACCTGAGCTCATCAAGGACAGTGCGAACGGCGCTCACGAGACCGTCCCGACCGTACTCGTTCTCCAGCGGCTCGACCCCGGTGTTGCTCAGCAACTCATCCACCGACGGAAGATTTCGCAACAAGTCCTTTCTCAAATCCTTCTCCTTTTTACCAGCCCTTTTTCTCAGACAGGATAACAGGATAGACAGGATGATCCCCCGCCTTTCGGCGGGGTTTTCCTGTCCACTTTCTCCGGTTCAGCGCGACAAAAAGAGGATTGGCCTTTCGGCCAATCCTCGTCGCAGAGACTCTATTCTCTTTTTGCGTTAGTTTACGACAAACTCCTGCGTGCCCTTGAGCACTCCGCCCAAAGGACCAACGTCCACGGTAACCTCTACCGTCTGCTTTCCCTTCGGTATTCGCACGGAATACCCGCATGTTCCTCCTCACCCAAAACGCAACTTCTCGTGGCTGATGTCCTCGGAGTGAACCGTTTTGCCTTGAGCGTCCTTCACGAGGACGTGAGCCTTCACCGGCTGACCCGCTTTCAGACACTGGAACAGAAAAAGGTAACCCAGCTCAACGCTCAGGTAGGCGGCAATTCCCGTGTTCCCTTTCTTCTGCCGGTCGGGTTGTGTCATGACCCTCAACACGGGCTTCCCGCGGTTGGCGATGGACGATGCCTCTGCGAGCTGCTCCGCTGGTTGCATCGCAGACGAGAAGTTGTACTGCCATTCGCCGGCTTCGTCCTTGAGCCTTATTTTCCCGTCAATCCAGACCTGCCGCTGAGTTTGCCCCCGGACAAGCCCGAAAAGCCTGCTTGGCGTATCTTCGTGGATGCTGATGCTGAGCTCCCAGGGCTTCTCCACTGCTTTTGACCTGTCATTGTAAGGGACATCCACGGTCAATGGAGGGAACGAACAGGTGTGGGACGAGCCTCCTCGCTTCAACAGGGTTCCCTTCATCGCCTTCTCGTCCGTCAGGTCGCCATTCACGTTCAGGTCCGCGTACATCGTGTCGTAGCCCTTGCCGGTTCCCGCTGACTCATCGAACGCAAGGGTTAGCACCTTGGTTCCGCCCTCATCCAGGACGAACTTTGCATAGAGCGGTTTCCCGGACCGATACGCCGGCTGCTTGGTTAGCTCGGCAGAAAAACAAAGGGACACGGTCAAAAGCAGAACGACAACGATGCAGCCAATTGCTTTTCTCATTCGAATGTCGCCTCCGCGGAACTCTTTAGTACACCCGCGAGTGGTCCCGTGTCAACGCTTGCCTCAACGGTGTATTTTCCCTTCGGTATTCGCACGGAATACCCGCAATATCCACCTCACCCAAACACGAATTTGTCGAGGGTCTCGTCGCCCTTGTGAACCACCTTCCCGTCCGGGGTCCTTATCTCGACGTGAGCCTTTGGCGCCGAACCATTCATCTTGGGCTGGATGGAGACTTCCTCACTTGTCAACCCCGGAGCGACGGACGAGGCCTCTTTCGCAGCGCCAGACCCGCCGGAGGCCGATATGCCCACGGAGGGCTTTACAAGTGCCACCGTGAGAGCGACCCCGAAATTGCCCTCTGTCCTCCCATCGGGCTGGGTCGCGATTGTCAGCTTGGGCGTGCCGGCAAGGCCGAAGGGGGGAGCTTTCTCAAGGCTTTCCGCTGGCTTCAGGTCGGACGGGTTGGAGGAATACTCCCACTGCTCGGACCCGCGAGGAAGCCTCATAGTGACGGTGCCGTAGAAGTTTTCCGTCACCCTCGGCGGCGCCGGGGAAGACAGCTTCACGCCGAGGATCGTAGTTGTGGGCTGCGGGCTGGAATGCCACGCGGAGTTGAAGGTAACCTCGCAAGGATTCGCGATGCCCTTAGCTTTCCCGTTGTAAGGGACATCCAGCTTGATGGCGGGATAACTGCAGTGGAACCCGGTGGAGCATTTCTCAATCTTGGCCGTCAGCTTTTCGCCCTCTTCAAACACGCCGTTGAAATTCCTGTCGGCGTACAGAATGTCGCAGCCCTTGCCTGTCCCTTTCGATTCATCGAAGACGGCGCACAAAACCTTCGACCCATCCTCTGTCAGGGCTACCTTGCCATAACGGGGTTTTTCGGAGGAAAGGGTTACTCCTTTCCCCGGCTCCGCCATGCATGAGAACGCCACGACCAGGACAGCGGAGAGAACGACAGTGCCAAAAACTCCTTTCATCTGATGGTCACCTCCTTGGAACCTTCTACAGCGCCGACCCACGTGCCGCAATGAACCGTCGGTTCGGCTCTACCCTTACGAATCCTGCGTACACTAATTCACAAGTTCCGTGACATGTGAGACTATACGGACCAGTCCTTCTGATGGGATAGCCCCCGGCCGAGGACCGGTGGTCCCGGAGCCGCGCCGGACGAATCCAGACCATCCTGTAATCCCATCCGGAAATACGTGACCGAACCCATGAAACACAGCACCAAGTAGCAATCCAACGAGACAAGCCATGGGCCGCCGTCAGAGATTTAGACTCCATATCGGCGCTATTGGTTCACTGTATTGCCAACTTTTTTTCGGCTTTCAGGACGCCGCCCAGGGGACCAGTATCTACTGTAACCTCCACCGCATGCTTTCCCTTCGGTATTCCCACGGAATACCCGCATGCTCCCCCTCACCCAAAAAACATTCTCCCCAAATCAACATCCTCGGAATGGACACTGTTACCCTGCTCATCGTTTACCAGGACATGCGCTTTGACCGGCTGGCCCACCTTCGTGCACCGGAATATGTGCGTGCCACATCTCAGTGTAGCGGCGATTCCGGTGTTGCCTTTCTTCTGCGGGTCGGGCTTGGTCTCGACAAAAAGCATCGGGTTCCCCCGGAAGGCGATGGTGCCCAGCTCGCCTCCAAGAGCAGCAGTTCCAGTACGCCCAACCGGGCTCCAGAAAAAATACCGCCATTCGGAGTTTTCATCTTTCAACCCTATGCTTCCGTCAAGAAAGAGCATCTCCTGCGTTAGCCCGCGGATAAACCCAAAGAGCCTGGCCTGGGTGAATTTGTTGTAGGTAAAGGTGAGCTGCCAGGGAGTGCCGACGCCTTTTCCTTTGTCATTGTAGGGAACATTGACAGCGATGGGAGGGAAGGAGCAACTCATGTTCGAGCGCCCTTGCCTTTGAAGCCTCCCCGCTATGGGTTTTTCGTCGGTGAGGTCGCCGTTGAGATTGAGGTCAGCGTAGATCGTGTCATAGCCTTTACCTGTGCCCTGCGACTCGTCGAACGCGAGGATGAGAATCTTGGTTCCAGCCTCGTCCAGGATAACCTTCGCGTGGGACGGCTTCTCGGATGAATAGCTCGGTTCCTTGGTTGCCGGAGGCGCGCCAGAGGAGACCGATAGCGAAAACATGCTTGCAAAGATGACGAAGGCTGAGCTTCTCACGTTGCGCTGGCTCCTTTGGTTTTTGGACTGATTTAGTTGCAGGGTCGTTACGGGATCGCTTTGCCCACTCCGCTCAATATATTAGCACAAGCTTGGTCGCTTTGAGAACTCCGGCTAAAGGACCGCTGTCGAGGGTAACTTCCAGCGTATTTCTTCCCTTTGGTATCCGCACGGAATACCCGCATTTGCCCCCTCACCCAAACTGCAACTTATCGCTGGCAACGTCCTCCGAGCGTACGATCTTTCCGTGGTCGTCCCTTATCTCCACATGGGCTACTGTTAGCTGGTTATTCTTGGAGCACGTGATGAAGCTCAGTCCCGCAAGCACGTCCGCCGTGATTCCTATGTTGCCCTCCTCGTCCTCGTCCGGCTTCGCAGTCAATCTCAGGGCAGGCTTTCCCTCCAAGCCGGCAGCCACCGCTCTGTTTGGCTCCTCCGCCGGGAAGAATTGGAATCCCGTGATGTACTCCCACTCCCCGGACGAGTCTTTCAGCCTTATCGTCGCGTCAAGGGCCCCGGACCGCTCCGGTTGCTCCTCCCACATGTGCCGGTAGCATTGGATCTGGAATTGCCACGGTTTCTCGACCCCCTTTCCCGTCTCGTTATACGCAACATTAACGTCTACAGGAGGAAAGGTGCAGCTTCCTCGGGGATGAATCGTCCCTTTTATCGGCTTGTCGTCGGTCAAGTCGCCGTTGAAATTGAGGTCGGCGTAAATCGTGTCATACCGCCCTCCGGATTCCTGCGACTCGTCGAAGACGAGTTTTAGAACCTTTGTAGCCGCCTCGTCGAGAACTATGAGAGCATAAAGCGGCTTCTGCGAAAAAAAACTCGGTTCCTTGCCTGCTTCGGAGCACAAAGGGGGCACGCTCGGAACCAGAAGCATAGCAATCACGAATAACCACCGCTTCACTTCGCGTCCTCCTCCATCCTTTTCACAGGGCCGCGTCTAACCCTGCATGGAAAGCCGCTGTCGTGCTCTTACCATCCTACGACAAGAGTCCTCGTCGTTTTCAGCACTCCCGCGAGAGGGCCAGTATCTACTGTAGCCTCGAGCCGGTATCTGCCCGCTGGGATTAGCACAGAATACTCGCGTTGTGGGACGGGCCCGAATCCAGGGCTGTCGAGAGGGATGTCCTCCGAGCGAACGACCTTTCCCAGGGCGTCGCTCATCTCGACGCGTGCTGTCAGGGACTTACCGCCTTTCGAGCATTGAATCGAGACCAGATCCGCCTCCAAATGCGGCAGGATTTGTACATTGCCCCCTTTTCCCCTGTTGGGCTTCGCCTCGACCCTCAGCACCGGCTTTCTTTCGATGCTCGCAGCCACCGCTCTTTTTGGCCTCTGTCGCGGGAGAAGTCCCAGCGCGAACGAATATTCCCAATCTCCGGACGCGTCTCTCACCCGCAGTGTCGGATGAAGCGTGCAGAGTACCTTCGTCTCGGTCTCCTCGCCACGCGGTAATTCCTCATAATGCTCGATCGCAAGACGCCAGGGCTCCTCGACTCCCTTTCCGGTCGCGTCGTAGCGGACAACGAACTCCACGGGCGGAAACGAGAAGAATCTCCTCCAGTGTCCCCCCGCCCGGAGCGTCCCCGTTATCGGTTTATCATCGCTCAGGTCGCCGTTGAGATTGAGGTCGGCATAGACCGTGTTGTAGCCCTCGCCGGTCCCTTGCGACTCGTCGAAGACAAGCGTCAAAACCTTGCTGCCAGCCTCATGCAGAACGACCTTCGCGTAAAGCGGTTTCTCGGAGGCGTAGTGAAGTTCCTTTGCGGGCTGCGCCGTTGCCGAAAGGCACAAACTCCCGACGACAAATGCCGCGAAAGCGGCAACCGATTTCCTCATTGAAATTTGGCCTCTGTCGAGCCTTTCAGGATGCCGGCAAGGGGTCCCGTGTCAACGCTTGCCTCGACCCTGTAATTTCCCTTGGGTATTCGCACGGAATACCCGCAATATCCCCCTCACCCAAATACCAATTTGTCCAGGCCAACGTCCTCAGAGTGAATAATCTTCCCTTGCTCGTTCTTTATCTGCAAGTGCGCCGGTATTGTCAGCCTACCCCCTTTGGCACAAGTGATATATACGTCACCGCAGACCAGAGAAGCCGCGATTCCCATATTGCCCTTGTTCCTTCTGTCCGGTTGGGTCAGCACCTGCAAGCTTGGCTTCCCTCCCAAGTCAACGGCCTTCGCTGAGGGCAGGCTTTCAGCCGGCTGCAGCACAGCCCCGAAAGAATACGCCCACTCTCCTGGCCCGTCTCTCCGCTTTGTGCCGGCCTCAAGGATGAACCTCCGAACCGTTTCCGGCTTCGCAAGTCCGAAAAACCTCGATCCTTCATGTTGCTCGTAATAAAGATCGATCCACCAAGGCTTCTGGACTTGCTTTCCCTCTTCACTGTAGGGGACATCAACTTGTATAGGAGGAAAATCACAACTCACCCCCAAGCTTGTTCGCTGACGCAGAGGAGATGACGGGAAAATCATGTCCCGAAGGGTTCGCTTCGTCGCCTTATCATCGGTCAAATCGCTGTTAAAGTTCACGTCGGCGTGGACTGTATCATACCCCTTTCCGGTGCCCTGGGATTCATCGAATACGAGCGTTAACGTCGTTGTTGCTTTCCGGTCCAGGGCAAGTCTGGCATAAAGCGGCTTCTCTGACGCATACTTCGGTTCCTTCCCTACCTCAACCAGGCATGAAAGTGCCATGTTCGACAGGAAAACGATAGCGATAACACCCGGTAACCTTCTCATTTCAAGCTCACCTCCGTTGAACTTTTCAGGACGCCCGCCTCGGGAGATTCGTCGTCGCTGACCGTCCGTTGGCACTCGTTCCTATCCCTCAGTTCTTCCTTTTCCCACCCATGTACCCTTCCAGAACCACGCGAAATTTGTAGCCGCCGACGTCGCTGAAGTAGACCCCTTCGCGGTTCCTTTTCAGCCAGTCCTCCCACTGGTCTGGCGTTTCAAACGGTTCCACCGTGTAACGCCGAAGAAGCTTCCTGGCGGTCTCCGACTTCTCCTTGTCCCGAAGCATTCCGATGAGCTTCTCTAACGTCTGGATCCGGCGATTTGACTCGATTCCCAGCGACTTCAACTCGGAATCAGTCCGAAAAACCTTGTCGAAGTAAATCAGCTCGCATTCCTCCTTGAGACCCTTCATCAGGAGCCGATAATCACTGGCATATCTCTTCGTGAGAAGCTCGGGCGAAAAGGACGAGTGCAAGTACTTGGTGCGCCTGTCGCTGTCCTTGATCCCGGCCGACGCCATCGCCTGATCAATCGCCACCGAACGGTGAGGGGATTCACAGCGAACCAGCGGCCGCTTGCCGTCAAATTTCGCTATGTAGCAGACGCAGTTAAGGAAGAACCTCCGGCCTGCCTCAGTCATCTTCGAGGGCGGAGCCGAGAAGCCCCACTGGAGGAAGCTCCCGTGGCGGCCCACAGCCACGGCGCCGTTTTCTTTGCCGGTATTGTAGCCAACAGCCAGAACCTCCGCGTCGGGAGAGTCCTCGAAACCAGCGGAAGGAGAGACGGCGCCGATCGGCCTCGTAACACCTCCAGGCTGATCGGTCGTCCTCTGGACACGCCACACTTTCACCTTTTCGGGCAACTCCTCCCCTCCAGCGTACCGGCGGTAGTTCGACGGCGTTGGCCACCATTCGTAAACTGGTTCGACTCTGAAAGGCCTCTCAAAGACTTCGTGCTCGCGCAGCTCCCCCTGAGCTGCCTCACTTAAGCACTGTCAGCCATAGCGGGTCTTCAGACTCAGGGACGAGCATACCTCAGCCCCCGGCGACCGGAGGGTCATGGTCGGGCGCGCGTAACCGCTACTGACCCGCAGCCACGGCATATCAACAATGATGACGTCGTAGCCCTTCGCCTGCTCTTCTTTGAAGTATTCGGATGCCTGCTCCTTTCCGACCTTCGTGAAATGCTTCTCCAGGAATTCGACAAAGTCGGGTCCTCGGGGTACATCGAGGGGCCCAACGTAGAGAACGCTAATGTCAATTTTCCCGTCACGGGTCCCGGGACTCTCGCTGCGGCATGCCGGCATGGCGAGAAGCATCGCCGCTCCGGCAATGACAACAATAGCTCTCTGTCTTCTCATAGCTGCCCTCCAGAAGTGCGTCCAGCAAAACATGTCAGTCTCCTCGACGCCGCCCTCAGCAGGAATTCGTACCTTCCCTTGTTCTCTTCTCGACGATTCCTCGTTCTTGACTTTGAACGGCGCGGTTTTCAGCGGTTGTCATCCTTCGCTTCGGTTATGCCGTCACGAGCGGCATCAAGCAACTTACCCCATAGGCCGGGAAGAATCTCTATCTTCCACCCCTGAGGAAGCCCAGGCCGTTTCGGGACCGTTATGTTCTTCTCGACAATCTCTCCCTCTTGGACTTTGAATGGTGCGGTTTTCAGAATCGTCCCGCCCCCGGACGAGTCCCTGACCTCAAGCCACGCTTCCTGGTCGGCGGGAACTGCGGCCCAATATTTCCCGTCCCGGCCGGTCCTAAGAATTCCTCCGTGCGGAGAAACGACAACAGCGAGATTCGCGAGGGGCTTGCCGGAATCATCGAGGACGGTGCCTCTCGCCACGCCCGTCAAGGTCAAGTGAACCTCTATTCCGTCGTAGATTCCCGGAGGCACATGCTTGTATCGAATGTCATAGTAGTCTTGGACGCTCAGAAACGGATACGGTTTCATAAGTTTCACGAAATTGAAGTAGCCGGATTGGCCAAGGAATTGGATGTCTCCCTCAGCGTCCGAGGGGATGTGGATGAAAAAAGTGCCGTCAGCCGCGGTTTGGGCGTGCCAGTGGGTGTAGCTCGGCTTGAACGTGTATACGTGTATCGGGCGATTTGCGATCCCCAAATCGCGTTTGACAAAGTATCTCCCTTTCAAGACTGCCCCAGGCTTTGCCTGAATTATCAGATGTGCGCGGGGAGTGTCATCGCCAACGCGCACGCTGACAGGCTCGGCGAAAAGGGGCTTGTTTGGATCGTCTACGTGGGCCCGAACCTCGTGAGTGCCCGCGGAGGCGTGTTTCAGTTGGAATTCTCCTGCGGCGTCGGTTAGACCTCGCAAGAGCGATTCATCGTCACATAGCTGGGGAAAGTCTGCCTTCCTTGCCTCGATTCGAGCAGGACTGAGGCCAGCACCCTGCTGGTCAACGACCTTTCCGGTGATCGTGAACCCAGCGGTCAGTTTGATCTCGTAGGGTTTGCCCGTTGACAGATGAGCCTCACGGATGAAGGTTGAAGCGTAATTTTCGGCCATCGCTATAATGTAGGTCTCCGCACTGGCGAGACGCACAGTGGCCTGGCCTTCGTGATCTGCGTGTGTCGTCTTCCTCGGATAGTAGATTCGCCTGTCATTCGTTGTGAGTTCCAGCCTCGCATTGGGGACTGGCTTGCCATTCTCATCATAAACAAGAAACTTGAATTCTTCGGTGGACGCCACCTGAAAAGTGAATTCATATTCGTCGTCCACCGGTGAGATTCCAACTCCAAGGCCGCCGACGAACTGGTCATCCGCGAGCGAGAACCAATAGTAGCGATCTCGCATAAGGTCGCCTGCCGTGACATGGAACTCGGCAATCCCCTTCTCATCGGACTCACCGACAACGTCAACTAATGCCTTCCCACGTTCCTGTCTTGGATGAAGGCACCGGATCCTCACGCCGGGCTGCGGCTTCCCCTCCGGGGTCACGGTATGGATTCTGAACGTAAAAGGCGGCTTGATATCGGCAATGCTCTTCGGGGCGGACGCGGAGGCCTCGGTCACTTTGATGTTTATGCGTGTGTTCGCGCTATCGTCCGCGGGGTTCCCACCTTCCGCGCCGATCAAGCCCGCTGCGAGGGTCGCGCAAAGGCCAACAGCGACGATGGCCGCGCCAGCACGGGCGCCGATGCAAATAGAAAGGACACGCGTCGTATCCAGGATACGCTGAACTCGACGGCCCAGCGACGACTTGAAGGAGACAACACCTGCCCCCGCCATTGCCTCGGAAGGGGACGGCCGGTAGCGTTCGGCGATAGCGACCAGTTCGTGCGCATAACTCCGCCGGTCTATTCCCTGCTGCACAACGTAGTCGTCGGCCACGTCGTCGCTGACATCCTCAATTCGGCGAACGAGCACCCAGAGCAATGGTTGAAAGAACATCACCGCTCGCGCGATCCGGGCTATGAGATTCCAGGTGCAATCACCCCGAGCTAGATGAGCCAGCTCGTGCATGAGCACCTCCCGCAATGCTGGATATTCTCCCGCACTATAGGATTCCGGCAAAAGAATCGCCGGGCGAAGAAACCCGATGAGACAGGGGCTTTTCACGAAAGGACTGGTCAGCAAAACCGGCGGCTTGACATGCAGATTCCGGGCAAGAGCCCGGCAGAGTGCTGTGAGCGTGACCGAGACACCCTGCCCGAGACGGCGCACGTAAGCCATCCGAAGGTGAGCCAGCAGAAGCCGCATCAGCAAAAAGCCGGACGCCGTTGCCCACAAAGCAGTTAGCGCGACATACAGGATCGTCAAAACGCTCGGTCCTGGCGCAAGCGGTTCTGGTCGCGGAGGCGGCGGCGCGCCTTCGGGTCCATCGAACCCGACCCCAGGCGGCAGCCCGAAATGACGAGTAGCGGCGATCGGCGACGGTTGCCTGCGCGCCTCCCTCGGCGCCGAGAATTCTGCTGGTTCGGAAGGGTTCGGTTCGGGGGCTGGTGGACGTGCGGAAACTTCGAGTTGGCGTATTGTCGCGTGTGGCAGGCGGAGAACCAAACCGCTGACTCCCATCTTGCTCAGGCACAACGAAGCAACAGGACACAGGATGACTCCGACGAGTGTCGCCCGCAAGATAGCGCACCGAAGCGCCTCCCCCTTGCCTTGAAAAACCCCGGCGACGACCAGACCCGCCGCGATCAAGAGCGTTGATTGTGCGAGCAAGTTGGCTCCTATCGTGACCGACAGGCTCGACAGCCGAAAAACGGAGCCAATCCATGTTGTCTGCATGGTTATTTCTCGTTTTCTTTACCGACGCTTCGCTTCCCTCTGGCCCCCTTCACGGGTTCATTGATTAAAGAGCGAATCTGCTCAAGTTCCTTGAGTGGAATGCGCCTGTTCTTGAGGAGGTACGATACCAGTCCGCCGGGGGAACCAGCGAAGAGGCGATCAACCAACTCGCGCGTGGCGTTTTGCCGCACTTTCTCCGACTGTATCAGCGACCGGAAGGTGAAAGTCCTATCCTGTACATCATGGGCGACCGCCCCCTTACTCTCGAGTTTGCGCAGGAGCGTTTGAACGGTGCTGTGCGCAATCGGGCCGGCCGTGTTCAAGGCATCGGTAATCTCGCGGGCCGTGGCCTTTCCCTTCTCCCAAAGGACCTGCATGATCTGTAATTGCACTCGACCAAATCGCGGTGTAGACATGTTCTCCTCCCTTTAAACGCTCCAGATCAGCGACCCCGCGCCAGCGATGCCCCGGCACGCAACCGAGACGCTATCGCGGCGTTCGCTGCATTCGGTTTGTTCGGCGTTGCGCTCATCGGGATTGGGGACGAGCTGTGTTCTTGCGAGACGCCCCCACAGCGCCGCTGAGTCCTGCGCAAAAGGAGAGCCCTGTGCCGATCGTCAACAAAATCAGCGGACCGCCTCCGTTTCCAAATGCCAACAACACTATACAGGCCCCAAAACAGACTGCGTTGACCGCTAATAGCGTGATGTTGAGGGGGGAGAGATGCTCTCGCCACTCAGATTTTTGTTCTTCGGTTGTGTTCATAATCTTGGCGCTACCGACGCCGAACAGCGTTCCTGATTTTCATTGACTGGAGTAGATTTACCATGGTAAACAACGGCTGTCAAGGCCTTTTTTCGCTTTTTTGGCAAAAAGAGTTGCCGTGTCTTCGGTCGCGCGAATAAGGGCGGCGGGCCTCGTCCCTGGCTCGGCCGCGGATGCGACCGCGACGTTGGCCAGAAGAAACAGTACCACTGCAATCGTCGGTCTTCTCATCGGAATTTCACCTCCCGCTTCCTACGTCTGACCCTCGCAAAAACCAATCCCGAAACCAACAGCACAACGCAACCCAGAGAAACGACCAGTCGCCGATTCACCTCGGTCCAGTCGGTTAATACGGACGCTCTGCGGAAAACAACGTCTTTGGAGCCAGTGAGCACGCCCGCCAGCGGACCTGTATCAACACTTACCTTTACCGTGTAATTCCCCTTCGGTATTCGCACGGAATACCCGCACACCCCTCCTCACCCGAAGAACATTCTATTGAACGCGACATTTTGGTGGAGGACAATCTTTCCCTTCGCGTTGGTTATCTGCACGTCCGCCGAAACCGGCTTGCCGCTTTTTGATGGCGAAGCTCTCCGGCCGCCAACCACTGCGACAGCCTGAATTCCCAGATAACCCTTTCTCTTGGGGTCTGGCATCGTGTCAACCGTCAGAGCCTGCGACTTCTGGGGGAATACGCGTGCCAGCGGCGCGTCCTCCGGTTTCTCTGCTGGATCGAGGGTAATGCTCGAAAAGGAAAAGGTCCATTCCGCCGGCCCGTCTCTCAGCTCAATTGTCGGCAGGAGCAAGAACCTCGCACGCCACTCCGCGCTGCGATCGCCCGGGGTGCGGCGCGTTGCGCGCTGATAGTCGGTCTGATAGTAGCGAATGGAAATCGAGCAGGGCTTTTCGACTCCCTTCGCCTTCTCACTGTAGAGGAAGTCAACATCAATGGGAGGGAAAGTGCAACTTGTCGTGAGGCGTGTGAGCCGCTCAAGGGTAGCCTTTTTCGGTTCGTCGTCGCGGAAATCCCCGTTGAAGTTCAGGTCGGCATAAACTGTATCATAGCCCTTGCCGGTGCCGCCGGATTCGTCGAAGACGAGGCTCAGCACCTTGCTCCCTTTCTCGTCCAGAGCCACCTTCGCGTAAAGCGGGTTGTCGGACACATACTTCGGCTCCTTCACTGGCTCAGCCGCACACGCCAGCCCGAGGCAGGCGAGCAGAGGACCGATCAGAACTGCTACCCTTCTCATTACAGCCCTCCTTCTATTTGTTTGCTCTTATTCTGCTAATAGCCGCTACAAGGACTAACAAAAAGACTCCGAGCAGTATTCCGGCCTGCCAGGGATTACTCTTAGCCCAGTCCACGACCTCGCGCACGCTGCGGGGCGGCCTTTCTCCTCGGTAGGCTTCTTCTCTGAAACTCGCCTCAGTTGAGCCGGTTGCCAAGCCGGCCAGCGGCCCGACGTCGGTGCTCACGCTAACCTCGTAATCGCCTTCGGGTATTCGCACGGAATAGGCATGCCCCTCGTCCGACCGGACGGAGAACCTGCTGAGAGGAACCTCCTCCGAGTGGACGACCTTCCCTCGCTTGTCCTTTATCTGGACGCGAGCCTGAGGGGACTTGCCGTCCCTGGAGCAACGGAAGCTCCTCCTGCCGTGCACCAGGAACGCGGCAATGCCAAGGTTTCCCTTGATCTTATCGTCCACTCTCGTGAAAACCAAGACAGCAACGGGCTCCGCTCCGAGAGGAGCGATCACCGGCATTGGCTCACCTTTTTGCGCCGGATGAAACCAGCTGCTTAGCCGATACTCCCACCGCCTCCACCTTCATCGCACGTCATTGTCGCCTCCATGACCATCGTCGGGCGGTAATCCTTCCTTTCCTCCAGTCTGGCGATGGATGGGTTGAACCGGCGGTAGGAGAGAACAAGTTTGCACGGGTTCTCGACCCCCTTCTGGGAGTAACGAACCTCGATCGAGGGGAAGGTGCAGCCTACCCTGCTTCCCTCCCTCCGAAGGTCCCCCTGAATCAGCTTGTAATCGGTGAGGTCACCGTTGAAATTGACGTCGGCAAGATCGCATCGTAGCCCCTGCCTGGGCCCTGCGACTCATCGAAGGCGAGCGCAAGAACCTTGCTCCCACCCTCGTCGAGGACAACCTTCGCATAGAGCGGCTTGTCGGACGAATAGGCGGGCCTCGTCCCTGGCTCAGCCCCGGATGCGACCGGCATGGCGAGCACCAGGAGCGGAATCGCCGCGCTCGTAGGCCTCCTCACTGCACGTTCTCCTGCCCTTCTCTTGTGTCCCTTTCTGCTCAACACGAACCAGAAAACCAGGAAGGAGAGTGCTCCTGACAGGACTATTTCCCGCGAGTGGCCTTTAACCCACCCGATTGTAACAAACGTTCGCCCGAAGGCCACGTCTTCCGAACCCTTCACAAAGCCCGCCAGGGGCCCCGCCTCGACACTGATGCTAACAGTACAATTTCCCTTGGGTATCCGGACCGAATACCCGAATCCGGTGCTTCACCCGAAGGATAGCCTGTCGAACCTGACGCTATGGGAGATGATCGCCTTTCCCCTTTCGTCAACTATCTGAACGCTGGCACGGGTAGGCTTGCCCCTTTTTGTCCAGGAAATGCGAGACCCTCCCGCCACGAGCCTCGCCGCAATTCCAAGACAACCTCTCTTCGCCGGGTCGGGCATGGCGGTGATCCTCAACGCTGGCCCCCTTTCCCCAAACGTATGAACGAGCGGCGCCTTCTCGGGACTCTCAGCGGTAAGGAAGTCGTAACGATTGAAGGAATACTCCCATTCCCCTGTCTGATCTATGAGCGAGGCGCTGGCCTCGAGGTCAAACATTGCCCGGCCCTCGCGCTCCGGCCCGGGACGACGGGGCCTGTACTGACGGTAGCGGATAGAGACATGCCGAAGACACTCGCCCTGTGCAGAGCTATCGGTCTGCGGTGCACGAAGGTCTATCGGCGCAAACGAGTAGGTTATCCATGTTCGCGAGCCGGCATCACGCTTCTCAAGGGTGCCCTTCATCGGCTTCTCATCGGCAAGGTTGCCATTGAGGTTCACGTCGGCATAAATGGTATCGTAGCCACCGCCCGTGCCCGCCGATTCATCGAACGCCAGCAACAGAACCCCCGAGGCATCCCTCGTCAGTGCTATCTTCGCGTAGAGCGGCTTCTGCGAGGAGTAGGTTGGCATATTCGCGGTCTCAGCTGACCAGCAAGCCCCACTGCCAATCAGAGCAAACGCGGCAAGGCCAGCGACCGGTGTCCTCATTAGAAGGTCAATTCCTTGGAGCCCTTCACCAAACCGGCCAGCGGGCCGGTGTCAACAGCAGCCTCCACTACGTATTTTCCTTTCGGTATTCGCACGGAATACCCGCATTTTCCTCCTCAGCCAAAGGCGAATTTGTCCAGGGTCTCATCGGCGCAATAAAGGAAGCTGCCACCGGCACCTTTGATCTCCACGTGAGCTTTTGTGGGAAGATTTCCTCTTTTCAGCTCGATCCGTATCGGCCCGGCGGCCACGTTCAGAGCGATTCCCAGATGCCCGTTCTTGTTGACGTCGGGCCGGGTATTGATTTCCAGCGCCGGGGCTGCCTTGAGTCCCCAGACATTGCCCCCTTCCGCGGCCGCGGGGTAATTTATCCTGACCCTGTCGCGGAAAGAATATGCCCAGTCCGACGGACCCTGGCGAAGAGTCAGGGAGGCGGTCAAATCGAAGTATTCTGCCGCGGTCTCCGTAGCGCGAACGCGAGCGGCACTCCGATTCACGGCTGTGTACTTGCGATAAAGGAAGGTCAACTGGCAATAATTGGAACCCCGCACAGTTCCGGCAGTCGAAGGGATGCTTACACGAATTGGGGGGAATGTGGATGCGACCCGCAGGGTGTCTCGCGAATTCCTCTGCGTGCGAGCCTTGACCATCTCGGACGGCTCAAACCTCCCGTTGAAATTGGCGTCGGCATAAAGGAGGTCGTAGCCCATTCCGGCGCCGGCAGATTCGTAGAAGGCCACCGAAAGAGCCGCCGAGCCGTCCCCGGTCAAATTGACTCGGGCATGAAACGGTTTCTGAGGCGAGAGGGCAGGTCGTCTCGCCCCTTGACCCAGGCAAGGCAGGCTGAGGCTCACCAGAGAAAGAACAACTATGGCAGAGCCAAACCCCCTCTTCCTCACTTGAAGGTCGCCTCCGTTGAAGCCTTGACCAACCCAGCAAGGGGGCCCGTGTCCACGCTGGCCTCAACCGTGTAATTCCCCTTTGGTATTCCCACGGAATACCCGCAAAATCCAGCTCACCCAAACACGAATTTATCGAGTGAGTCATCGCCCTTATGGACAACCTTGCCCTTGGGGGTTTTGATCTCGACGTGCGCCATTATGGGCGAACCTTCTTTCTTGCATTCGAGCTTCCTGGGAACGCCCGTCGCTTTCAGCGAGACGGTCTCCCCCTCGCTCTCGCACAGGAGGCGATTCTCAAAGCCCACCATGCCAAGGGCAATCCCGAACTTGCCTTCGTTTCTTCCATCGGGCTGCGTGCTGATAGTTAAATCGGGCGTGCGTTTGAAGCTGAAAATCGCGGGATTCTTGGAGGTTTCGGTCGGTTCCGCGGCGCCACTGAAGGTGTATTCCCAGACCGTTGTATCCTCGCCAGGCAGCATGATGGTAACCAAAACCTCAAAGTCCTCTTTTATGGCCGGCGAAGCAGGGGCCGGAGCGGTGGTCCTCAGTATCCGGCCTGTCGAGGTAGCCGAAGGCGGCGCAACGGAATGCCTCTGATAGCTGAGCTGAACCCGGCAAGGATTCGGGACGCCCTTTGCTTTTTCATCGTATGGGACGTTCAGCTTGACAACGGGGAAATAGCAATGAATCCCCGTCGAACACTTCTCGACCTTGGGCGAGAACTTCTCGGCGTCCTCGAAAGTCCCGCTGAAATCGGCGTCGGCATATAGGACATCGCAGCCGGTTCCTGTTCCCTTCGATTCGTCGAATGCGACCAGTAGTGCCTTCGAGCCGCTTTCGGTCAGGGCAACCTTCACGTATCGCGGCTTCTGTGATTTGAACTGAGCCGCCCCGGCGAAAACGCCGAGCGGCACCAGTAGAAGCGATGCGACTAACAGAACGCAAAACATTCGGGGAGAAACGAGGGTGAGCTTTTTTGCCATTTTGTCCGTCCTCAAGTTGAAGTTGACCTTGACTGCGCCCGTTGTCGAGTTATTTACCTCACGCTCGACATTCCGTCAAGGCGTTTTTGGTTTTCCTCATCAAATCCGCGGAGCCACGCGTAGGACGCGCCCTCCCAAAGGGCACCCGCGGCGCGCTCTGAACTTTCTACGGCCAGACCAAAGACAGACGTTCACTACAATAGTTATTAGACGCGGAAAGCCCCGAAAAGTTCTCCTATTTTGCGTCGGCGAGACATTCAGTCATTGGGGGAGCGTTACTCGCAACTCCCCTGACCCCATGGGAGGCGAGGCAGGTAAGAAGGTCCCCATCGGCGAGAGAACCTGGAGCAGAATGCCCAGCACCGCTGAGCTCGTCCTTGGACGGTCATCCACCGTCAATGCACCCACCGAGACAAAGCAGCGCAAACACCCCAACCGCGAGCAAACGGACAATTCTCTTCACGGAATTCATTCAATGTGCCTTCATACCGGCTATGAGGGGTTGCTATTTCATTCTGAGCTTGAAGAATCTCATACGCCCGACGGGGCTTTGAAGTGTCCAGGAAGTGCTGTCCCCTTGCGAGGGAAAAATGTCGCCTTCCTCCAACCATTCGCCGCCCAGAAGGTCAACGGATGTCCAGACTGCGTAGACGTCATTGGGCTGGCTGCTCCAGGTGAGGCGAAGACTGCCATCCTGGTCGAACTCGGCCTGGCTGACCCCGAACGACCGAGAATTGTGCTCGTAAGCCCCCATGTCCACCGTCAAGGAACGCTCCCCGAAGGCGATTCGCAACTTCCGTTCCATGTCCAGGCCCGGCGGATGAAGGACCGAGTTGTCGCCTGAATCAATGCAGGGGGACTCGGGCGAGAGCCGGTAATTGCCAGCACCTGGGTCGGAGAGGGCAGGCGGCTCGACAACGTTGCCGGTTCCGCCTTCGGACCAGTCCTGGACACAACTGAAGGAAGGGATGCTTGAGGCGTAAACCTGGTCGCCTCCAAGAAGCCCGTCATTTCCCCAGATGATGCAATTGGCGATTGTCCCGTTGCAACTGTAAAAACCCCCGCCGTACTGCTTGGCAGTATTGCCATAGATGGTGTTGTTCAGGATGGAACCCTGGCAACGTGCGAGGCCGCCGCCGGTGGTGTCCGCGGAGTTGCCGACGATCACGTTACTTTGAATCACGCCGTCGCAGGAAACCATCGCTCCGCCCATGCAGCCGGAGTTGTTGACGATAATATTGTTCTCGACTTTTCCCTCGCAGCCATACAGGCCGCCGCCGCCGTACGGTCAGCCCTTGTCCGCGCGGTTTTCGGTGATCACATTGTTGCGGATGGTGGCGAGGGTCTGGAGGTAAGGCGTGCCGCCGCAGACGCCTCCGCCATAATCGGCCTTGCCGTTCTGGATGGTGAAGCCGGAGAGAACGCAAGCCTCGGTCTCGGTTCCCGCAAAAGCCACGACTGAGCCTGCCTTGTTGCCGTCAATGATGGTGCTGGCGACAACGGACGGGTCAGAGGAATTCGTGCTGGTGAGCACGACGTTCTTGCCTTTGAACTTGACGTTCTCGACATAAGTCCCCGGCGCGACGATGACTGTATCGCCACCGGATGAGGCGTCCATCCCCTCCTGAATCGTCTTGAATGCGCTCTGCCTGGACGTCCCGTCACCAGGGCTTGTGACCCCGGCGTCAACGTGCCAGTTTGCTGCAGCGGCGTAACCGGCCGATAGAAGAGCGTGAATCGCCACTGCGAAGAAAACGGCGGACTTCAAAAAGCGCACCACCGTATCGCGAACCGTCTTGTTCAACAGCGTCATTCCTTTATCGCGGCCCGTTCGCCGCAATGAGTTCCGGGCAATAGCCCAAAGTTTACTTATCCGGTAAAATTACTATAGCATCCCACCGACCAAATTTCAACGGCTCAACGCAGCTTGGATGGCGACCTGCATGGACTGCCCTCTGTAACCTTTACAACGCTGTTTCCGCCTGAGAGAGTGCCGTTCGTGACCTACTTCGGTTCGGGAAGGTCGAGGAAGGTCGCGCCGCAACTGCTGCATTCCTTTGCGTCGCGGGGAAGTATCTCACCGCACGAAGGGCAGTTTTTCAGGACCTCGCGAAGACCGAATCCGGGTCTCTTGGGCATGAGTCTCACAACCAGAAGGACGATTGCGGCGACGAGGAGAAAGAAGACCAGGTGAGCCAGGAAGTTGCCGATGCTGAATCGCGTCTGGCCTACTCGGATTTGAAGATTTCGCCAATCGCCCCGCGGTGAGATGAGACCAATGAGCGGCATCAGAAGGTCGAAGGCGAAGGATTTAATTAAGGAGCTGAGGGCGATTCCCGCGACGATGGCCATGACGAAAAGGGCGACAACTCCCCGGGCGAGCAACTTGGAGAACTTTTTGACCTTGTCAAGTTCTCCGCTCAGGAATTCCCGTGAGCCCAAGAAAATGCGTTCTAATGTTTTCTTGATGCGCCCCAAGGCGCTGCGGATTCGGCCTGCCATGTTAACCTCCCGGCGACCCGAAAGCTGGTTTTCAAAACCCCATCGGAGACAATGGTTTCCGCCGCGCGACTTCCTCGCCACAAGCGACCGCGGCGGTGACGCCTCACGTCGTGTCGAGAAAGTTCTTCAGGATTCGTTTCCCCTCGGCAGTGAGGATAGATTCCGGGTGAAACTGGACGCCCCAGGTCGGGTGCTCGACGTGTGCGAGCCCCATGATCTCCTCCTGGTCGGTCCAGGCGGTTATGCGTAGAACGTCAGGAAGCCCAGAGCGGGAGACGAGGAGCGAATGATACCGCGTCGCCTCGAAAGGACTCGGAATGTCGCGGAAGATGCCGGACTTGTCATGGTAAATCATGGAGGTTTTTCCGTGCATGAGCCTTCCAGCACGGACGACTTTCCCGCCGAAGACTTCGCCGAGGCATTGGTGTCCGAGGCAGACGCCGAGAATCGAGACTTTGCCGCTGAAGTGGCGGATGACGTCGTTTGAGACCCCGGCTTCCTTCGGCGTGCACGGGCCGGGAGAGATGACAATGCCTCTCGGTTTTAGCTCCTCGATCTCGGGGACGGCGACCCTGTCGTTCCGGAAGACGCGAAGGTCCGCCCCGAGCTCGCCGAGGTACTGGACGAGGTTGTAGGTGAAGGAATCGTAGTTGTCAATGACGACGATCATACTATCAAGCTCTTGCCAGGGGCGAAATTGAGGACGCCGATTTCACGCCCTGTCGCCCCGCGCAGGATGCCCTCCGCTCCATTCTCGGGGCTATCCAAACGATTGTGCGAGGGCAACGGCTTTGACCATGCCCCTGGCTTTGTTTTCAGTCTCCTGAAATTCCTTCTCCGGGTCGGAATCGGCGACGATGCCCGCCCCGGCTTGCACGCAGCACTTATTCCCTTTCATCACGACGGTGCGAATGGTGATGGCGGAATCGAGGTTGCCCGAAAAACTGAAATATCCGACGGCGCCGCCATAGGGTCCGCGTCTGGTCTTCTCAAGCTCCTTGATGATTTGCATGGCGCGGATTTTCGGCGCCCCGCTGAGCGTGCCCGCGGGGAAGGAAGATTTCAAAACGTCGAAGGCTGTGTAGCCTTTTCTCAGACGGCCCACCACGCCGGAAACAATGTGCATGACGTGGGAGTATCTTTCGACGACCATCAATTCGGGGACTCTCACGCTCCCGAATTCGGCGACCCTCCCGACGTCGTTGCGGGCAAGGTCAACGAGCATAATGTGCTCGGCACGCTCCTTCGGATCGGAAAGAAGTTCTTTCTCGAGGGCGAGGTCGGCTTCGGGCGTTTCGCCTCTCGGTCGAGTGCCAGCGATGGGGCGAGTTTCGATGACGCCGTCCTCGCACTTGACAAGGAGCTCCGGCGAAGAGCCGGCAATGGCGAGGTCGTCGAGCTTCAAGTAATACATGTAAGGAGATGGATTGACTGCCCGCAGAGAGCGATACACGTCGAAGGGGCGGGCGGACGTGGTCATATCGAGTCTGCGGGAGACAACGACCTGAATGATGTCTCCCGCTCGGATGTATTCCTTCGATTTGCGCACGGCATCTTTGAATTGCTGTTTGCTGAAGCGGCAGCGGACTTCGGGAAAATGAAGCGGACCGGAAGTGCTGACGGCGGAGGGCTGAAGAGGACGCGAGAGCATCCCAACGGCTCGGTCAATTCTGGCGATGGCTTCGCGGTACGCCTGAGCAGGGGAACCGTCAATGACAGCGTTGGAGACGACTTTGAGGGTGCGATTCACGTGGTCGAAGATGAGGACAGTATCGGTGATAAGGAAATAAAGCTCGGGAAGGAGGAGATCGTCCTCGTTGCGCTGGGGAATGTCTTCGATGTACTGGATGGCATCGTAGGCGACGTACCCCACCGCGCCGCCGGTGAAGCGATGGAGCTCCGGCAATTCGACGGCTCTGTATTGCGAGATCAGCCGAGCAAGCTCGTCGAGGGGATTGCCCTCGATCGAATACTCCTTGGCGACACCGTCCTGGATTAAGGTTACTTGTTTCCCTTTCGATCGAAAGATGACGCGAGGGTCGCTTCCGAGGAAGGAATATCTGCCGATGTTGCCGCCTGGCTCGACGCTTTCCAGAAGGAATCCGAAAGGACTGGTGTCAATTTTCCTGAAGGCGGAGACGGGGGTCTCCATATCCGCCAGAAACTCGCGATAGACCGGGATGAGATTTCCCTTTTCAGCGAGCTTCAAGAAAAGTTTCTCGTCGGGGGAATACATCGGTCTAAATCTCGGACCGCCCTAATCTTTCGCCATAATCTTAAAATTTGTGCCGCACCTGCGCCTTCACTGGCCGGGGGGCACGGCCGCCGCATCACCTGGAGCCTGAGCGGAAAGCTCCGTGACGTTGAACTTACCCCAATTCTCGGGGAAACTGGTACGCGCTTCCTCGCTCCCCACAACGAGGAGCGTTATTTTCTCGGGGTGAATGTATTTCTTCGCGACGCCAAGGACATTGTCCGGCGTAACGGCGGCGATTTTCACGAGATACGTGTCGAGGTAGTCCATAGGAAGTCCTTCGTACTCGACGGAAACGAATCTCGCGACGATCTCTCGACTGGTGGCGAAGTTAAAGACGAAGCGATTGGAGATGGCATCCTTAGCCCGCTTGAATTCATCGGGCGGGACTTTCTCCGTCCGAATTCTCTCCAACTCGCCCACAATTTTCTCGACGGCTTGACAGGTCTGCGGATTCGCCGTGTCGAAATAGCACATGAACATTCCCTTGTATCGCGGCATCTGGAAAACGGAACCGACGGAGTACGCAAGACCTGCCTTGGTCCGAACGTTCTCGACGAGGCGTGAGGTGAAATCCTCGCCCAGGACGTGATTCATGACACTGACCGCGTAGAAATCCGGGTTAAGCCTCTCGATTCCCAGATGCCCGAACAAAACGCTCGATTGATTTATATCCTTCTTGATATGGTTGAGTGACCGCTCGAATGTTTCGGGGATTTCGGGAACGCTCGGAAAATCTATCCGCTGCTTTTCCCAACCGGCGAATGCCTCCTGAAGCTTCTGGAGCATCTGCTCTTTCTGGAAGTCGCCCGACACGCCGAGGATCATGTTATTCGGATGAAAGAATTTCGCGTGGAAGGCGACGAGGTCGTCCCTCGTGATTTTCTCAATCGTACCCGGATAGCCCGTCACCCTTCTGGCGTAAGGATGCTCTTTGTAGATGAGCCTACGGAATTCTCTCCCGACAATTTCGTCGGGCAGGTCGTTTTCCCGACGGAACGATTCCATCAGCTCCTTTTTTCGCTGCTCGATTTTGTCCTGGGCGAAGACGGGGAATCTCAGAATGTCCGAGAAGATGCGGAGCGTGAAATCGAGGTCTTTCTTGAGGCAGAACATCGGGGCGGCACCTCTTTCTCTGTCAATGTCCACGCTGATGGAGGCAGCGACGTATTCGAGGGCTTTGTCCACCTCATCGCCGGTCATGTTTTTCGTGCCGCCGGTTCTCATGACATGACCGGTCAAGGCAGCGAGGCCCGCCTTTTCTGCCGGGACATATATCTCGCCGGTTTTGATAGCAGACGTTATGCTAATGATCGGAAGAAGGTTGTCTTCGAGAGTATAGACGACCATTCCGTTGGGGAGAACCGTTCGGTCGCCTCTCGGAACTTGGAATTCAAGAGGAGGGAACCTGAGCGAGCGCGGATCAACGGATTGCTGCTGCGCCGGTTCGGACGCTTGCGAAACGCTGGCGCAAACAAACAGAAGGATTGGAACAATCGGGCTACGCAAACAGGAAACCTTCCTCATCGTACGTGTGGCTACAGTAGAGCAACTACTCGGCGCTCAAGGACGATCACGCCATTGTGCAACCAAAGGGTATCAGAATCCGAAGCGGCAATTCAACGACTTTCAAACCAGAGCGAGCACAGAGGAGGGCGGTTGCTGCGGCAGCGATTCGGCGCGATAACCTGGCCCCTGTGCGGTGCCCTCTTTCGTGCGCTCACGATCAGCGCGGCAGAGTGTCGGCCCCCTCACCTCGTCCTTCGCCGGCCCCCTTTCACCCCGGGCGACAGAAACGGCCGGTGGCGCCTGCCAGCTGGCCGGTTAAGGGCATCACTTCCGCTCGGCGCTGGTCACCGAAACGATTGTCAACAAGGTTTGCTGATTTTCCGGCCGAAACCAGGAAGGGAGAGCTTCATGCAGGAGGACCCGGATGATCCCCATGTTGCTGGCCGTGTTCGTAACGATCAGGGTACCGGTGTCCGCGTCATATACAACCCTGCTTCCTTGCGGCCAGGGAACTCCGCTCTCGAGCAGGGAATCCTTGATAGCTTCGGCGTTCCTGGGGTCGGGTTGCGAGGGTTCGCGGGAATCCCGGGGTCTCCTTCCCCCCGGCACCGAGGGGCCGACACCGCCCGGCACCCTTTCGATTTCAGCTCCATCGGGGAGGAATCGGACGACCTCGCTCAGAAGAGGCTCGGAGGGCCCGTAATCCTCCGGGACGATAACTATGGCGATGTCCTCTGCAATGTACTTTAGTTTCTTCTGGTGGAGGAGGTGCCTGAGCACGTCCTTGAGCGGGGCGTTTTGTAGCCTGATCGTAATGCCTCCGTCAGACGGCTCAGACACCACCGGGTCTATGATTATGTTGATGCCGGCCTCCCGAGAGACATACTCAACCACCTCTTTCAACCCAGCGTCCTGTACCTGGATTTCAGGCACCACCGTGTCGAGCTTCTTCAGCATTTCCTTTTTCTGCGGGCTGATTTCGCCATTTTTCGGGGCTTGCTCCGCAACGCGGGAAGCGAGAATGGCTTTGAGCAGGGGTTCCTTGAGGAGCAGGGATGAACCGTCTCGCAGCACAACGCTTGTCGTTTTCATGGAAGTGCTCAGCACTGGCTCGGTCAAATCTGTGTGCTCAATCTTCTTCGATCCGACCACGACGCTAACTTCGACCGTCGCGACGAGCGCAATCCGACTATCCATGACGGTTGGCTTGACTTTCACCCCCGCGACGAGCTTCTTGCCTTCGGGTTCTTCGGCCTTGCCCTTGCTGGGCTCGCCGCCGGGTGCCTTGCTGGCCTCTTTTTCGGCACCGGCGTCAGCCGCGGCCTGCGAGTCGCGCTTTATGAGGTGAAGAAGCTCTCCGCGCAAATGAAGCTGGACCTCCTTGCCCGCCGCGACCCTGGCGCCTGAGGACGCAACGATCCTTGCCCCGGGACTCTCCCTGACGGCGGTAAGCAACTTCTCTCTTTGCTGGCGAGTGAGGACCAGTTGCTCTCCTACCGGGTCGAGCCTGAATCCCACGACCTTAGCAATCTTTGCGGCAGCCCCCGAGCCCAGCTCAACAAGGATCGCTTCCACTGAGACCTTGGGCTGAGAGGAGATATCCCCCTCGCCCACGGACCGTTCCGTCCCGGCAATTCCCTCCGGGCTGTCTTCCGAAGCCCCGGCGGGGACGCACAAGACAAATCCGGCTCCCAGCACCGTGACCGCCGCCAACCTGATCACCCGACACATTGCATCGCTTTTCATTTTTCCCGCCCTCCATCCATTCCTTGGTTTCAACACGCTTTGACCCAAACGCAGCCACCACCCGGGCGATCGAAGCCAAACCGCCGCGCCAATCCCGGTCAGGGGGTTTGCCGCCCCGGCGCCCTGCCAGAATTTCCCTTCTCCCTCTTGTTCCCTCGGCCCCTGCCGCCCCGAACGTGGTTCACTTGACCACCGGGGAGGCGGCGGGGTCAAAGGGGTTGGTCCGCATCGCGAGGGAGAAGAGATAGGGATAATTGCGCTTCAAATGGCGCATATAATCGAGCCACTCGGATAGGAGATGAGTATAGACTCGCCTCAGGTCGCCGGAGAGATGGTCCAGGTCGCTATCGGGCAAGCCGGACAGGCTTTTTCTATTTGCCAGTTCTTCGGTCAGGTGAAAGACCGCCCAGAGAAGCTGCGTGAACGAGTCGTGTTCGAGGAGGTTGGGGTTCTCTAACAGCCGGAGCATGAAGTCCATCCTCGCAGTGAGGAATTGCTTGAGAGCATCCAAATCGCGTTTTCGAGCGTCCACCGGGTGCTCGTATTTCTTGAGCCGCTTTGAAACCTCGAGGAATTCCCTGTCGGTCCAATCCTTGCCGACGATGAGTTCTTTCCTGATCTTCTCCAACTGGGAATCGAATGCGGAGGAGTAGCCGAGGAGTCCCGTTCCCACTTCGCTGAAAAACGCCCCGATGACCATGTTCAGCTTTTCGAGCATGGCGCGCTTTTCCCTGTGGGTCAGAAGACGATGAATGATCAGCACAACAAGCAGGACATCAATGGGGATAAAGGCGATGTCGCCAATGAGATAGATGAAAATGTGGCGGGGGTCCCTGTAGATGACAAAATGGATGATGTATAGAAGCGCCGACAATAAGATCAGCCCTATTCCCAGACGAACCTGCCAACTCAGCCGTTTCATTTTCTATTGTCTCTTCTTTTGTTGAATCCAAAGTTGCGTTCCGGGACGCACCCGATCGAGAACCGGTGTCCGCGGCGCCCCAAGGGCAGCGCTGGAGGGAGGCCGCAGACCTCGCGGCCGGACACCACGCGGAGTTTAGCCATGCACGACCTCGAACCGCGTGACGAAGACCTCTGAGTGAAGCCGCTCTTCAATCTCTTCTGGGCTGGCGGTCTCAAGGAAGAGTTCCACCGGTTCACGGAGATTAGCGAGCGCCTCCTCAACCGTGGTCGCCTGGCTCACCACGTCAAGCTCCGGACACAGAGCGACACAAGCGTCACCCTCCCGTTCAAGAACCGCCGTAACCGTGCGTTGATTCATTCGGCTCGCGTCCCTCTATGGCTTGGAGATATGGGTGCGCTCCTGAGGGCATGCCGCGCCTTATGTTCGCAGGTCTCCGCCGAAATATCAACGCAAGGCGACGTGGCATGGGCATCTTGCCCATGGTTGTCCACGGGCAGGACGCCCGTGCCACATTTTTGCTTGCCCAGGGGCGCCACCATCTCGCCAGGGCGCGCGCGGGGGGCGGCCTGCGCTGGGAGTGTGCCGGCTCTCTTCAGCTCAATCCTTGCACAGGTGCAGGACGACGGGCAAGGGGCCGAAGGGGGATTCCTTCGAATGCTCGCCGTTATGGAACTTGCCAGCCGGAGCTTTGTCGCCCGTTTGAATATTGAACCATTCGGCGGAGAGAGCCGCTTGCGCATTCGAGACCCTGAGTTTAACCGTGCCGCCGTTCGGGGCGAAGACGACGTATTCTTTCCCTTCGTTGGCGAGAAGCCATGCTCCGTTGACTTGCCCCTTTGGCTCCATCTGCCAATACTTGACGCCGTCGAAGAAGTCCTTGAGGATGCGATACTTCTTCCAACCGGGCGGCTCGGGCGCCCATTTGACCAAGTCCCACGAGGTATTCGAGTAATAGTAATTAACGTAGCCGCCACCACAGATGATTTCATACGTTCTCCGCAAGACCTCCTGCCAGCCCTGCATGACGCCGTATGTCGGCAGATTCTCCACGCCGCGCTCATAACCGTACTCAATGTTCACGACGGGCCATCGGCGCGCTTTCCGCTGCGCGAGGATGGTTTCGCCCCACTTCTCATGCTGCTGGTCCGACCTGAAATCGCAGACGTTGTAGCTGTCGTTGTCGTAGTTTGCGTTATCGTCGTGGACGGTCACGACGCGGTCATAGGCGTCCCATTCTTTGATAGCTCTGATGACGGCGAGCTTATACGCGGTGTCTTTTTCGTTGTGGGCTTCTTTCGAGAAATCCCAGACGACGTTCGAGAGCGCTTGATACCTCGACATGATATGCTTGTAGTAGAGCCAATCCTCCGGGCTGCCGTTTTTCGGCCAGTTGACCAGCTTGTTATAGACCCGCAGCATGATGTGAGCGACGATTCCCTTCTCCTGCAAGCAGGCGATAACCCTGTCGTAATGCTGCCAGAATCGCACGTTCATTCTGCTCTGGTCGGGCTTGTCGTTCGTTCCTTCCCAGGCGAACATTTCGGGCGGACCGTAATCCCATTCGTTAGACTTCCCCCTTGCCCAGGTCGTGTCGTGAGCGTAGGCGTTCATGACGAGATGGTTGAAACCGTGCGCGGCGATGGCGTCAACGAATCTCTTCAAATTCGGCATCTCAGGATCGGACATGTCTAAAGCCCAAATCCAATCTGCCTCGAAGCCGAGGAGGAAATATCGCGTGCCGTCCTCGTAAATGAAATGGCACGGATGGTCGCGGTCCACCTTCAGGCCGCCGTGGATGTTCGGATTAGTGTTCGGGACGCACTCGATTTCGCCCTTCCTGTCGTTCATCGCAGAATCGGCGCCGCACCGCGTCGTGTATCTCCACTTCCCGATCGAGGTCGGCGAGAAACGCACCTTCCAGTTTCCGGCGCCGTCGTAGAAACCGGGGATGGTCAGCTTCTCCCCCTTTGGTCCCTCAAATGTCGCGGAAACATCAACCATGAACTCATTGGCACGCTGCCCGGAGCCGCGAAGTACGAGGTCATAGGCATGGTACTGCTCGATGCGGTCCGAAGGCGAGTCCGTCTGGGCGGTAAGACAAGCAAAGAACGACAGCCACACGACTGCGCAAACGCGAAGCATTCTCATTTCCACCTCCGTCTTTTTGGGCGTTTAGAATCAGATGAGAGGGGGAAACGAACATCCCCCGGTCGCCTGCCAGTCTGCCCTGGCCTACGGCTTCGACCGGTCTGCGAGCGGGTCGCGCCACGGTCCCGTAGAAGGTTCATTCCGTCGGCTGAAAGGGGGCCTTGACGATTCCTGTAGCGCTGCACCTCGCGCAGACGACGAAGCCGTCACGGGCGAGCTTGCGCCCGAAGCCATCGCAGTCCGGACACCTCACATATCCGGGCGGAATCCGCAAAACCTTTCCTCCCTTTCCCCCACAGAACTGGCAAACCTCTCTTCTCATCCCCGTTCTGGCCGTCGTTGTGACGTAACCGTAGCCCGCGCAGGCGGGGCACTGAAGGCTTTCCACTCTGATTCCGGGCTGAGGCGAGGGAGAAGGAACCGGCAAAGGAGGAGGAGCTGCGGGCTCTTCGCGGTCATTGTCCGTGGTTCTGGCGAGAAACAAGATCACCAGGCCGAGCGCAATAACACCGGCTATCCATATTCCTCGGTTCACGTCGTTCACCTCCTGCCTCTCGACCGCAGCGGCTGAAAGTCTCCAGCCGCCGACGTGTCGCCGTGCCTCTTGCAGGGGGACGACCCGCCTTTCGCCCCATGCCTAATGTAGCACTCGCTTCGGCCTTGGGCAATAGCGCTCTGGAGCAGTACGACCGCAAACCAGTTGGCGGTAGTCGCTCAGTTGCGGTGGGCGGGCACGAGACTGGCTACCGCAGTCAGAGAGA
>CAZFAP010000014.1:0-44251 GCA_964516325.1 uncultured Verrucomicrobiota bacterium
AGTCAATCATGTGGACGCCGTTCATCCAGACGGTGATTTTGGGCGGCTGACCGGCGATTTTGATTCGGAAGATGTTCCAATCATCCTTCTTCCATGCGGCGGGATATTGCGGAGAGGGCTTTCCGAACCCTCCGATGCCTTCGCCATAGATTCCGCCGACGTTGCCGCCCTCGCGGTAGTCCACGAGAACCTGGTACGCTTTGCCGTCTTCAGTCGAGCGGAGGAAAATGCCGCTGTCAATCCCCCACTCCGGCTTGGCTTCGATAATCAACTCGAAGTTGCCGTACGGCTTGTCGGTGACGAGGATGCCGCCCTGGCGGGGAGGGTTCTGCTGCCCGACGATGGTGCCGTTCTCGACGACCCATTTTCCACCGGTGCCGTGCCCAGTCGAGCGGCTGATATGCCAACCGCCGAGAGTTTTCCCGTCGAAGATGGGCGTGAAGCCAGCCACGTAGTCGGGAACGGGCTTGCCTGCTGCCCAGAGCGTCGCGCGGACCAGGAACGTTTTGAAAATGTCCTGCTGGCAGGCTTTCGCGTCGTGGCCGAAGCCCATGTAGAAAAGTCGGCCCTTGCCGGAGGATTTCGTCCAGACGATGGGAAGGTCATTTCCTTCATGGGGGGCGGTGGCGAGGACGTGGATGTCCGGGTCGTCTTGCTGGAGGATGTACTGCTCGTCGGTGATCTCGAAGTCAATCAAGCCTCTGGTGAGGGGACTCTCCTTATCCACAATCTTGACGGGGAATGCTCGATAAGCCGGGTGCGTGACGAAATGCCCGCCGACGAATTTCCGATATTCCTCATCTTCGCGGAAGGAGTCGGAGGCGGAATGGAAGCCGACGTAGCCCTTGCCCGCAGCGATGAAATCGAAAAGCCCCTTTTTCTGTTCGGGAGTGATCGAGCCGACGGTGTAATAGAAGACAATCACGTCGTAAGGATCGAGCTTCGGGGAGACGAGACAGTTGAGGTCTTCCTCGACTTTCGTGACCTCGAATTGCCCAAACTCCTTGAGCGTTTTCTCGACCTCGTTTCCAATGCCTTTGTGGTCGTGAATTGGTCCACCGACGAACAACAGCACTTTCGCCTTGGCAGCCGCTTCTTCTGCCAAGCCGGGAACCGGCACGGTTATCGCTGCCAGCAAAACCATGCCGACAGATAACCGTGCGAACACGCCCTGCTTTGAACTAAGGTGTCTCATAGTTCACCCCTTTCTTTAGACCCTTGGCGCAAGTGATTAGAGTTGAGGTCGTTAGGCGCAACAGACAGTGCGCTCCCGATTGTGGCGCGACGCCGCATCGGGAAGATTCCTTTGCCCCTCGCTTTGGAGCGTCAGAACGGAACTCGCATCGGATGGACGCTTATGCTCGTTCCGCAGCGATTATTTTGTTTAGATGATGCAGACTTTTCTCCGCCTGCTCAACCGTCCCGCACTCGACAGAAAGAACGCCCTCGAACTTCACTTTCTTCAGAATCCTGACGATGCGTGTCCAATCTATGACGCCATCGCCGCAGGCGCATCCGACGGCGGTGCCGGTGACCTTTCCTCTCTCATCCTCGCTTTGCTTGAGTTCGATATCCTTAGCATGAATGTGGAATGTCCGATCAGCAATCGCCTCGAGCATCTGGTAGGGGTCGCTGACGCCGCCGAGGTAGGCATTGCCCGAGTCAAAATTGAAGCCGAGGTTTGGCGACGGGACAAGACTGGCAATCTTGACCAACTTCTCGGTATAGATGCTGAATTTCTGATGAGGTTCGATGCCGATTTTAATCTTATGCCTCTCGGCGACGGGGACGACGGACTTGAGGGTGTAGTGCATGATTTTGAAGGCGGTGTCCTCGTCCATCCACTCAGGGATCATTCCCTCGTCGGTGTTGCAGACGGGGGCGCCCATCTCCGCGGCAAATCGGATCGCCTGCTTGATATATTCTACAGAGATTTCCGGTCTCGCGAGAGGGCTATGGCAGGACAAGCCGCTCGCTTGAAGGCCGTGCTTTTCGAGGATGGCTCGTATTTCCAGCGGGTCTTCGGACATGGAGACGGTGTGATAATACCCCGCTTCGCTCATCAACTCGCGCCCGATGTGAACCATCGGCTCGCAGTACTTGTAGCCGATCTCGGCGGCCTTCGCGATTCCCCACTTGAAAGGCTTCTCCGCCCTTCGGATGAATTCCATATTGATACCGACTTTCATGCCCATGGTAGCTCCTCCTTTCTCTTCGTCCTTCGCCTCAACGGGCTTCGTAGTGGCAGCGGCGAGAAACATCCCCGCGCCAATCAAGGAACTCTGTTTCAGGAATTCCCTTCTGGTGACTTCCTCTTGCGCCATCGGTTATCTCCTCTCCTGCAAGGCGACTGTCGGTCCCGAGGATCGTTGTCTGCAATCCTCAGCCGGTCCGGTTCTCGTGTAATTGTCTGGCAGCGGCTTCACCGCCAGGTTCTACCGGAAACTCCGCCACGACAACAATAGAATCAATAACTCTCGACAGACCTGTTGTCAAATGTTTTGAAGGTCGCAGCGCATGTTGTGTGGACGTCGGCCCGATTCCGACGACGATAGGATTTGGGTCCTGAACGCACCTGCTGTATAATAATAAATGAAGGTGGGACGATGCCCTCAAACTGGAAACGAAGTCTTGAACATCAGGCGACGAGATCGGTTATGGCGAATGGAGGAGATGTGCCAATGGAAAGAAAGGGAATCAGCAGAAGGGAGTTCTTCAAGGATAGCTCGGTGATGGGAGCGGGAATGCTTCTCGCCGCAGCCGGTGCAAAGTCGGGCGAGGCGAAAGAGGTGAAGGTGGACACCTCGAAGATCGTCAACTACAACCCTATGATGGGCTATCGGCGGCTGGGGAAGACGAACCTGATGATTTCGGAGGTGAGCCTCGGCGGGCACTGGAGGAATCGCGGCGGTGGGCGATACTGGGACCGGTTCGATCAGGACGAATGTCCGGAGGACGTCGCGAAGAACCGCAGCGATGTCGTGAGCAAGTGCATCGAGTGCGGGATCAACTATCTCGACATCACAACGCGGGCGGAGTGCATTTCTTACGGGATGGCGCTGAAAGGACGAAGAGAGAAGATGATTGTCGGGGCGGATGATCACCTTTTCGGACCGCGGAATCCGGAGAATCGCACCGTTGAGAAACTGGTCTATGATGTCGAGGAATGCCTGAAGTGCTTCAAGACGGACTATTTTGACATCTGGCGCGTTCAGGCGCAGATGAACCCGCCCCTCAACACCGACGCGGACGTTGAGAAGATGGTCGAGGCATTCGAGAGGGTGCACAAGCAGGGGAAGGCGAGATGGTTTGGCGTATCGTCGCACACGCGATACTGGCACCAGCACATCATCGAGAAATACCCGCAGATTTCAATGATTATTTTCCCCTACACGGCGCAGTCGAAAGTGATTGACGGCAAGGAAGTGATCGAGGAACGCGGAGCGGACGAAGGCGATTCGGCGCGAACGAGCATCTTCGAGGCGGTGAAAAAACACGACATTGGCGTTTGCACGATAAAGCCCTTTGCGGGCGGCTCGGTCTTTGCTGATAAGAGCTTCCCCGCGCCAGAGCAAGGATCGGAGGAGGAGCACAAGCTCGCTCGATTGACCCTGCAATACATTCTGGCGAACGAGGCGATTACGGCGACTCTGCCCGGGATGACGACGATGCGCGAGGTCGAGAACAATGCGAGAGCCTCCTATGACCGCAAAAAGGGAGTGAGCTGGCGGGATGTGGAGTGGCTCAAGCGGAAGACGGACCTGGCATGGGCGAATCTACCGGAGGAGTACGCTTGGCTGCGCGAGTGGGAATGGGTCTGACAGGGCGCGCTCAATGCACGATTTCCCAAGTACGATGACGTATGCCTCGCCCGGGCGGGGTTGTTTCTCGACAGATTGAACAGGATGGACAAAATTTTGGGACTACGATGCGAAGGCACGACGACTTCCACCCACACGAAGGGACGTACTCAGCATCCCTTTATCCTGTAATTCTGCCCAACAATGCGTCACCGAATTTACGAATCAGAGCGCGTAGCGGACCCTTGTGAAAGGAGAGTGATGCGCCGGGTCACGAACGCCGGGATGGTCGTTCTTGCAGTAGCAGCGGTCGTGTCGCTGATTGCTGCAACGGAGGAAGACCAAAGAAGAAAGGAAGGGGAAGAGGCGGTTCTGAAGAGTAACTCCGCGTGCATGGTCTGCCACATTGATTTCGACGACGAGGAGTTGACCGTGCAGCACCGAAAGGCGGGGGTGATGTGCGCCGCCTGTCACGGACCGTGCCTCGAGCACATGGACGACGAAATGGCTGCCACGAGACCGGATCGGCTTTTCGGGCGAGCCGAGGTCAACAAGATGTGCGGCGAGTGCCACGGGGAACATAAGAACAAGGAGGCGGTGGAAGCGTTTCGCAAGGAGTGGCACGGGAGACGCAGACCGAACGGTCAAATCATAACAAAGGACTCCATCTGCACGGACTGTCATGGAAGGCACGTGCGGCTTGTCGCCCCGATGCCGCAGGCGAAACCAGCCTCCGAAGGTTGGACGCAGCTTTTCAACAGGAAAGACCTGACCGGATGGAAGCCCGTGGGAAATGCGAGATGGACCGTCGAAAACGGGGTGCTGGTCGGTCAGCAGAGCGATGGTCTCGCGGGAGACTTGCTCACAGACAAGTCCTACGACGATTTCGAGCTTGTGGTGACGTTTAAGGTGCAGTGGCCGGCGAATAGCGGCATCTGGTTCAGGGCGCCGGAGAACGGTCTCGGTTACCAGATGGACATTCTCGACCTGAAAGAATACGGATGCGCGACCGGGAGCATCTGGTCGGGCGATTTCCTGAGCAAGGTGGCGGACGAGAGCATTGTCAACTGCGAAGGATGGAACACCGCGGCGATCGCTGCCGTCGGCGATACAATCAAAGTCACGCTCAATGGCGTGATAGTCGCCAACCTGAAAGACAATCGGAGCGCCAGCGGCAGGGTCGGATTTCAGGTTCATGCAGGCGACCAATATGCGAAAATGAAAATCATGGTCAGGGAGGTGAAGATTAGACCGCGTGAGTCCCTCTGAAAGCCCCGTAAAGTGGTACCCGGGCAGTCAAGGCGTAGGATCCACCCTTGAGCGTTGGGTCTTCTGACAAGGTTTCTGGTCGAACACGTTTACCCTAATTCAAGGAGGTTAAGATATGGCTGAGAAGAAGATGACGAGACGCGAATTCGTACGCGACGGCGCCATGGCGGCGGTGGGAATTGCCGCGAGCTTTGCCGCAGGGCAGTCCGCCCTCGGCGCTCAGGACCGGACGAAGATTCTCAACTACAACCAAAAGATGGAGTACCGGAAGCTGGGGAAGACTGGCTTGATGGTGTCGGCGGTGTGCATGGGAGGCCATTGGAAGCGCGTCAACACGATGGTGCCGGACGCTTTCGAGGGGGGCGACTGGCTCAGCGTTGACGTCAAGAACCCGGGCTTCATGAAGAATCGGCACGAGGTCGTCAGCCGCAGCATTGAAGCGGGCATCAACTACATTGACGCATGCACCATCAAGGAAGTCCAGGCTTACAGCGCGGCTCTCAAGGGACGCCGGGACAGGATGTATCTCGGCTGCTCGTGGTATGAGAAGGAAATGCGAAACGATAACTTCCGCACCAAGGAGGGGCTGCTGAGAACCCTGGACGAGGGGATGAAGGAGTCGGGTCTCGACTATGTGGACCTCTGGCGAATCACCATGCACGAGCAAAGCCACAATCACACCGAGGGCGAAGTCGAGCAGATGATGAAGGCCCTTGAGGCAGCCAAGCAGCAAGGGAAGGCGCGCTTCACGGGCTTCTCCTCACACGCCCGCCCCCACATCAAATGGATGATCGAGACCTACCCCAACATTGTTGATGTCGTCGTCACGCCCTACACCGCCAGGAGCAGGGTCCTCCCAACAGACAGCCTGTTTGACACAGTGAAGAAGTACAATGTGGGGGTCTTCGGCATAAAGCCTTTCGCGGACGCCTCCCTTTTTAAGGGGGATAGCTCACCCGGGAACCTCAATGCCGAGGAAGACGACCGGCTTGCGCGTATGGCGATTCGCTACATCCTTTGCAACCTCGCTCTGACGGCGCCAATCCCCGGACTTATCAATATCCACCAGGTGGATAACGTGGCGAAGGCCGTGACGGAACGACGCGACCTGGACCTTGCTGAGGCCGCCGAGCTGGAAAAGGCCACGGACGAAATGTGGGCGAAGCTGCCGGAAGAATATCAGTGGCTGAAGGACTGGGAGTACGTCTAATCGGGATTGAATGAGATGACAGGAGTCAGGCGGGTGGTAGGTGCAGAGTGTTCCGCCGCCCGCCTGACCTATATCAGGACAGAATGAGGTCGGTTTTCTGCGATAGGGTCCTTATGAGAGATTGCATCGGGCTGTTGCTGGTGGCTCTGATGGCGGTCGTTTTGCTGTCGTGCAGCCATCGCCCAGTGGTCCACGAGGGACAACCGCGCATGCCTGACGAGGCGAAGAACGCAGGGGACTCCTCTACCCCACCAACGAGACCTGCCGACAATAGCCGCTGCCACGTGTGCCATATCAACTACGAGGATGAAGAGCTTGCCCTCCAGCACGTGAAAGCGAACATCGGCTGCGTTGCGTGCCACGGCGAGTCCTACGCCCATACCGGGGACGAGGCAAACGTCACACCGCCGGACATCATGTATCCGAAGGAGAGAATCAATCCCTCCTGCCTGAAGTGCCATGCGACGGAGAAGCTCAGCGACGTTCACAAGCCGACTCTCGCGGGCACAGCGGAAGAGAAATATTGCACCGATTGCCACGGGGAGCACCGCCTTGGATACCGAGCAGTCCGCTGGGATAAAGCGACAGGCGCGTTGCTCAAAGAGAAGTAGGCAGGCTCGCACTCGGTTTGGGGGAAGCGCCTTAGCAGCTCGGGCAGCTTTTCGTGCCCCCGGCTGGGGAGCAGAGCGTCCGCGTGCGAGCGAGAACTCAAGCCTTGAGGTCCAACACGACGTTGCGGCTGTAACACCTTGGTCCCCAAGGAAACACCGAGCATCGCTCGGCCACTCCTCTCTGTGTTGAATTTTATCCTCGCGGTTACCAATCCCGTTTCGAACGGCTGTGTGATATAGTCATTCGCTGAGTGGTTCTGCCGGGGACGCAATCTGACCAATCCGTAAAAGAGGAGGTCCTTCATCATGGCGGAAAAGAAAATGACCAGACGCGAATTTGTCCGAGAGAGCACCGCAGCAGCGGTCGGCATCGCAACCGGGCTTGCTGTGACAAAGTCGGCTTTCGGGCAGGAAAAGAAGGAAGAGCAATACCCGACCAGGATTCTCAATTATAACGAGAACATGGAGTACCGCAGGTTGGGGAGGACGGGCTTGATGGTGTCAGCCGTGAGCCTTGGCGGGCACTGGAAGCGTTTGCCCGGAAACGAGGACCTCGTCAAGAACCGAACCGAGGTCGTCAGCAAGTGCATTGATTGCGGAATCAATTATGTGGACGCCTGCGCGGGAGACGAGGTGCAGGCTTACGCGAAGGCGCTGAAAGGCCGAAGGGACAAAATGTATTTCGGATACTCCTGGTACGAGCGAGAGATGAGGTTTGAGGAATGGCGGACGGCGGACAAGCTAATGCAAGGTTTTGACGACGGGCTGAAAACCTGCGGGCTTGATTATGTGGACCTCTGGCGAATCACGTGCCATGAACCGGGTGGAAAGCACACGTTTGAAGAGACCCTGGAGTTTCTGGAAGCCCTGCAACGGGCCAAGAAGCAGGGCAAAGCGCGCTTCACCGGAATTTCCTCTCACGACCGGCGATGGCTCGCACACGTTATCAAGAACTTCCCGGAAATCGAGGTGATTCTGACGCCGTACACAGCCAAGAGCAAGGAGAAGCCTCAGCACAGCCTTTTCGACGCCGTCCGGAAATGCGATGTTGGCCTGTTCGGCATAAAGCCCTTTGCGAGCAACTCGCTCTTTCGCGGGAACAGCCAGCCAGGGAACCCGGCAGCGGGAGAAGACAATGACAGGGCACGACTGGCTCTGCGATACATCCTTTCCAACGATGCAATGACGTCGCCTATCCCGGGCCTCATCAATAACCAGCAGGTGGACAACGTCGTTCGGGCCGTCAGGGAGCGCCGCCAGCTCGACCTGGCGGAGAGGCACAAGCTCGACAAGATTGCCGACGAGATGTGGGCAAACCTTCCGCCGGAATACCAGTGGTTGAAAGACCACGAATGGGTTTGACCCATTCGCCGGGAAGTTCTCGTGCGGGCGGTAGCGCGGCTTAACACGGAGGGCAAGGGATATGGTATTTGGAAAGCTTCTCTCGGATCTCGCATTTGGCGACATCGAGCGACTGCAAAAGAACGATGTCCGTGAGAGCGTCGTCCTCGAGTACAAGTCCCAGTTTAAGTCAGGCAACAGCGGCAGGGACGACGTCCTCAAGGAGGTCTCCGCGTTGGCCAATACATTCGGCGGTTACCTGATTTTCGGGGTAAAGGAAAAGGGCGGACAGGGCGGGGGGCAGATCGAGTCCATCCCGGGCGTGGACCCGATTCCCAACCTCAAGCAGACCCTCGCCTACTGGGGCGTGGAGTGGGTTTACCCTCCGCTCACTGAAATCGAGGTCTCTGACGCGATCCCGGTCGGAAAAGGCGATAGGGCGTGCTACGTCGTGCATGTCCCCGCGAGCGTCTCGGCACCGCACTTCCTCCTCGAGAGACGGGGATGCTTCGTGCGCCTGCGGGTTGACGAGCACTCGATGACTTTTGAGCCGCTCTTGGCAAAGCAGGACGAGATCTGGCGGCTGACGGACCGCCGCAAGGCCCTTGTTGACCACAGGAACGAGATCATCCGAACGGCGATCGAAAGGTGGAAGGCCCTCGGCACACCACGCCTGACTAACTCCAAGCAGCCAGCCCCGGCTATCCTCTTCTACGCGGTGCCCCAGTTCCCGGCCGAGCGCGTGATTGAGCCCGGTGACCTGCACGCGCTCTTAGAGCGGGCGGCGGTCGCGCATAGCCGCTGCCCCTGGCACGCCTACCCCTGGGCCGCGCAGCAGGACGCCATCCTTGTCCGCGGCTCAGAGGGGCGAGACCCCTCACACCTGGAGCTCACGAGCTGGGGGTCGGTCTTCATCGCGGAGCACCTCTCCCACGAGACGGGGGCCCGCACCGAACTTGTCTGCTCGGCCGATGTTCAGCGCCAGCACCTGATTGCCTACCCGGCCCTGTGGCTTCTGTTCCTCAGGAACCTCCTGGGGGGGGTTGGGTTGCAGGCCCAGGTCTTGATCCACGTGGAACTCCGCCATGTCAAAGGGATCCCCATTCAGGGCTTGGAGCCAACCTGGGGGCTATCGCAGAAAACCGAGAAAACAGAGTACGCCCGCTCGCTTGCTGACGAGACGGTGTGGTGGGAGGGAACGCTGTCGGCTGCCCAGCTTCAGTCGAACCCGAGTCGTTACGCTGTCGCCGTGTACCGCCGATTGGCTTTCGGCGTCGGGTGCCGCAACGCCTACGAGAACCCGCGCGACGAGGAGATAATCAACTGGGGGTGCGGCTGGCTGGGTCTGGACAAGCAGGACCTCTTGCCCACGTAGCGCCGGTGCCGGATGCAGCCGGTTCGCCGTCGGACCTGGCGGATCAGGGCCCAGAAGCGCGGGTCCCCGCCATGAGCACAAAGGCCCGCTGACTGCCGGCAATTCCGCTCGCCTACTTCATCCCGAGGTTCAGGTGGTGCCTCGATGTGCATTTGAGGCAGCGGATGCACTCGGGGCTGTTCATCTGGGTGACCGGGTCCATCTGTGGAGGGCACAACGGGCGGGGGCACGGCTCACGTCGGATTCGCAATCCTGGGCGCCCTCCCCCGGACCACCTACCCGTGCGGCTGTATTTTGGTGGATGCCTCGGCACCCGGTAACGCCGCCGTCTCGGCGGCAGTCCTGAGGGCGTCCCGCCCTCAGGAGACGCCCGCGACAGGGACCCATCTCACGCCGCACAACCCAAATCGGGGGCAAGATGCCCCTGGGCCAGCCGGCAGGATGCCGGCGGTACTCACAGTTCCGACGGCCCGGTTGCCGCCGTAGGCTTCACTGGGTTCATCGTCCGGGTGTCGAGACTGCGTTTGTCTGCAGCAGAACAGACAACTGAAAGCGGTCCCGCCGATGGCGCACCACTGAGATACAGCCGCACCCCCACCTACGGCCTTGGATTGTCTCATGCGCGAGTCCCTATACACCCGCCGTTCCGCCTCCATCAGCCTTGAACGACCGTGAGCGAAAAGCGAATGCGTCGTGGGTCCCCAATAACCCAGGGCATCCCGGGACCGCGTCTGCTGGCAACTGGAGCCTCGCTTATCTGTCAGCTTTGAACGGCTCGGGCTTGGGGAAGGGGTTGCGGACGACGATGTCCTTGGGCTGTCCCTTTTCGCCTTCCACCCCGCCATCATCCACGAGGTTGTCGCCGATGCTGTAGATGAGGTACCCGTCTTCGGTTCGGTTGTACTTCAGAGGTTCGTTGCTAAAGGGGTCGAGAGGGATGGCCCTGAGAATCTCTTCCGGTTCGTTGAGGTTCGCAGGATAAGCGCCCTTCTTTTGCCGGTACAGTTCGAGGGCGGCTACTGCGTCGAGAACGGCCTTTTGCGCTTTTCCGCGAGCGAAGGCCAGCCTTGCCCGTCCCAGGGCGGGGACAAGCATTCTCGCGAGGCTCCAGGCGGGGAGTTCCTCGATGAGTTTGTCGGAGGGCTGGTTCTCCGGTCGAAACGCGATGTGGTCAGGCAGTTTATTCCATTCGTCCATCGCCTTCCAGTATTTTCGGAAGTCCGATTTCATGATCGCGCGAACAGTCTCACGAAGTTCTGGGAAAGCTTTCGTGGTGATCGGGAGCAGGTTCTGCAGCTTGGACCCGCTTGCTCCGAGGTCCGTAAGGGACAACTGGCCGGGGCGGTCGAGCAGGTCGTCCACGAGCGACATGCCAAAGACCCTTTCCCCCGACATGGCGATTTCATAGTTCTCGGTCGCCCACTTGGTGACTCTCAACCTCTCCTGGAGGTAGGTAATTGTGGCGGCATCGAGGCGATTCCGGAGGATACAGGATTCGATGGCGTTTGAGCCCATGGCGTCGAGAGCTATTCCCACGAGGCCGGAGATGAGGATGGGTTCCTTGGAGACGTGGTAGCCCATCTTCAGGATGGCCAGATAAGTGTCCAGAGCCTCGCGGACTTTCTTCTGGTGCTCCAGGTGTTTGCCCTCGATAATGAGCAGCCTACCGAGCGATCGCATCGTCGAGAGGTGCGGGAGAAGAACATTCACGAACGGGACCTTGGGCTCCTTAAGGACCGGGAATTTGCAGTCCGGCTTGCCAGCTGCTTCGCGGACGGCAACAATGGCGCCCGCGTTTTTCTCCAGCCAGGGGAGCAGCGCCGACGCCTCCTCGATCCACAGGTTGCCCTGGACATAGCCATAGAGGTCGGCCAGCTCTTGCGGTTCTTTCACATAGAGGTTGATCGCCTTGATGTATTCGATGGCAGCATTCTGGTCGTCCGGCACTTCCCGGATGAGAAACGCCAGTCTGGGCAACTCCTTCTCCGGGCAAATGGGGTAGGTCCGGTCCCCGACCTGCAACTCGTTCATGCCGTCGAGCCAGGCGGAGAACGCCAGAGGCGTGACGCCGAGAAGCCAGCCACAAGCCATCGCGACGAGCATCAATCTGACCGGGTGCTTTTTAGTTGCGACCATAATTCATCCCTCCATCCAAACCGTGGGTTGACTCACAGACCCGCTTGTTTTTGAAGTTCTCGCAGTGTCTCCGCCGAGACCCATTCGACGTGGCAGTCGGCGAAGGCCACATTCGCTCCGTCCCTGTGGTTTTCCAGGCTCTCGTACAAAATCAGTCTGCGGGCGGGCTCCTTCACGTCCTTCAGAAGGAAGCCCCCGACGAGCTTGTAGCTCGATTTGGAATCTACGTCTTCAAGGCGCGAAACCGCGCTCCCAGCGCTCGGGCATGAGAAGACGCTCACTGGTTCGACGTACTGTTCGAGCTGGGACAGCCTGTCGGGAAATTTGTCGCCATGGTCGTTTGCGTACATGTGGCACGCCGCGGCGATTTGCTCGAGATTACTCATGCAGGCGGCCCGCTCCGCCTTTTGCGCAGCCTTCGCAAGCGGCTGCTTGAGAAGAGAGGCGATGCAACGGATGGCACCCAGTGGAATTTCGATGTGGGCGGAGACATAGTCCCTCCCGCTCGTTTCATAGATGAGTGCATCGCCCATCCGTTTTGCTTCGCGATTGAGCATTCCGACGATTTCCGCAGTCTGTGGAGAATAGTCAACGTTGAGCAATATGGCGCGGAACATCGCCTGGAAATTGGACTCAAACCAATGAACAAGAGTGGCGAGGAACGCGGTGACTCGCTGCATATCCGCGTAGGCGAAGAACAGGTTTTCATCTGGCGCCGCCGCGATAGCCGATGCAAAACGCGGCTGGGAGGCAAGAGATTCCCTTGAGCTTGACGCCGCCAGGGCAGACTCGATGGATGTCGGCGAGAGACCGACGATAAGATACCCGTCCTTCGTCGTGTAGGAGACGAGGACTCCCGGAACAAGGGTCGTTGTATAAACGGGAGCGCTGCTGGCATTGTTGAAAACCTGCGGCTTCGCCCCCGCTTTTGTCAGGGCACGTGAGATCACATCCAGTGCCTTTGCCTCATCCTTCACGGCGACGAGCGCGAGCGTCGGCGGAATCCCGATCAGGTCGGGCAGTTTCACCGCCAGGGCGACCTCTTCGCCCAAATTGTCGAGAATGTCTTCAAGGGCAAATCCCCGCTTTGCGTTGACTTCTGCCAGGGCGTCCTGGCACTCCTGCCAGCTCACATCATCCACCATTCGGCGGACAATGGCCTGCCATTCACGGTAGGCGTCGCGCGCGCCAGCAACACTCCATCTCAGAAAGAGGGAATAGTCGGGCGGGACAAAGTTCGCGGCTTTCGTGGCCGTATTCGGTCGAAGGAGAATCGCGGGCAATCCGGCTACCTCGCGGCTGCTTGTAACGGCAAGGTTGAGCTTGAGAAAGGAACCATCAGCGTCTGCGGAGAAGGCGAGCGATTCCAGATTGTCGAGACCCAGGTCTGACATCGCCTTGCAGGTGCCCGTCGAAGGACGGCCAAATTGCAGGGAGACGAATCTTCGGAGGTCCACAAAAGCGAAGAGGCCCCTCGGCGGAACCAGAGCAATGGCTTTTCTGAACGACTCCCGCCCGGCTAAGGCCGCTTCGGGAGCCAGAGGTCCGCCTTTCGCGCGGAGTACGGCAGAGCGGTCCGTCGAGGCGAAGAGGCGCGAGTCTGATGTTGCGAAATAGACGACGAGACCGCCGACCTGTAAACGGTCCCCACCTTCGTCTTTATCCAAAGCCCATTTCAATCCGAGAGGTGTGAGAATCGGCTGGATATTCTCGGAAAGGAACCGCGAGAAACTCCCCGTATCGGGATTCAATTGGCCTGCGAAGAAGAGCGTGGGCCACGCCGGATTCTCGCTGAGGGCTATGACGAAACCTCCCTTGAAGGCTCCGAGAAGGTTCTTGACGACCGCCGTTCCGGCCCGGAGGCCCGACCTGGATTTTGGGTCGAAGTCGCCGAGAGTCGCGATGATCGTTTCCGCAGAAACGAATGGTGCCTTCGCCGGGTCCGGCGGGAAAAGAATGCTTCGGAAACTCTCCGCGTCCTCGATGGCAAAGAGAAGGGGCGTTTCTGCGGGCAGGAAGGACGCCCATTGCGGCGTTTCGACTGGGTTTCGTGGCGACACCTCCGCACACGCTCCAGCCAGCATCAGCAAAGAGACCAAGCCGACAGTAAGGAACGACACCAGGCTCACAAATCTTCTGTTCATGACATCCATCCTCCCTCTTTCGGAAATCCACTGCATTCGGGCAGCTATCCCGACGGAAAACGCCGCTTAAAAGAGACCGTTCTTCAGAATGCTCTCGGCGCCGGGGACATGCAGCGAGCACAACACGGGTCGCCATGGCCGCGTCGAGGGCGTCTCAGCATCCGCGCCCGTCAAGCCTTTCCGTGCGGAAGCCAATCGCAGTTTTTCTTCCACTTCACTCAACCTCGCCTGTGCTGCGAGCAATTGCGTCCGGGTTTCTTCCGATTCCTTCACCGTTCCCACCAGACCGCGGCTCTGCTCTGCGATTTCTCGACGAAGAGCCGTTCGCTTAGCGCTGAACCGAGCCCCCTGCACAATCCCGACAAGAAGACCGCTGATCAACGCCACGATGGTTAGGACAAGTGCAAACTGCGCAACGGGGATCATGAGAGGCCGGTGCGCCACCAGCGGCTGAGTGCCTCGAATGACCTGCTCTCGCATGTGCGCTGGCGATGTTTTGGCGGAAGTTAACACCTGTAGAGAAGCTTTTGTTACGCGCGCGACTTCCTCAAGGCGAGATAGTTGCAAAGCACACTTCTCGCAGGTCTTGAGGTGTTCGCTCACGCTTCGACGCAACCTTTCCCCGAGTTCGCCATCCACGTAGGCGGAAAGGTTTTTCGATACTTTTGCGCACTTCATCTCGCACCTCACCTTCTAACTCCGGACGTTGGGTCCAGCCGCCGACACCATTGCGGCGCTGACAGCCCCCACTCGCCTCATTCTCTCCGCGGGCCATCTGTCACGGTCGGACTCCATTTCTGTCAGCCCTTCCTTTCACCGAGACCTGACTCACAAAACAGCATTTCTTTTATGGCAATCCTCGCCGTATGAATCCGAGACTTCACGGTTCCCATCGAGCAATTCATCGCGCAGGCAATGTCCCGGTAACTCATCTCCTCGAGGCAATGAAGAACGATAGCCATTTTCTGCTCCGTCGGCAGAGAGGAAATAGCCCGATACACTTTCTCCACCGTTTCGCGGCTTGAAGCCTGGTTGAAATCGGAGACGGTCGAGACGGCGGCGTCAGTCTCCGCCTCTGCGAAAGGGTCGCGGCTGACGGTTTCAGGAATCCTGCGTCTTTTCCTCATCCAACTCCTGTAGCTGTTCAAAAGAATGCGGTACAGCCAGGTGAAGAAGGAGGACCTGCCCCGAAACCGGCCGATTCCCTTGAAAGCCCGTATGAACGTCTCCTGGCTCAGGTCCATTGCGTCTTGGTCATTCCCCGCCAGGGCATACGCCGCACGATAAACCTTCGATTCAAAGAGCGACACCAGTTCGGAAAAAGCTTCTCTGTCGCCAGCTCTGGCAAGCCAGACAAGATGCTCTTCGCTTTCGCCCACGGGCTGAGTTCCTCGCGAATTTCTGTTGTCAAAGGGTTAGTGGCTGAATCGAGACGAGATGTTCGACATTGGGCGTGAATGAGACAAAGTGTCTCACACGGCTTTCATCATGGGAAGCGCCGCCGGGCAGATGGTCGCCATTCGTCCCCTACAATTGTGAGGCGTTCGTCTTTACTGCGGCGAACACGGGCACGGCTATCTTAGCTCCGCGTCATCAACTACGTTTCCTGATAGGTCATGGACGCGAATTCGCACTTTTTGGCCGGCGACAGCGACGATGCAATAGTGCTGCCTCGCAGAGAAGGCTTTTACGCTTTCCGACCAGGGGGTGCGCTCTTGCGGATGGAAAGGGGCGCCGCCACCGCCGGTGATAATCTGCCATATTCGGAATGAGAAACCCCTGTCAACCTTTTCGTCAATGAGAGTCCGGCTGTAGTTGTGCTCGTGGCCGCAGAAGACCGCCACGACTCTGTGCTGGCACAAAACCCGCCAGAATTCGCTCCTCGGCTCGACATAGCCTTTATCGCCTTTATGATACATGGAATCGTCCACGTGCCCGCCGTTAGGAAAAGCCGCTTCGTGGAAGAAGACGAAGATGTTGTCCTGCCCCCTTTTCGAGGCGGACTCGAGGTCCCGCCGAAGCCATTCGAGTTGCCGCCCAACAATCTTCCCCTTTTCGCGGTCGTCTTGGGAACCGCCTTCCATCGTCGAGGGAAACGGGCTCGCGACAACCTTGTAGTCGTCGTTGAGCATCACGAAATGGGAGTTGCCATAATCGAACGAATAGACGTTCTCAGAATAGGTGGGGTCGTTCGAGTTTTCGGGGAGCTGCGGGCCGTTCGTGGGATTCGTCATCTCTCGACGGAAGATTTCTTCTGCAAGGTCTGCACCCTTCTTGCGCACGCGGACCTTCTTACCTTCGATAGTCTGCTCGTCATAAATCTCTGCGTCGTGATTTCCCATCCCCGTATAAAACGGGACGGAGTGGGCTGCGGGGGCGACCGCCTTTTTCCAGCTTCGCAACTGAAGCCCGGCCTTATGAACGTCGTCGGTGATTCCGCTGATCAAATCGCCGGGGATGAGGGCGAAGCTCGCCTTTGTCATAAGGACCCCCAGAGAAATCCGACGAAGGACGTCCGCATTGACTCCGTTCAGGGCATGAGTTGAAATCGGGGCAGAGTCGTTCGCGCGGGTGTCACAGAAGACGGCAAAGGAGAACGGCTCGTCCAAGCCGCGTAGGGGAGCTGTGCGAAACCGGTAAGGGCGTGTCCGCAGGATGTCATCCGTCGGCGGGGTGACCGACGCACTCCCTTCAGGGCCTGCGGAAATCGGGCGTGCAGTCCTGAGTTCGATGCGGTAGGAATAGGTTGTGCTTGGCTGAAGCCCATCAACAATGACCTCGTGCTCCGTTCGCTGTCCTGGACTCGGTACCGATTTTTCGCCGAGGTGTACGACGCCCCTGCTCGGCATGTCCGTCACCCAGCGGACCAGAACGGAGCCAGACGTTATGTTGGCGACGATGGGGCCCTCCACGATGGCCACGGCCCTGGAATAGAAATCCGCGGGCTTGACATACCGAAAGACGCAGTCACCGGAATCAAGCCAGCTCTTCGTCTTTGGGTCGAAGCAGGTTGCGCGGTAGAAGATGCTACCATTGAACGGTGTTCCGCCTATCGCCTTCTCGATGTCCTTCAGGGAGGCTTCTGCCGTATAGACGAAACGGGAAATCGGTGTCAGCCTCTCGGCCGACTCGGCGGCGCTCTCGGCGCTTGCCGTCTGCCGGACAAGGTCTGGTTTTGGGGACCGCTTGCCAACCGCGGAAACCTGCAAGCGATATTGAGGCAGCCCAATAGGATCATCTTCAAATTCAATTCCGAACGAGACTTTTGCCCCGACGCACTGGTTTTGCGCCGCCCACGTTACCTTGACGGTCCCGTTTTCGGCAACCTCGACCTGAGGCTCTATCCCAATCCCCTGTCCGGAGGAAAAGGCCGGCTTGAAAAGGGTGACGAACAATACGAACAGCAACGGAACGACTTTTCTGCGACTTCGCAATGCACGAGACCTCATCGTCTTCCTTTCTCTGAAGCCCTCCATGGAGTTGACTCAGATTCGCCTCGGCGGACATGGAGCCAAGGCCGCCGGAGCTTATCATTTGTGGTAGGAGCTCGCCAAGAGGTTCGGCAGGTTGGGTGCCCAAGTTTGGATTGATGGCTGGTCTCCGCCTTCCGCATCCCAAGAAAGGCGTGGGCGCGTCCTCAACGGTCCGTTCTCATGTCCTGACCACGGCGCCCGCAGAGTGGGGGTCGCGCGGCTGGCGAAGGAGCATCACACCGCTATTCACAGCCGCCGAAACCCAGACGAAAAGGCGTTGACGCTTGGTGCGTCATCGGGTAAAGTTGAAACTTGGGTTGGGAGGGATGAACCCCAGATGCATTTTCGACCGGGGAAGACGGTGAATGGTTTGAGGCGCGCGACGACCGCTCGGCCACGAAGGAGGGCGTGCCCTCACCGCGCATTTGCGACGAAGTCTCGACGAGGCAAGGTATGAAGTTTCTGGTAACGATTTTCCAGGATGAGGGTGGGATGTTCATCTCGGGGTGCCCAGCGATCTCGGGCTGCGTCAGCCAGGGCAAGACCCAACAGGAGGCCGAAAAGAACTTTCAAGAAGCAATCAAGGAGTGCTTGGAAGTCCGGGCTGAAAAAGGCATGCTCTTGACGGTTGCCACTCGGCACGTGGAGGTCCATGTGTAGTGGGCCCGCTGCCGATAGTAAGACCCCATGAGGTCGGTGAAACCTCCGAGAAAATGGGCTGGAGGGTCGCCCACCAGAGGGAGTCACGTCATCTTGACCAAAGAAGGGCACATAGCGACGCTTTCGGCGCCAAAACCCGCCGAGGCGGCTCGCCGCACGTTGCGGACTCTAATTGCCAGAGCCAGAGTGACAATCGAAGGATTCTTGGAATCGCTACCCAAATAACGTGGGGCAGCCCTGCCGCACACCGACTGCGACCGACTGGTTTAAGGATTTCTCTACAACTCCTGCGTCGGCAGGCGGGAGAGGACCGCTATGAAAATCGGCATGATCGGTCTTCCGAATTCGGGGAAGACGACACTCTTTAACCTTCTGACCGGGCTGTCCCAGCCGATGGGGCCGTTCTTCACGGAGTCATCGCAGGTTCACCTCGGAACAGCCAAAGTGCTTGACCCTCGCCTCGATTTCATCAACTCGCTCGACCCCAAGCCGGAGGTCAAGTACGCCGAGATGAGCTTCGTGGATATGGCGGGGTTCATGGTGGAACACCACGACAAATCTCATCGCACTCCCGGAGAGTTCTTCACGCACCTGCACGACGTGGATGCTTTAATCTATGTGGTGCGCGCGTTTGACAATCCGGAAGTGATGCAGGTCCATAAGGACACTAACCCGGTGCGCGACATCTCGGCCATAGAACTCGAACTGATCGTGGCGGACATGGAGGTTGCTGATAAGAGAATAGAGAAGGTGGAGAAAGAGCTTCAGGCGAAGAAGGATAAGCGGTCCGTCGAGCATGACGCTCTTCTCAAATGCAGGGACTTCCTGCACAACGAGCAACCGCTGCGGCAACTCCACCTCATCCGGGAGGAGGAAAAGGAACTGCGGGGCTTTCGATTTCTTTCCCAGAAGCCCGTCCTGATTGTACTTAACATCGGGGAGGATAGGCTTGGTCAGCAAGTTCCGGCGGAGCTCGCTGCTTACTGTGAGAGGAACAACTTCCCTATTGTCCCGATTTGCGGCAAGCTCGAGGAGGAAATATCGCGGCTGTCCCCTGTGGATCAGGCGGAGTTCCTTCGCGAGATGGGAATAGAGCAACCCGCGAGACCGAAGCTCCTTGAAGCTTCCTTCAAGCTCCTCAACCTCATCACGTTTTTCACCATAGGCGATAAGGAAGTCAAAGCCTGGACCATTCCGTGGGGAACGCCAGCAATTGAGGCGGCAGGGAAAATCCACACCGACATGCAGCGGGGATTCATTCGGGCGGAGGTCATCCATTACGACGATCTGCAGCGTGCGGGCGACTTGAAGATTGCGCATGAGAAGGGCCTGTTCCGCCTCGAGGCAAAGGAGTACATGGTCAAGGATGGGGACATCATCAAGTTCCGGTTCAGTGTGTGAAGCGGGAGGTACTACGGCGTTGGAGCAGAGCTTGTCGGCAGAGACATTAATCGGACCCAGGGGTATGCCGGCGGGTTCGCCTCGGGCAGACCTGGCACTGTCGGCACGCGGTGTCGAGAAAGGAGGGAAAGGGAAATGGTAAGGAAAATTGTGTCTTTCTGGGTGGCTGCTTGGCTGGTGAGCGCAGCAGCGGGAAGGCTGTGGGGGGAGGAGGTCCCGGGCAGGATCGCTTCCGAAAAGCTGGTTGCCCGCATTGACCCGTCTTCCTGGATTCGGGCGAGCTTCAGAGTCAGCCCGGACAGCAGGCATGTGGCTTCTGCGGCTCAGGTGGGCGACAAGCGGCTTGTCGTCGTGGATGAAAAGGAGGGCAAGAAATACGATGGGATCATGGCCGGCACCCCCATCTTCAGCCCGGACAGCAAGCATGTGGCTTATGCGGCTGCGGTGGGCGATAAGCGGCTCGTAGTCGTGGGTGAAAAGGAGGGGAAGAAATGCGATGGGATCATGACCGGCACCCCCATCTTCAGCCCGGACGGCAAGCATGTGGCTTATGTGGCTGGGGTGGGCAGGGAGTGGCTTGTCGTCGTGGATGAAAAGGAGGGGAAGAAGTACGATGCCATTGCTAAGGGCACTCCCATCTTCAGCCCGGACGGCAAGCATGTGGCTTATGCGGCTCAGGCCGGCGATAAGTGGCTTGTTGTCGTGGATGAAAAGGAGGGGAAGGAATACGATGGCATTGGCGAGCGGGACCCCATCTTCAGCCCGGACGGCAAGCGTGTCGCCTATGGCGCCAGGGTGGGCGATAAGTGGCTTGTTGTCGTGGATGAAAAGGAGGGGAAGAAATACGATGGGATCATGGCGGGCACCCCCATCTTCAGCCCGGACGGCATGCATGTGGCTTATGCGGCTCGGGTCGGCGACAAGTGGGTTATTGTCGCAGATGGAAAGGAGGGGAAGAAATACGATGGGATCATGGCGGGCACCCCCATCTTCAGCCCAGACGGCGAGCACGTGGCTTGTTCGGCTCAGGTGGGAGATAAGTGGCTTATGCTCGTCGATGAAAAAGAGGGCAAGAAATACGATGGCATCGGGGCGGGCGATCCGGTCTTCAGCCCGGACGGCAGGCGTGTGGCTTATTCTGCTCGGGTCGGCGACAAGTGGGTTGTTGTCGCAGATGGAAAGGAGGGGAAGAAATACGATGGCATCGGGGAGGGCACCCCGATCTTCACCCCGGACGGCAACGGCGTGGCTTATTGGGCTCAGGTCGGCAATAAGCAGCTTGTGGTCGTGGACGAAAAGGAGGGGAAGGAATACGATGCCATCGGGGAGAGTACTCTTATCTTCAGCCCGGACGGCAAGCATGTGGCTTACGTGGCTGTGGTGGGCGATAAGCGGCTTGTGGTCGTGGATGAAAAGGAGGGGAAGCAATACGATGCCATCGGGGAGGGCGCTCCGATCTTCAGCCCGGACAGCAAGCGTGTGGCTTATTCGGCTGCGGTGGGCGGTACGCAGCTTCTGGTCGTGGATGAAGAGGAGGGGAAGAGGTACGATGGGATCGTCGCGGGAAGTAGAATTGTCTTTGATTCGCCCGACGGCCTGCATTACCTGGCAGTGGCCGGCACGAGCATCTACCTTGTGGAGGAGAAGCTGAGGTAAGGGCGGTTGGGACGCCAGGGCGTCCCGCGTCATCAAAAATAGAATCGTTGCGTGAAAAGATGAAACTGAATGTTGCGGTCATTGGGAGCGGGAAGTCGGCGGCTGAGAATCATATTCCGGCGTATCAGCGGATTCCTGATGTTCAGGTTGTCGCCATCGCCGATACCGACCCGGAGCGTGCGAATTTGGTCGCGCAGCAATTCGGGATCAAGGGTGTCTATGACGATTACGGGGTAATGCTGAGAAGGCGGCGCCCCGAGCTTGTGAGCATTTGCGCGCCTCCATCCGAGCATAAGGACATTGCCCTGTACGCCCTGTCGCGAGGCGTGCACGTCTTGTGCGACGTGCCCACCGCCCTGAACGCCGACCAGGCCCAACGGATGTTCGACGCGGCCAAAGAGGCGGACAGAGTCCTCACGTTCGCAGCTCCGCGACGCTTTGAGGCCGAAACCTTGGCGCTGAAACAGGCGGTCACGAACCGCGACCTCGGAGCCGTTTGCCTCTGTCATGCCTGGTTCCAACAGAAGGGTATTGCCGCAGATGAACTCTGGAAAATCAAAGCCAAGGAAGGCGGGGGCGCCCTATGCGTCTGCGGGCAGGAGATGCTGGACGCTGCTCTGTGGCTCGTGGACGATGCGCCTGTCTCAGTATCGGGCCAGCTTTTTCATCGGTTTTCCGGCGACCCGGACATCCCGAAAACCTGGTTTGGGTCGAGGCGAGAACTCGATGCGGAAGACCTGGTCGTGGCGCTAATTCGCTGCGAGAAAAGCCTGGTCTCCCTCGAGGTGGACTGGCTGGCATCGGGCGACGATTCAGGGATACGCGTTGTGGGAACAAAAGGTCGGGGCTGTACCTCCCCATTCCGGATTGAATCGGCTTCCAAGGGTCGCTATGTGGATACTACGCCGACTTTCTTTCCCGAAACAAGCGCCTGGGAAGAACTCGTCGGATGCTTCATTGATGCCTCGCAGGGGCGCCGGAAACCGTTTCCAGAATGGAACGACGTGGTTCGCGTTCACCGAATTTGCGCTGCCATCCGCAAAGCCTCTCTCTCAGGGAGGGAAATACCGCTATCCGACGTGCAGTGAGCCGGTTTGGGCGCGCGGTTAATAAAGGAGCCGCCGCCCGACAAGATGCAGGGCTTGCCTTCCCTGTTGGGACAAGCACGGATGCTCCTTCCGCAGCGCGCTTCAGCCGACCTCATTGTACGGCCTCGCTCGTAAAGGCACGCCCAACTCCTCTTCGGCCACCTTCTGGCACGCCTCCATATCAAACCCCGGCACAGCCACCGCAGTAGCCACCACCGCCGCCCCGTGCTTCTTGCACTCGGTGATGAACTGTCTCACCGCATCGTACGCGGCCGCCCCATACTTCGATGGGCAAAGCCGCTGGTACTCCTCGGGGGTCGGCGCGTTGAGGCTTACCGAGAAACTGTGAACAAGCTCGACGAGCTCGGGCACAACGTTACGCCCGTGAATGAGGTTCGCGTGGCCGTTCGTGTTAATGCGAAGATTCGTGAAGCCTCTTTGTATCAGGAACCTCGCAATGTCCTTGACAACATCCAACCTCACAAGCGGCTCGCCAAACCCGCAGAACACCACCTCGTCGTAGCTCGAAGCCTCGCCAATGGCGCCGATGATCTCCTCGAAAGTCGGGTCTCTCTGCAAATGGAGGTCGTGGCCTTTCACGACCGGATTCGTCAGTCGCGGGCAAAAGACGCAAGTGTTTGTGCACTGATTCGTGATGTTGAGATAGAGAGAATTCCGAATTTTGTAGGCGATCTCTACTCGTTCAGGTTCCGTGCCTACGCCGAATAGGAGACGGACGTTTCTCGTGGTGACCCGTGCGACGTCTTCCACCGACAGGCCCTTGATCTCCGCCAGTTCTTCCGCAACATACCGGACAAAGGCAGGCTCATTCCTCTGTCCCCTCTTTGGCTGGGGAGTGAGGAAAGGCGAATCCGTTTCGATCAGCATCCTCTCGATCGGAAGGACGCGCGCGGCTGAGCGTATGCGGGCGCTTTTCGGATACGTGATTTGACCCGAGAATGAAACGTAGAAGCCAAGTTCGATAGCCCGAATCGCGTATTTGTCATCTCCCGAGAACGAATGGAAGACGCCCCGAAGGTTGCCAGAGCTTTCATCCTGAATAATCGCGCAGACATCCTCGAACGCATCGCGGCAGTGGATGATGACAGGGAGGTTCAACTCTCCGGCGAGTCGCAGGAGGCGGCGGAAAACTTGCCTCTGGGTGTCGGGCGGGGACAGGTTGCGGAAATAGTCTAATCCGATCTCGCCAATCGCAACTACGCTAGGATGTTGGGCGAGGCGCCGAAGCTCGCTCTCAGCATCAGAGCCTTCTTTGGCCGCATCGTGCGGGTGGACCCCAACCGCTGCGAAAAGCTGAGAATATTTCTCCGCGAGCTCAATCGCCTTGCGGCTCGATTCCAGGTTGTGTCCCGGGTTGATGAGGCTGACGACGTTCGCCTCGCTCGCCCGGGACACAACGGAATCTCGATCGTTGTCAAATTGGGCAAAGTCCAGATGTAGATGACTATCTACGAACCCTACGCCCAATATGCGACTCCCGGTTTCTCTCGGATGATGACGCCCTTGAGGAAGGCGATGGCTTTTTCAAGTCCTTCCCTGGCGCTCATGAGACTGTCCTCGTGCTCGATGCTCAGCGCGCCATCGTACCCCGTCATGCGGAGCGTGCTGACGAAATCGTTCCAGAAGTCCGCTCCGTGCCCATATCCAACGGTGCGGAAAATCCAACTGCGACTCATCTCGTCGGTGTAGCTCTTGGTGTCGAGGTTGCCGTTCACCTCCGAATTCATCGTGTAAATCTTGGTGTCCTTGGCGTGGACGTGCCAGATGGCGCCCTTGAGTGCCCGCACTGCCTTTGCCGGCTCAATGCCCTGCCAGAACAGGTGGGACGGATCGAAGTTGGCGCCAATAATGTCTCCCACGGCGGCTCTCAACTTCAACAAGGTCTCCGGGTTATAGACGACGAATCCGGGATGCATCTCGAAGGCGATTTTGTTGATGCCGTGGTCCTTTGAATACTTCGCCATTTCGGTCCAGTGGGGTATGACCTTCTTCTCCCACTGCCACTTCAGGATTTCCAGATAGTCGGGCGGCCATGCGCAGGTTACCCAGTTGGGATACTTCGCATTCTCGGTATCGCCCGGGCACCCGGAGAAGTTGATGACGACCTCCACCCCCAGCTTCGACGCGAGCTGGACGGTCTTTTTCATGGCTTCGATGTTGGCATCGGCGTACTTCTTGTTGGGATGGAGCGGGTTGCCGTGGCAACTCAGTGCGCTGATCTCCAGTCCCTTCGACGCAATCAGGTCTTTCAGCTTCTTGATCTTGTCCGCCTTGCCGAGCAGCTCGTCGGGATTGCAGTGGGCCGTGCCGGGGTAGTTCCCGCAACCCAGCTCAACGCATTGCAGCCCCATAGCAACCGCCATATCAAGCACTTTCTCCAGAGGCTCGCTCGAAAACAAAACCGTGAAAACTCCGAGTTTCATGAAATCCCTCCTTTCCTTTCAACGCATCAGCCACGGAGTGTCAAACTTCCGCTCACGCGTCTTTCGGTTTATGCGAACCCCTGGCCCTCCCGGGAGATGCTGAATTTGCTTAGCTTGTTGTGCCACGAACCGGCGCAGCAGCCAGGGCCGAAACGGCGAGCGGAGAAGATAATACCTCAGAACCAGCCACCCCTCAAGGGAAAACCGCCACCTCTAGCTGTTTTCTCTAATGCCTTCAGGACGAGGATGTTGGCGTCGGATTCTGTGACTTGGGTGCGCCAGGGAAAGCCTGGCTGGTCTTGCAATCTGAAAGGAGGTTGTCCTGGTAATTGCTCGTTCGACAGGTAGCGAAGCGGGCGGCGAGTGGAGTGATGCGCTGCGTCGAAGCCCCGCTGAGCGAACGCGTGAGCCGTAGCGAAAGCGAACCCGATACGGCCTCGTTACGCGAAAGGAGAGTGGCCAGCCCGCCCAAGAGCGGTGAAGCCCGTTGCCGATGGCGAAGAAACGAGCGTACGCAGCCATCGGGTCTCCCGGGGTGAATGGGGACAGCGCACGCGGACAGACCAGTCGAGGAACCTGGGAGGCCCGGCGAGGCGAGGGCGATGGCCTCAACGGACGGTAGGAAGACATAACTGCCGGACGGTCTCGCCGGGAGTCGGAGGGGTTCATAGTAGCGAGGAAGCGGCTAACCCCCGCGGAGCGAAGGGACCCTACTGGAAACACGTTTGCGTAAGAGAGGAGGAAAGCCGATTGGGAAAGCCTACTACGGACAGGGCGGCGTGGTGGGAGAAGAACCTGCCGCCGACACTCTCTTCCTTGAGACGGAAGCTGGGTCAAAAGGCCGAGCAGGAGCCCCGGTTTCGGTTCTATACGCTGTACGGACACATCAGCCGTACCGACACGATAGAAGCGGCGTGGGCGTAAGCCCAGAAACACCAGGGTCTGTGCATGCCTGCGGCGAGACTTTCCAGGAAAGCCGGATGCGGGAAGTCCGCACGTCCGGTTTGAGGAGGGGGAGGGCTACGGCCCTCCCTACTCCACTGTCTTCGTGGTGTCCCGCCTGAAAGTTGCCATCAGGGGGGCGGACATTTTCATCGTCTCCGGGTGAACGAAGTCTATGAGCGACTGCGGTGAGTTCCTTTCGAGACGGAGGCACTGCGCCGAGGGATTTTCTCTTGTGAAGCTCGTCGTGTTATGTTATTTACCTGTGCGAACTTGCGACGGTAGCCAACGCACCCGGAGAAGACCATGCGCATTCTCAAGACCTGGGCAGCTTGCGACCGACCGGCACTCCAGCGACTCCTCGGTCGCTCTGTTCTTGACCGGAAAATCGAGCAACAGGTTCGGGCCATTATTGACGAAGTGGAGCGACGAGGAGATAAAGCCCTTGCTGCCTATACCGAGCGGTTTGACCGCGTGCGCCTCACGCCAGCCGATTTCCGGGTAACCCGGGAACTCTTGAGGCGGGCCCGTCGTGGCGCCGACCGCGAGTTCGTTTCCGCATTCCGCGAAATTCGCCGCAATCTCCTATCGTTTCATCGTCGCCAAAGGCCGAAGGACTGGAGGATGGACGCCAGCGGCGGAAGCACCCTCGGCGAGCGGTGGCTGCCTCTCGAAAGAGTGGGAATCTATGTCCCGGGCGGAAAGGCGCCGCTGGTCTCGACGGTCTTGATGGGCGTCGTCCCTGCCACGGTGGCCGGCGTGAAGGAAATCGCCGTGTTCTCGCCGCCCGGTCGAGATGGAGAAATCAACCGCGTGGTCCTTGCCGCGTGTTCGATTCTCGGAGTCGAGGAGGTTTACCGAGTCGGCGGAGCTCAGGCAATCGCCGCCATGGCCCTTGGAACAAAGACGGTCCGCAACGTGGACAAGATTTTTGGCCCAGGCAATATCTATGTGACGATGGCCAAGAAGCTCCTTTACGGCCGCGTGGGCATTGACATCCTCGCCGGCCCGAGCGAGTTATTGGTCCTCGCGGATGAAGCCGCCAACCCGACATTCGTTGCCGCCGACCTCCTCTCGCAGGCAGAGCATGGGACAGGCGATGAAGTCTGCGTTTTGGCGACAGATTCTCTCCCTCTTGCGAAAAGGGTCCAGAGGGAGCTTGAGCGCCTGACGACTCCCGAAGAGAACGCTGCTTTCGGAAACCACACGCTTCTTTCCTCAATCACCGTCGTTGCCGCGAGGAGTCTCGACGGGGCTGTGAAGTTCGCTAACGATTTCGCCGCGGAACACGTCGAGGTGATGGTGAAACAAGCTTCTTCCGTTGCGAAGCGGATAACGAACGCGGGTGCGGTTTTCGTGGGCGACTATTCGCCGGTTCCCGTCGGGGACTTCTACGCTGGACCGAATCACGTCCTTCCCACCGGCGGAGCGGCGCGTTTCCTTTCCGGGTTGTCGGTGCTCGATTTCATGAGAAGAGTCAGCGTGATACGCTATTCGAAAAAGTCCTTGCAAACGTCCCTCAGTGCCGTCTCGAAGATGGCGCAGGTGGAGCGTCTCCTGGGCCACGCGGAAGCGGTCCGGATTCGATTCGATAGAGGGCGAAAATGAGCTATCTCCGTGAGAACATCGAGCGAATGGACGGCTACACGCCCGGCTTTCAGCCGAAGGGGGAAGGCTGGATCAAGCTCAACACCAACGAAAGCGCCTTCCCTCCTTCGCCGAAGGTCATAGAGGCGCTCCGCCAGGCTGTTGACGGCAGGCTGCGTCTCTACCCCGATCCCCTCGCCGACAGAGTCAGGGAAAAGATTGGCGAAACCTATCGCGTTGACCAGGAATGCGTCATCGTGGGGAACGGCTGCGATGAGGTCTTGTCCATTGCGGCGCAGGCGTTCCTCGACGAGGGGCGGGTCATGTTGATGACGAGGCCCACCTACATCCTCTATCGAGTCCTCGGCCAGATGCAAGGCGCAAGGGTGCTTGAAGTCCCGCTCAACGATGATTTCTCTCTCCCGGAGGAATTGTTTTCGCATAAGGCGTCGCTGACGTTCATCTCCAATCCGAATCCGCCTTCGGGAATCCTGTACGATAAGAAGGATATGGAGCGGTTGTGTCGGCAGACCGGGGGCGTCGTCGTGATTGACGAGGCATACGTGGATTTCGCCTTGGACAATTGCCTGAGCTTGCTTGAGAAATATGACAACGCCATTATCGCTCGAAGCCTCTCCAAGTACATGGCGCTCGCTGGACTGAGAGTCGGTTTCGCAATTGCCAATAGAGATTTGATCCAGGGCATGATGAAAATCAAAGATAGCTACAACGTCAACACCCTCAGCCAGGTGGGCGCCGTTGCAGCCCTCGACGACATCGAGTATTATTCGACGAGAGCCGAGGAGGTCTGCCATGCAAGAAAGAGCCTGAGTGGCAAATTGCGCAAACTCGGCTGGAAGGTCTTCCCGTCGGAAGCGAACTTCATTTTTGCCATCCCAGCGGGAATGGAAGCCGAGAAAATGTACGACCAGCTCTTTCGGAGGAAGATTCTGGTCAGATATTTCGACGCGCCCGAAACCAGGCATGGGCTGCGAATAACAATTGGAAGCCCCGAAGAGAACCGCCGCTTGATTCAAGCTGTCCAGGCTATCACCGGAGAACAGAGATGACGAAGAAACGTGGCTCGGCAGTCCGCAGAAAAACAACCGAGACGAATATCGTGGTCTCGTTATGCCTCGAAGGGGCGGGCGAGGCGCGAGTCAAGACCGGGATCCCCTTCATGGACCACATGCTCGCGCTTTTTGCAAAGCATGGGCTTCTCGATCTCCGGGTTCAGGCCGCGGGCGACCTGGACGTGGACGACCATCACCTCGTCGAGGACCTCGGCATTTGCCTCGGACAGTCCCTCACGGAAGCGCTCGGGAAGAAGCAGGGGATAAGCCGGTATGGGCATGCCGTCGTGCCAATGGATGAAGCTCTCGCGGAAGCCTCCGTTGACCTGAGCGGTCGTCCATTCCTTGTGTATGATGTGCCATGCAGGGCAAAGAAGATTAAGAGCTTCGATGTAAGCCTTGCCGAAGAGTTCTTTCGCGCTTTGGCGTTTTCGGCGTGCATGAATTTGCACGTCACGCTTCGTTACGGGAGCAATTCCCATCACATTATTGAGGCGGTTTTCAAGGCGGTTGCCCGGGCTGTCGGTGAAGCGGTGAGAACCGATCCGCGCATCAGAGGCGTCCTTTCCACAAAAGGACGGCTGTGATTCGTTTCGTGGCGAAGCGTTAGCGCTTCGGCGCAAGCACCTCGTGAGGCGGTGAGCAGTCTCTCTGCGGCGGTGAGAATCCGCTGAGGAGGAAACGTGGGCAGACCTATGCTGACCAGGATAGCCGCTTTTCTGTTCGTCCTGCTTCGTGCGGTTTTTCCCGCGGCGGAGGAAGTCGCTGCAAAGCCGCGCGTGTACGCCGACCCCAGAGGCAGATTCAGCTTTCAGCTATCCGGAGACTGGATCAAAATCGCTACCAGCGACAAGGAGGGCGTAGCCGGGTCATTTGTCCTGGCGAGAAAAATCGGCTCCGACAGGAACATTGCCGCCGAGCTGTTCGTTTCGTTTGCCGAACCGGAGGCGCCTGTCTCTCTCGACGAGTACGTCAAGACCGAAGACCGCCGCGTCACCAATACCCCAGGTTTCAAGAAACGCGGCGACCCGGAGAAAACAACCCTCGCTGGCAGCCCCGCTCTGAAAATCAGCTATATCCTTTCCCGGCAGGATTCCCCCGGGCAGCAGCCCCCAAAGCTCGTCCGCCAATACTATGTTCAGAAAGACAAGCAGGTCTGGGGGATCACGCTCTCGGCGCTCCAGCAAGACGAGTCTCTCCTCGCCGAGGTCGAGCGTACTGTCGTCGCCAGCTTTCAATTTTCAGTTCCCGAAGGCGCCGCGGCCCCACCTCTACAGGTCTTCAAAAAAGTGCTGGTCAGCGGCCCCAGGGGCGGCTTCTCTCTCGCGGTTCCCGAGGCGTGGCAGGTCAGTCAGAATGATGAGCAGGGCGCCTCCGTCCGGGGACCGGATGCCGTCGTCTATGCTTTCTCGCTCGCGCATGACGATGAGAGGATTTCGGTCCAGGACATCGCCGGGCAATTTCTGAAGGAGCGGGAGAACTTGACCGGGCTGCAGGTTCTCTCGCAGCGAGCCCCGGAGGCCGCGGGTCTTGGCGGGTTCGTCGTCGAGTATCTCGGAGTAGGGGAGGGCAGGCGCTGGCACGTCCGGCTGGTCGCGGTTGCCCAGAGTCAAAAGGTCTTCTTCGTCTATTGCGTCGCCCCGGAAGAAGCGTGGGAGAGAAACAAAAACGTCCTTGGGCAGATAGAGCAAAGCTTTTCGCTGGCGAGTCCATCACCGAAACCCGAAGCGAAAGAGTAATTTTCATTTTCGTCCATTGTTGGTCGGTCGGTTAACAGAGCGAATGAGGGAGGTGTCCATTATGTTCCACGATAGTTGCCCCGCGAATCTCAGCATCGGTTTCGTTCTCTGCGTTCTCTTCGTCTGCTGCGCCATGGTTGCTTCAGGCGCCGAGCGCAGAATCTCCGTCGAGAAAGTCAGCTACGGCGGATGGAACAACTGCTACCGAATGTCCAACGGAGAAGTCGAGCTTATCGCCACGTCCGACGTGGGACCGCGAATCATCCGATTCGGTTTCGTTGGGGGTGAGAACGAGTTCTTTGAGAACAAATCCCAGCTCGGGAAGGTCGGGGGGACTGACTGGCGAATCTACGGCGGCCACAGGCTCTGGGTGGCCCCGGAAGCTTCGCCGCGGTCCTACTTCCCGGACAACCAGCCGGTGGAGGTCAAAATCGAAGGCGCCACCCTGAAACTCACCGCGCCGCCTGAGCTTGATCCCTCGTTCAAGGTCAACGTATCGGTCCAGAAAGAAATTCGCGTGACCATGCATCCCGACGGGCATGTTACCCTTCTCCACGGAATCACCAACGTCGGGCTCTGGCCCGTCGAGCTGGCGCCCTGGTCTCTCAGCGTCATGCCGCCAAAAGGGAGAGCCATCGTCCCCACCCCTGACCCGAGGCCGCATCCCCAGGCTCTTCTCCCCGTTCGCCCCATGGCAGTCTGGAGCTACACCAACCTGGCGGACCCGCGCTGGATTTGGGGCAAGAAATACATCGTCCTGAAGCAGGACCCCGAGCGAAGGGAGCCGCAAAAACTCGGCGTCGGAAATGAAAAGGGCTGGGCGGGCTACGCGCGCGCCGGACACCTCTTCCTCAAACTCTTCAACTACGTCGAGGGCGCAACCTACCCCGACTTCGGCTCCAACACCGAAACCTGGACCAATAGCGAAATTCTCGAACTCGAGACGCTGGGTCCCATGACCACCCTGAAGCCCGGTGAGTCCGTCCAGCACCTCGAAAACTGGTTTCTCTTCAAAGACGTTGCCGTCACCGAGGACGAATCGTCCCTTGACGCAAACGTTCTGCCAAAAGTGAAAGAAGCCCAAAAAATCGCCCGATGATTTGTCCCCGAAGCACTTTCGTTTCGGGGCGCGTCATCGTGGGGCACACTGGCGCGTAGGAGGATCAAACATGGGGAAGGTTGGATTGGTAGCAATTCTGCTGTCGCTCTGCGCCCTTCCAGCGGCGCCGGGAACGTGGTACGTGGACGGGTCCGTCCCCGAATCCGGCGACGGGGCGTCCTGGGAAACCGCTTTCCAGATAATACAGGAGGGGATAGATGCCGCGTGCGAAGGGGACACCGTCATCGTCGCCCAGGGCACCTACCTCGAGAACATCCAATTCAACGGCAAGAACATTGTTCTGCGCAGCACAGACCCGGGCAGTGCAACGGTAGTGCAAGACACCGTCATTGACGGCCGCCAAGGGGGCTCGGTTGTCATCTTTGACGGGACCGAAGGTGACGGATGTGCTCTTTCAGGTTTCACGATCCGAAATGGGCAGGCCACTTTCGGCGGCGGAATCAACGGGGCAGGGTTGGGGGGCACGGGGACACGCGCCGCCATCGAGAACAACATCATTACCTCCAACTTCGCCAGCGGCTCGGGGGGTGGCGTGTCTTGTTGCAATGGCATCATCCAGAACAACACCATCTCGGAGAACCGTGCGCCGGATTCCGGCGGGCTTGACGCCTGTGACGGCATCATCCAGAACAACGTCATTGCCTGTAACTCAGCGCTCGTGGACGGTGGAGGGCTGGGTGCTTGTGGCGGGGTCGTCCGAGACAATACGATCGTTGGCAACTCCTGCGCGCGCGCCGGGGGTGGGCTGTATCTCTGCAGCGGCATCATCCTCAACTGCATCATCTGGGGAAATACGGCCCCCAGGGGCCCGCAGATCCATCAGTCGAGCGAGCCGAGTTACTCCTGCGTCGAGGATTGGACTGAAGGGGGTACAGGGAATATCACCGATGACCCGCGTCTCGCGGACCTCGCTGCCGGAGATTATCGCCTCTCGGCCGAATCCCCCTGTATTGATAAGGGCCTGAACGAGGATTGGATGTGGAACGCGGTTGATGCGGACGGCAATCCGCGAATTTTCCAAGGGAAATCCTCCATGACAGTTGACATGGGGGCATACGAGTGGATGCCGGAATTGCCCCCCAAGCCAACGTGGTACGTGGATGCCTCCGTTTCCGTACCAGGCGATGGAACGTCGTGGGAGACAGCATTCAAAACGATTCAGGAAGGGATTGACGCCGCATCGGATGGCGAAACTGTGACGGTGGCCCTGGGAACCTACCTCGAGAACATCCAGTTCAAGGGCAAAAACATCGTCCTTCGCAGCACGGACCCTCAGGACCCAGCCGTGGTCGCCGCCACGATCATTGACGGCAATCGGACCGGCTCCGTTGTGACCTTCGACGGAACAGAAAATGAGACCTGCGTCCTTTCCGGATTCACGATTCGCAATGGCAAGGCGGAGAATGGCGGCGCAATCTACGGCAACGGCACACATGCAACGATTGAGAACAACGTCATTACTGCGAACTCGGCGAGTCACTACGGTGCCGGCCTGCACAAATGCGATGGGACAATCCTGAACAACGTCATCGCCGGAAACTCCGCGAGTTACGGGTACGGGGGCGGCGGGGGGCTGGCTTACTGCCATGGCGTGATGCGGAACAACATAATCGTCGGAAACTCGGCGTCGTCGGGCGGCGGACTCGCGTCCTGCGGGGGGACGATCGAGAACAACACGATCGTAAACAATTGGGCCGAATGGAGTGGCGGCGGGCTACGGGGCTGCAGCGGAACCGTCCGCAACTGCATCATCTGGGGGAACACAGGTGGGCAGCTCGCAGAGTCCAGCGTGCCAACCTATTCCTGCATTGAAGGTTGGACAGGAGGCGGTGAGGGGAACATCCCCTACTGTCCGCATTTGGCAGACGCTTCGGCGGCCGACTATCATCTCCTCAGTTGGTCTCCGTGCATAGATGCGGGCGATCCCAGCTCCGATTTCTCGAACGAGCCCCAGCCCAACGGCGGAAGAATCAACATGGGAGCCTACGGGAATACGCCGGAAGCAACCTCGGCTTCCCCTGACAGCGATGGAGACCTCCTTCCCGATGCCTGGGAGGAAGCCTTCTTGGGCGACCTTGCCCAGGGAGCGGAGGACAACCTTGACGGCGACCCGCTTTCGAACGTCGAGGAATACCGTCTCGGGTCGCATCCTAATTTGGTTTCTCGCACGTGCTACGTGGACGGTTCAGTGGCCGTCCCGGGGGATGGGACCTCCTGGGACAAAGCATTCAAAACGGTTCAGAAAGGCATTGATGCCGCGACACACGGGGATACGGTCATGGTGGCGGAGGGAATCTACCGGGAGAACATTTACCTCCGGGGCAGAAACATCGTTCTGCGCAGCACGGACCCTGAAGACCCGGCGGCGGTTACCAATACCGTCATTGAGGGCAATCAGGCCGGCTCCGTCGTGACCTTCGCCGGGACAGAAGGCGAGAGCTGCATCCTTTCGGGCTTCACGGTCCGCAATGGGAGGGCGTCTGAAGGCGGCGGAATTGACGGTAATGCCACGCATGCAATGATTGAGAACAACACCATAACCGAAAACTCCGCTACGGGCGGCGGCGGCGTGTCCGGCTGCGACGGCATTATCCAGAACAACACAATAACCGGAAACTGGGCGTATGCATTCTATGGCGGAGCTGGAGGCGGGCTGTACGACTGCAACGGCATTATCCAGAACAACACAATAACCGGAAACGCGGTGTATGGAATGTGGGGCGAAGGAGGCGGGCTGTACCAGTGCGGCGGCATTATCCAGAACAACACGATAACCGGCAACTCGGCGATATACCTTGGCGGCGGGCTGCTCCGGTGCAACGGCACGATCCAGAACAACCTAATCGTCGCAAACTCGGCTGAGGACGGCGGCGGGCTGTCCGATTGCAGCGGCATTATCCAGAACAACACGATCGTAAACAATTCGGCCACCTACAGCGGCGGGGGACTATATTATTGCACCGGAACGATCCTCAACTGCATCATCTGGGGGAATACCGCGCCGGAAGGTCCGCAGGTATATAATTCCCCAGGGGACCCTTTGCCCAGCATCACCTATTGTTGCATTGAAGGTTGGACTGGTGGCGGTGTGGGGAACATCTCGCTTGACCCGGATTTCGTAGGCCCGGACCATGGCGACTTTCATTTAAAGGCTTTTTCGCCGTGCATAGACGCAGGCGATCCAGCTTCGGATTTCTCAAACGAGCCGGAGCCCAATGGCGGGAGAATCAACATGGGCGCTTACGGCAACACCCCGGAAGCGACCTGCTCATTCTCAGACATGGATTCCGATAGGCTTGCTGACGAGTGGGAGATTCGCTGGTTTGGCGACCTCCGGTACGACGGCGCGTCCGACCCCGATGGAGACCGCATCATCAATGCCACGGAGTTCCGGTACGGCTGGGATCCCTGTGTCGCGTCGGGGACGGTCGCCCAGCTCGGGCCAAAGGGGCCGGCGTTCCAGACGATCCAGGCTGCTATCTGGGAAGCCGCTGATCTGGGCGAAATCAGAGTCTATCCCGGCATCTACAGGGAGAACATCGTCATCGCTGGCAAGAACATTCTCGTGAGGAGCGCGAGGGAGTCGAACGATCCCGTCGCTGTTGAAACAATCATAGAGGGGAGGAGCACCGCCCCCGTGACAACGTTTTCGGGAACTGAGGACGAGAGGTGCGTTATCACCGGCTTCGTTATCCGCAACGGAAGCGTCGGAATCCTGGGCGGGACAGGCGATAGCCCGACCCATGCCACGATCCGAAATAATATCATCGTGGGCAACAAAGCGAGCGGTTTGAGGTTCTGCGGTGGCGCGATTGAGAACAACACGATTGTTGGTAACGGGTCGGGCGGCATTGGAGCGGGATTGGATAACTGCAACGGCACGATAGTCAACTGCATCATCTGGGGCAATGGAAGCGGAAGCCAACTTCTGGATTCCAGCGTCCCAGGATATTCCTGCATTGAGGGCTGGTCTGCAGAAGGTGAGGGAAACATCGCCGATGATCCGAGATTTGTGAGTCCGGGCGATGGCAATTTCCGGCTCCTGCCATCTTCGCCGTGCATAGACGCGGGCGAGAACCTTCCGTGGTGCTTATTTGGCACAGACCTCGCCGGCAGGCGGAGAACGGTCTATGGCGGCAAAGGCTTCTATGTGGATATCGGTGCGTATGAGTATTACATCAACCGTGCGGAGTTCAATCCAGCTTGGGGCGAGACGACCTTGACCTGGAGTTGCTGGCCCGGCACGACCTACTCCATCTTCTTCTCCAGGGACCTATTTACCTGGCATCTTGCGGACGCACACGTCCCCTCGGCGGGTATCGAAACCACCTCCTGGATAGACGACGGCACGAGGACAGGGATTCCGCCCTCCCTCGTCCGTATCCGCTTCTACCGCATCCTGGAGAACCCATAGATGTCCAGGGGGAGATGTTATCATGGGGGTACCACAGTTCACGGTAACACCAACTAACCAAAACTAAGGGGGAACTAAAATGAAGACTTACAGAAGGAGACTGCTGGCAGCCTGGACTTGTCTGTCATTGTTTGCCTCACTTTTCCTGCGACTCGGCTTCGCGACAAAGTCAATGGAGTATTACACCTCGGAGGTTGACGGGTCGAGGCAACCGTACGGGCTTTACCTCCCTGAGCCGTTCGATCCCGATGTGGCGCATCCGCTTGTCATTTTTCTGCATGGATGGGACGGCATCGCGAGCGCGAATTTCTTACCGCCTGAGCACCGCACGGACCTGGCGAACGCGCGGGGGTGGATTCTCGTTGACCTCGACGGGCGAATCAACACTTTGTACAACGGCGTCGGGGAGAAGCATGTCTTCGACGTCCTGGACGAGCTGCGCGCCAAACACAAGATAGATGAAAGGAGGATTTATCTTCACGGCTGCTCCATGGGCGGGATAGGGAGTTTACTTCTTGGGTTCAGGCATCCGGACATTTTTGCGGCTGTGGCTGCGGGAGATGGCGAGTCGGACTATCGCCTGCTCACTTTCGACTCGCGCCTCCAACCCCTTGTGCAGAGCCAGCTTCCAATTGATTTCGCGGAGAACGGCAGGCACCTCGCGCTTTACATCCTCGTGGACACACGCGATACGGTCATTAACCCGGAACACAGCTACAGGCTACACGCGCGACTCAACGAGCTGGGCTATCCCCATGAGTACCATGAGAACGACGGCGCCCACTGCGAGGGCTACGACGCCGCACCCATTTACGAGTTCTTCTCCCAGCATGTGAACGATCCTAACCCCAAAGATGTTCTGCTGAAAGCCAAACAGCTCCAGCATGCCTCGGCCTATTGGGTGCGGATAGACCGGTTGAAGGAAGCGCTGGAGTTTGCGACCGTTGAGGCAAAGATCGGAGACAGGAGGGTGGACGTGACGGCCAGCGGTCTGCTTCAGTACACCTTATTTCTGACGCCGGAGCTGGTTGGAAGTGACGATGTGAGCATATACACGAACGGCGGGCTGAGTTACGCGGGACCGGCCACGGAGGTGGCGCTGTTTGCTTCCCTGGATGAATCGGGGAATATCGTTGGTTGGTCCACAACGGACACACTCCCCCGGGGTCTGAGCAAAACGGCTCAGATTGAGGGTGCCTACGGACACGCTTACACCTCGAAGTTTCTCCTCGTCACTGGCACCATCGGGATACAAGCCGAGAGAACCCGGAACACTGAGGAAGCCCAGAAGCTCGCCTCGACGTGGAACACCGTCATGAGGGCGAATATCTCGCCGGTGATGGACAGGTCGGTCACCGAGGAGGACATCGCGTCCTACAACCTGATCCTCGTGGGGACGGCTGACTCTAATTCGGTGATCAAAGCCATCAACGATTTCCTCCCGATTCGCATCTGGCAGAATCGCATTGTTGCCGGGGCGACCGTCTATGATGGGAAAAAGTATGGCCTTTCCATGGTCTTCCCCAATCCTTTGAATCCGCAGCGATACGTGGTGATCAGGCACGGAGGAGGCGCCGCCGATTTCCCCGAGTACATGGAGTACCTTCCCTGGTTGCCGGACTATCTCATCTTCGACAGAAGCGTTGCTTCTTATTACTGGGTGGACGTAGGGTTTTTCGATGCGTACTGGCGTCTGGACAAAGACAGGGATGGCCTCGACGACGTCTGGGAGAAGGATATCATTGACGCCGACCCAGCGGACGAGATCACGGGCCTCTCGGATGTAACTCCCGAGGGCGACCTCGATGGAGATGGGTTGACGAACCGTCAGGAGCGTGATCTCGGAACACACGTCTGGAACCTGGACTCGGACGGCGACAAAATAGGTGACCCTATCGAGGTGGGCGGCGATCCCGCGAACCCTCTCGATACGGATGGCGATGGCACTATAGATGCCCTGGACACAGACAGCGACAACGACGGTGTTGCCGATGATGACGAAGATCCCAATGACAATGGCCAATGGGACCAAGGCGCCGAGACGGACTGGCGAAACCCGGACAGCGATGGGGACGGTTATTCTGATGGCGATGAACTGACCGATCACCAGAGCGATCCACTGCAAGCGACGTCCCTTCCGCCAGACAACGACCAGGACAAAGTGTCGGACATCAACGATGCGGATGACGACAACGATGGGTTCACCGACGCGGACGAGCTGACGGACAACCAGAGCGACCCGCTGGACCCCAACTCTGTCCCGGCAAACGATAACGACCAAGACAAAATTTCGGATGTCAACGACCCTGACGACGACAACGACGGGTACAGTGATGCGGACGAGCTGACGGACAACCAGAGCGACCCGGTGGATCCCAACTCCGTGCCGACAAACGACCGCGACCAGGACAGGATTTCGGATGTCAACGACCCAGACAACGACAACGACGGGTACACCGATGCGGACGAGCTGACAGACGACCAGAGCGACCCGTTGGACCCCAGGTCTATCCCGGCAAATGACAACGAGGGCGACAAAATTTCGGATGTCAACGACCCCGACGATGACAACGATGGTGTTACGGATGTGGACGACCCGTTCCCCCTCGACGCGTCGGAGTGGTTGGACACAGACAAAGATGGCGTTGGCAATAACGCCGACCCTGACGATGACAGGGACTATATGCCCGACGTCTGGGAGAGCCAGTACGAAGGTCTGAATCCCCTCATTAACGATGCGGAGGAGGACAACGACGCCGACGGACAGACGAACATCGCAGAATACATCGCCCGGACAAACCCTTGCGACCCCTCGTCGGTCTTTTCTTCAAAGGAAATCGCTATCGAAGATGGTCAGGTCACTTTGAAGTGGAGTTCCGTGCCCGGCAGGGTTTATCGCGTATGGTTCGCCCTTGACCTCGTTACCTGGTTCCCGCTGTCCGGGCAGATAGCCGCGCAGGACCAGGGCAACGTTACGGAATGGACGGCTGCGATCCCGGAGGTGCGGCAAGGCTATTTTAATGTGGAGGTGTTCCCTTAAGGCTGAGGTCGCACGGATTGCCCGAAGCGCGGAAGGCAGCTCCCGCCGGTCACGACACCAGAGAAAAGTGGCAGGAAGGAGGAAGAGGGGAAGTGGTTAAGACTCCTAAGCGAATGGGGTTTCCCTGGCCGTCTGCATGTGCAAGGGGGCTCGGGGGGCGAGGTGGTATCTTGATCATGCGGCAAGGGGGATCCCGGGAGGACAATGCCCGGAAAGGGGCTTTCATAATTTTCATGGTCTCCGGGTGGACGAAGTTCATGAAGGACTGCGGTCGCGTCTCTCATCGGGGCCGTCTCGCAGTTGCCGGGGCTCCGCCGCCTCCATCGCCGACGGATTACATTTTCGCCGCATTTTCTCGCTGACGGGGTTCACGCAATCGGATAGAATCTGGACACGAAGCAAAGGCGCCTTGAGGGCTTCAGCATTTCCGCGTGGAACCTCTTCGCGCAAGTTTCGTTATAAATAGCTGAGGGGAAGCCCCGGATGAAGAGGCTCTTCGATGACCTTTCAGACGAAGCCGCCATGTCCCTGGTTCAGAAGGGGGATGTGGAGGCGTTCGCAGAACTGGCGCGTCGTTACGAAAAACGCCTGCTCAATTTTGTCCACAGATTCGTGGGAAACATCGCCCAGGCGGAAGACCTCGTCCAGGCTACGTTTCTGAAGGTCTATCGTTCCCGGGGCAGGTTCAAAGGGAGCGGAAAGTTCTCGACGTGGCTCTACACAATCGCGGCGAACCTGGCGAGGGATTACCTTCGCAAGACGAGGAAATACAGGTTCGTTTCCCTTGAGGCGCCGGTCGGCGAGAATTCGAACGTCATAGATTTCTTTGAGGCGGGAGGGGATTCCGCTGCGGATGTGGTTCAGAAGAAGGAAATCGCTCGGATGGTGCGGCTGGCGGTGGCGAGGCTGCCCCGGAATCAACGAATGGCCGTTCTTCTGAGCCATTACGACAACATGAGTTATGAGGAGATAGCGAGGATTCTCCGCTGCTCGAAAGGGACGGTGAAATCCCGCATCTTTCGGGCGAAAATGCGATTGAAGGAGTTTTTGGCGGATTACCTGGCGGGGAAGGAGATTGCCGGGAAAGATGAAGTGCAGGAAAGCGATCAGACAACTTCCAGCCTATTTGGACCGTGAGCTGACGGTCGCCGAAGCCGAGGACCTGGAGAGGCACCTGGCGGCCTGCGTCTTCTGCTCGACGGAGCTTGCGTCCCTTCTCGCGACCTCCTCGATGCTCGACCAATGGGCGGACGTGTCGCCCCGCCGACCCTGCGCGGACGCGGTGATACGCATCGTGAGGGCGGAGGAAGCCGGCGCCCTGGAGAGCGCGTCAGCGGGAGCGAGCTTGTTGAGAAGCCGTTGGTTCTCCGGTGCGATTCGCGCCGCGGCTGCAATCCTTTTCGTCGCTGGAGCTATCGCTTTCTCAGGCTATCTCCCCGTCGAGAAAGAGGACGAGAAAGTCGCTGCCGATTTGGCTGAGCGTGTTCCTCTCGCGGAAGAAAAACTGATTCCGCTCAACGAGGACGTCATGCGATCATACATTAGGCCGAGCGAATACTGGCTCGCGCGACGAGGCATCGAAAACCGACGCCCTGTTATCGCAACTTCTTCAGGGATGCCCATCCGGCGCCCGGTAGGCGCGCGCGAGTTGTCAGTCAGTCCCGGCGTTCCGGTGGTTGACCATATCTACTTTCCCGACGAGGGAATGCCGGTGGAGTCTGTCATTCCTGTCAGTTCGCGGTAGGTGGCAATGAGAGTCGTTGTGAAAATCTCAAGCCTGGCGGTAGCTTGCGGGATTGCGTGTTTGAGCGTCCTCGGTTTCGCGAGCGAGATCAGCGAAGCAAACCGCCTGTTCGTCCTCGAGAAGTACGAAGACGCGAATCGAATCTACGAAGGCGTTGTCTCCAGGGGCGATCAGAAAGAGGCGCCGGAGGCGTTTTTTGGGCTCGGCAGGGCTTATCAATTCCTCGGGCAATGGGAGCGGGCAAGACAAAACTTCGAGAGAATCTTTCGCGATTACCCCGACTCTGACCTCGTGCCCGTCGCGAAAATTCAAATCGGCCAGTGCGAGATCAGGCTCGGCAATCTGAAAAGGGCTTTGCTTCTCTTCGAGGAAATTGAGAAAAGCCATCCGGGACAGGACGCCGCCGTGGACGCTATCTACAACGCGGCCAACCTCAACGCGGGTTTTTTCGGAGACGACGTCATGAATACCCGTGTCGCAATGAGGCGCTATCGTGTCGTGCTGGAATCAGGCAAAGCGAACCGGTACGCCGTGCAGTCGTATTTCGGTCTTGGGCAGTGCTACGCGCTTCTTGGGGATTATTGGCGTGCCGTGGATGCGTTTCGCGCCGTGCTCCGAGAAGGGCCGAATACCGTCTGGGCGGGTTACGCCCGCGACCAGATAGCGAACGCCGTCAAATCGCTCCAGAAGGAACCGGGACTGTCGCCGCCCATGGAGCCGCCAGCGTTCTGGCTTGATTTGCAGAGCAAGACTGTCGCTCCCCTGGAAACCAGAGAGCGCGTTGACCTCCATTTCAGCGTGAGTCCCCCGATGCTGAGAGTCCGCGCCGTCGGCTTTTTCACCGAGTCCCAGGACCCGAATTCCGGAGCGGAGAAAGTCTTCTACTGGAAGCCCACGATCTACTACAAGGGCTACGTTTTCAATTGCGATCGCGGGACTGTGAACAGAGCTCAGCGTTTCGTCGAGTGCGTAGGCAACGTCAAGTGCACCGACGACATGACGATCCCCACCCTCACCGTCACAAGCGGTGCGCTAACGCTCGACCTGGGGAAAAACAAAGCCATCTTCTCGCGCGACGTGCGCCTGGAAAAGCGCGAAGGAGACAAGCCCGCACAGCAACTCATGGTCGGCGAACTCCATCTCCTCCTTGACTCCGGCAACATCGAGGTCCCCGCCCAGTAACGCATCCGCCATCTCCTCAGCGAATAACCTGTCTTGTGCGGATTGTCGCGGCTCGTGTCCCATTTGCCCCGGCTGGCCCGGCGTCCGCATTGGCGGCGCCGCGATCAGGAACCAGTGCGGCGCCCGGATGAAAACCCGTTCGGGCTTCGTCTGATCCGTCGGCTCTGCACGATAGTCTGCAGTGCTAAGAGGGAAAAAACGCACGCCAGGAATAGATACGGCGCCTTGAGATTGAATGCGCTGGCGACGATCCCGGAAAAAATTGCCCCGAAAACCCGGCCAGCCGCCAGAAGCGCCTCGTGCACCCCAGCCAGCGAACTCCGAAACACCGGCTCGTGCAGCGTATAGAATAAGCTCGAAAAATAGCTCAGTCCCGAAGCCAGACCCACGACGGCAAAGGCGCCTGCGAACGCCACTCCGCTGTCGAACGCGAAAACGGCGAAAAACGCCAGCGCCATCGCCCCTTGCGCCACCAGAAGGAAGCCCACACTATTGTGCCACCGCGAACTCTTCCCGAGCAGGTAAAACGACACGAGCTGCCCCAGATAGATGGAGAAAATGATGTAACTGACGACCGGCTTGCTCAAACACAGGTGGTCGCCGAGCTTTGGGAACAGCGCGAATACGCACCCCGCGGACGCGTACGTCAGCAGGATGAATATCCTCGCCGTAGCGAGAAAGAATCTCTTCCCGGCGAGGCCTGCGGGCGTGTGTGAAGTGATTTCTGGCGAAGACACGGCTTCCGGGCGATCGGATGTTCCCGGCCTCAGAAGCGCCCCGCCCGCGATGATTGGCGCCAGACATGCCGCCGCGATCAGGAACGGAGCCCGAAAATCCCAGCCGTATAGCGTGCCGCAGACGGCCGTCGCTGCCGCATACCCCGTGCACCACCACAGATTAAATCGGGTTAAGACGCGGTAAAGACCATCACCGGACTTACCCCGCCCCAGATAGTGCTCCAGAGGCGGCCAGAAAAACGCGGAAACAACCCCTATTAGCAAACCGAGCACTATGAAAAGTGGGACGGTGGTCGCTGCCGCGCTCAGGAGGCACAGCACCAGAAGAAACGCGGAACTCGCAATGGAGCTAATCCGAGCGTCAACCGCGGAAAACCATCTCGCGAGGCAAAAGCAAATGAGGCCGTATGACGCGGAAGGAGCGCTCCCCAGAAGCCCGAGCGCCGTCGGAGACGCCCCCGCGTCAACCGCACGGAAGGTCAACCCGAGCATCAGAAGCACGACCGTAACATCCATCAGGAACGAGAATAGATAGACCATAGGCACGATTAGTTGAAGGTCGGATAACGCTTCACGGTTTGCCTTCGCATCCGGGCCCGTCTTTGCTGTTCGCCTGGTGGGCGGTGAAGCGGCTGGTCGAGAGGGTCATTCGTACACCTTCCCGTCGAGGATTTGCATCACCCGCTCCGCAGACGTGGGGAAAACGACGGTCTTGCCGAGCTTTCTCGCGGAGATGCAGATGTTCGCAATGTACTCCTCGAGGTTGGCCGCGGTGAGAAGATTGATGTCGTGGAACAGGACGATCAATCCCTGCTTTCGCGACGCAACACATCGTCGGACACCTTCTGCGATGTTCTGATTCACCTCGTCCACCGTCGCCGCTCCCGCGTTGTCTCCGCCGTCAATGTCCCACAAAATCATTTTCAGACCCTGCCGCCGATAAACAGCTCGGACCGTCCGATTCCTCTCGCCGTACGTGGGGCGAACGTACAGGGGGACATTCCCGGTCAGCTTTTGAATCCTGCTCTTGGCACTGACCATGTCGCTTTCGAGGCCGTTCGCGCCATCCGTCGCCTCGAGGACCGCGTTTTCATTGGCATCGTAGGGGCGGGCTACGGCCCGCATGCAGTGGCTCGCATGGTCCCTCGCGGAGCCGGTGTGTATCCCGACCACATGTCCCCGCCGCGCCACCTCTGCGATTACATCCCGCCCTATCTGTGTTCCTCCTCTTCCCGGAGCATGCGTCTGCACGAAGAACACCGCTTTTATGTCCTTCTGGAGGAGATTGTCCTTCAACGTCGCAAGGACTTCCTCGGTGTGGTTTCTCCCGATGCCGAGAGGCTCCACGTGCGGCCCGTCGTCGAAGCTCAGCACAACCTCAAGCACGTCTTTGCTCGCCTCGGCTTCGGCAGGGGGCGTTTTCTCCTCGGATGGCGCTGCCCCACGGGCCGGCTGCGAAGCGTCCTGGTTTTTCACTCCCTGCGGCGAGCTGGCTTGCCCTGCGCCAGCCGGTCTCAGCGTTGCCGTTGCTGCCTGGAAGTCAGACGAGCGCACCCCTGCCGCCGTGAGCCTGCCGTTGCGCTTTTCGCGAGAGCGCGACTCTGAGTCCCGCCCGCTCATCGTGAGCGAAAAGCAGAAAACGATTCCGCCCACCCACAACAGCGGCACAAGCTTTGGCAGTAACGCTACTATGACCCTTGGAATGGTCCTGTTCATGAACGCACCCATCCGGTCCCTCTGTGAGAGCGCGCAAACCGAGTCCTTGTCGGGAGGAACCGACTCCCGGCGGGAAACGCGTCCCTGATATGTCGCCGGATATTATCCGAACATAGCCCCCCACGCAACCAATTTCAGGGCACGCGGCTTCCACCTCACCTCCCCGGTAACTCAGCCCCCCGTACCCCTGCTCAGCTTGTGCATGCATGGGTCATAATTCCGCGACAAAATCTCTTGACAAAGGACGCCAACAGTGGTTTATTCACTTGGAGGGAAGATGGGAGTTTGGGGTCGTGAGGCCTGGGTGGGACAATGAATGCGTTGAGGAAGAACCCAGAACGAACGAAAA
>CAZFAP010000015.1:0-44012 GCA_964516325.1 uncultured Verrucomicrobiota bacterium
TGAGATGCGTTCCTTCGTCAAGGAAGGGCGAATTGAGATGACCCTCGATCCTCCGACGAGGAACGCCCCGAAAGTCATCCACATCCGCTTTCGCCACCCCGACGGCAAACCAATGACCGGCGTAACCTTGAACGGCAAACCCGTGTCCAACTTCACTCCCGAAAGCGAGTTGGTTACCCTTCCGCCGTTGAAGGAAAAGGCCACGATCGTCGCGTATTACAAATGACATACAGGCAGAGGGACTGCCAATGGCAACGGAACCTGTGCCCAAGGTGCTTTCAAGGACCATCGAGGATCCACAAGTCGCGAAGACGCTTGATGAGCTGTCGGCGGCGGTGGGCGAAACCGTCAACTTCGGTACGCATGTCATGTGCTGGTGCGGAGACCCAGCCACGGAGGCGGGGGAGGGCGCGACGCTTACGCTTTTCGCTCACGCACTGGAACTCCTGGACGCAATCTCGATCCTGCTGAAGCAGTCGTGTATAGACCCCTGCAAGCTGTTGCTTCGTGCGCTTCTCGAGACGCTCTGGGGAGTTGAGTACGTATTTCAGGCCGACACCAAGCGAAGGGCGCTGTCGTTTGCCGTTTGCCGCGCCCACCACGAAATCAAGTGGCTTCGGACGCTGGACCCTGATACCCCGGACGGGAAGCGATACCGGACGAGCGTCGAGAAGGATAGTGCGCTGCGTGCAGCCCCGCCGGGCGTGTCGCCGGAACGGTTGCCGCAACTGCGTAAAGACATATGCGGCTTGGAAGCCCCTGTCGCAACCCAGGAGTACGCAGAGGTTGAAGCCGAATACCAGCGCCTTCGCTCGAGCGACAACAAGAACCCACGGTGGTACTCGTTGTTCGGAGGCCCGAAGAAAATCGAGCAGCTTGCGGACAGGGTTCAAGCGGCGGGCCAGTACGAGCTCTTCTACCGCCAATGGTCGGACGCGACGCACGGCACGGATGTCTGGAAACCTGTGGTCGGGTGGAGCCCGCCGGGCAACCTCTGGCTTCCGCGGATGAGGGACGCTTCCTACGCACGTTTCGCCGCGGGTCTTGCCCTTCCATTCGGCCTCGCCATATACGACGCATTCGTCATGCACTACATGCCTGACCGCAAGGCCGAACTAACGGCTTGGTATGATGGGCAGGTCAGAAACGTCTGTATGAGCGTATAGGGAATCTGAGTCGCAGATGGTCTGACCGGCAGGTCATGATCGGACCGAGCACCCGGTTGTCCACGCGTCAGGCTTTGGTGTGGGCAGCACGGTCTGCTCAGAGAATGAACCACACAAGGGAGCCCAAAATGAAGCTAAGACAGGATAGCATTAGTCGAAGGGCGTTTTTGAAGCGGGCGGCGGTGGCGGCGGGCATGGCGGCCGCGATGGCACGAAAGGAAGGCGCTGCGGCGGAAAGCAGGCCAACCGCTGCAGGCAGCGGCGTGAGCCTGAGGGAGAAGTTCTTTGGGTGCATTGCGGGATGCCATATCGGGTCCTCGATGGGGGCCGCGGTGGAAGGATGGTTGTGGGAGGATATTGAGAAGAAGTACGGGACGCTTGATAAGCTGCTCCCCTATCATCATTACCGGGCGACGAGCGATTGGGTTCGTGAGCCGGGCACGACGGAAGATGGCGTGGAAAGGCAGAAGTTAATCATCACGGCAATCATGGAGAAGAAGGACAGGGTGACGGCGGAGGATGTCCGGCGGATTTGGGTGAGAGATATAAAACCCGAATCGGCGGGGAAGATTTCGGAGCCGTTTGAGGCGGCGTTGCTGGCGATGGCGAAAAGCCCGATGCCGGCTTCTGAGCTTGGAAAATACAGCGGCTATACGGGGTTGGTCTCTCTCTCACGGTCGTGTCATCCGCCTGGGTTAATCAACGCCGGAGACATCGAGAACGCGATAGAGGACGTCTATGAAGTCGGGCAGCTCTACGAGGTGGCGAATAGCCGGGGGATACAATGGGCGACGGTAACGGCGGTCGGGATTGCGGCGGGAACAAAGCCCGGGGCGACGGTGGATAGCGTGTTGGGAGCAATCTTCGACAATTGCGAGAAGGGGGACAAGCGGTTTATTAAGGAAGCGGGGGTCGTGAGCGAAATGGATAGGGCGCTGAAGGCGACGGAAAAATGTGGGGACTTCCGCGAGATGAGGAAGACTTTCGATGGGATTTACAGTGGGCGAGGGATGCCGTACGCGAGCAGTTACGCGAATGAGGTGGTCAGCAAGGCGGTCTGCATCTTCCGCATGGTCAAGGGGAATCCGATGGAGGCGATGATCGCAGCGGTCAATACGGGGAGGGATACGGACTGCCTGGCTTCCGTAGCGTGCGGCATTTCCGGGGCTCTCAGCGGCGGAGCGGCGATACGACCGGAGCTGATCGAGCAGGTTGACCGCGCGACGAAAATCAACGTTTACACGAACTCGCAGAGGACGCTGAGAGAGACCTCCGATGGATTGTACGAGGCGTTTAAGACGAGGCTGCGGAGGATGAAGTCCCACGTCGAGGAAATGGACTCGGCGTAGGAATCGCAAGTTCGGGCGCCCCATCGCCTTTTTGGACCCGAGCGTAGAGGAAAGCCGTACTGTTTCGCACCATCGTGCCGCGCGATGTCACCAGCACCAGTCAGCCAGCGACCGGCTGTGGCACCGCGCTACTCGATTGCCACCAGCGTCCAGAGTCGCAGTTCGGGCAGCTCGACGTGCGAGGTCTGGCCTTCGGTTTGAACCTGGACCGTTTGCGGCGGGGCGTCATAGGCCAAGAGATTGGCCCGGCTGCCCCGAACGCCGAGAAATGAGGCGGGCATGCTGATTCGCACGTTCTTTGCGGGTCGCATCCGATCCGCGCTGGCATCGTAATCGCGATTCAGGACGTGCAGCACGACGGGGCTATCTTTGCCCTTCCTCCTCGCGGTGCACAGGGCGCTCGATGCGCACTTTATCGAACTAGCGTCGGCGGTCTCGAAATCGTCAAACCACTGCGCGTTCTTGCGAATGAACTGGTAGAGCGGAGCGTACTCTTCGATCGGCGCCTGATACCAATGCGTGCCAAGCTCGCGGTTGAAACACCATTGGCGTTGCGGATGCGGCGCCATGAACCATTGTCCCTGCGCGTAGGTCAGCGCAATCCAGAACCGGACGAGTTCTTCGGACCCGTTCGCCTTGACGTGCGCCCAATCCCACCCGCCGGCCGTCGCTGCCATAGGTTTTCCAAGACGCTCCGCCATCTTGAACGCCTCGATGGCGTGATCAAGACTCGATGTGCCTTGCCGGGCGTTGAAACTCACCTCGCAAACGATGTGCGTCAGGTATTTGACCACGACGGCGTGTCGTTCCTCCGGCAGGCACGCGTTAGCGCTGAGCAGAATCGGATGCCCCGCCGCCTGCGCCCCGACCTGATGAAGTTCATGGACGAAGTCCGCTGCCGCTTCGAGATGGAATCGGAAGAACAGGTCCATGAGCGGAATCTGCCGCTGCACCTTCATGTACTGCTCTCGCGTAGTGGCGTGCTGGCGAATCAGGTCGCGGTAGTCGAAGTTTTCCAGATTGGCGACGCCAGCTTTGGTGAGGTGCTCCGGCGTTGCGTGTTTCTTCAGATAGTCGCGGAAACCCCTGACGCAGTAGTCGCACAGCCCGCCGCCGAAAGCGGTCGCCGCCTGTGCCACGCCGAGATGGTCGTCCACGTGAAGCCCGTCGGCGCCTCCTGCCATCGCCTGCCGCACCTGCTCTCTGGCGTGCGCACGAAATGCGGGATGGTTCGTGCAGCCGAAATAGCTCTTCATCCCCTGGTGCGTGTGATCAAAAAGCCACGACACCTCAATCGGCTTCCCTTCGATGTCCCGAGCGACAGCCTCTCGGAGCTCGGCGTTCTCGTACAAGGTTTTTGCTCCTGCGGTCAAGCACCACATGGAACCGGTGCAGCGGATGCCAAGGTCATGGTGCCTCTTCACGTGTTCCGGCGTCCCCGCGCCGCCCCAGGCAACAAACGTCGCTCCATACGCTTCGTAGGCTTTCTCGTCGGAAGCGTACATGAAAACCACGTCGGAGTGCTTGCAGACGGGTTGGGCCGGTTTTGCGGCGGCGTCCTCTCCTGGCGCGCGGAGGCCAGTTGCCACGCACGCAAAAAGTCCGACTGATAGAGAAAGAAGAATTGTCTGTCGCATGGTTTCTCTCCTCTCAAGGGTTGTTGGCGACCCGATGGAAAGTAGAGGGCGCCGCCCAGCGTGTCTAAATTGGCGGCCGACATGTTTTCGCATTCAGATTTGTTCCACAGCGACAACCTCGCGGTCAATAAGAAAGCACTTGACCGCAAGATGATTTTTGCGAGAAGTTAGGCGGACAAGAACAATTGATGTAGAGAGCACTGCGGATTGATGAGGTTGGCCCTCGCCTGACACACGATGAGCAATAGAGGTGCGAAAACAATGACTCGCCATCTTCTCGCGACTATCCTCGTCCTTTGCGCAACGTTCGCCGACAGGATCGAAGGGGGCCTCCTGCCCACAGCAGAGGCGCAAGGGAAGCCCGCCCGGGCGGCCAATCTCCGAAATCAACCAGCGCAGACCTCTCAACGCGGAGACAGGCTCGTCGAGGGAGCAGCAGGCTACAAATACCTCTGCTATCTTCCGAAGGGCTACAGCGATCAGCCAAAGTTCTGGCCTCTGATTGTCTTCCTGCACGGGGCGTGCCGCGACGAGGATTTACAGAAACTGAAGCGCTTCGGGCCGATCAAATTTGCCCTGGAGCACGACGATTTTCGGTTCATTGTCGCCGCTCCGGCGTCGGCTCGCGGGTGGTCGGTTAAGGAACTGAGTTCGTTCCTGGACAGGATTCAGACACAGTTTCGCGTTGATCGCAATCGAATATACCTGACGGGTCCCAGCATGGGCGGGCATGCCACATGGGAGATGGCTGTCGCGTATCCGGGGCGTTTCGCCGCCATCGCGCCGGTTGCCGGGGCGGGAAATCCAAGGCTTGCCGCGAGCAGATTGCGCCGGGTGCCTGTCTGGGTTTTTCACGGGGAGAAGGATGATGTCGTGCCGGTGACATTTGCGCGGATGATGATTGAGGCGATGAAAGGGTGCGGGGGTGAGGTGAAGCAAACCCTCTATCCGGACCGGGGACATGACGCTTGCCCCATCCCCTACGAGAATCCCGAGTTATATGAGTGGTTTTTGCGGCACAGAAGGTAGTGGGCGGGGCCGAAGGGAGCTTGGAGTGCAGTCCCGCCGTCGGCGGCATCCCGCCAAAGGCGGGATGCCGCGTACATCCGTGCTCTGCGCTCTCTGCGGTGAGTCCCCCCTGAGACTGAGGCGTTACACCCAGGCGCGCATCCCGATTGACAGGCGCTCGCCGGGGAATGTATAATTCTGCGTGAAAGGGGACTCGGTGGGCGACCGGACTAAAGCGCACGCGGAATCCGGATCGAGCGAATGGCAGGTGGTAGTCTATGCCAACCTATGAATATAGAGCGATAGATGAAGCAAAGGCGTGCGAGTACTGTGCGGAGAGCTTTGAAATAGACCAGCATATGAGCGACCCGCCCGTTTCGGTTTGTCCGAGATGCGGAGCGGCTGTGAAAAGGGTGATTTCACTGTTCTCTGTGAGCACAGGACCCTCAGGGAAATCGCTCCTCAGCGATAAGAACATTAAGCGACACGGCTTCACAAAGCTCGTCAACGAAGGGGGCGGGAAGTTCAGGAGAATCTAAGGGCCCGCTCCGGAACCGGGATTCGAGCGACCTGGGGTGGCGCCTTTTGCCCTGGCACGTAGAACGCACACCCAGCTCAGGGGGCAAGGGAGCACGGACACAATCATGAGGCACAACCCGAAAATGGGAGCGGAAACCGTCCTTCGGTACGCTCGCCAGATGGCGAAAGAATGCAGGGTGCAGGCAATTGTTGTCTGTGCTGACGTTTTCTCGTCCCCGGACGACCTGAAAGCCCATTTGTCCGCCGAGCCGGAGGTCAAGACGGTCGTAGTTACACGCGACGCCCGCTCATTTGAAGAGGGTCTTGCCGAGGAGGTACGACTGATCAAGGTGCCCGACGTGAACCTGACGCGGATGGCGCAGATCAAAATGGCAATTCTGCTTGGGGCGTATCGCGGGGCATTGAACCAGAGCGACAGGCTTTTGTGCCTGTCAGGGATTGCGCGCAGCGACGAGTTGGATACCGTTCTTTTCACGACGGTGGGAGACGATGTGGAGATGTTCGGGACAACCGGGCTTGAGCAGCTCCGCAAGCACAGCAATCCGGAAGTCTTCGAACAAGTCCTCGACATAGCGGTATCGCTCGGGCAGGAGGGCCGGCAGGGCAAACCTGTGGGAACCATTTTCGTGATCGGCGACATCGAGCACGTCAAGCAGTTTTCCGAGCCGCTGATGTTGAATCCCTTTCAAGGGCACCCTGAAGAGCACCGCAACATTCTCGACCCGTCGCTGAGAGAGACGATCAAAGAGCTTTCCGCCCTGGACGGCGCCTTCCTGATTCGGGACGATGGCGTGGTGGAGGCGGCGGGCGTTTTTCTCCGGTCCGTCGTGCCGGGGAGCGTTCTCCCTCACGGCTTGGGGGCGAGGCACAGGTCAGCCGCGGGCATAACCGCCGCGACGGAAGCCACCGCTATCACGGTCAGCGAATCCACCGGAACCGCTACGGTTTTTCAGGGCGGGGAAATCATGACCGAAATTGAAAAGCCGCGAGCTATTGGCGCCGGGGTTCCCGAGGATGACAAGCTGTTCGGGAAAAGTCCCGCTGTCCCGGGACGCCTTCCCACCCGCCAGCGTGTCGCACCGAAGAATCGAAAGAAGACCATCCCGAACAAGGGGGCAACTGACGCTCAATCCTGACCGATATGGCACGAGAGTCTGGCTCTCAACAAAGAACTCCGGTTGTCGGCGCGCACGTACCTCGTCAGTGCGGCATCGCCACCTTTACGACTGAACTCTGCGAAGCTATGGCATCCGAAGTGCCCGAGATAAACCTGAAGCATTTGATGACGCTCACGGACGAGACCGGCATCCTTCAGCACGCGAAGTACAGCGTGCCCGACCGGATTCACGGTTATTGCACGGACGACAATGCCAGGGCTCTCGTCGTGACGCTGATGGCCGCCGGACATCTGCCGTACGATTCAACCCTTGAGGCTCTTTCCTCTCGCTACCTGAGCTTTCTTCAGCACGCCTTCGACAAAGCAAGCGGACGCTTCCGAAATTTCATGACGTATGAGCGGAGGTGGAGGAGGCAGAAGGGGCCGGAAGATACCCATGGGCGAGCTGTGTGGGCTCTGGGAGTCGCTGCGGCGTCAGGGCGGAACGAAGGGCAGATCAACTTGTCCGTGGAGTTGTGCCAGAGGTCGCTCCCTGCCCTCGGAGAACTTGTCTCGCCTCGTTCCTGGGCATTCGGGCTGGCGGGGATTCACTCTTATCTGAAGAAGCTTCCGGACGACTCGGAAGCCGGACAGGCGTTTCAGATTCTCGCCGAGCGCCTTTACGGCCATTTCAGCAAGAACGCGAAGGAGGATTGGCCGTGGCCGGAGGAAAGGCTCTCTTACGCAAACGCGAAACTCCCTTATGCCCTCCTCCTGTCAGGGCGCGCTCTCAACCGACCGGAGATGACGGAGATGGGGCTTCGTGTGCTCGACTGGCTGGCTCGCATCCAGACGGGAGCGAACGACTGCTTTTCTCCTGTGGGCACGAAGGGGTGGTATCGGCGAGGGGGCAAGAAAGCTCGATTCGACCAGCAGCCCATCGAGGCTCAAGCGATGGTGGAAGCTTGCATCGAGGCACACGGCGTCACAGAGGACGAGCGGTGGCTTGCGGAAGCACGGCGGTGTTTTGAATGGTTCCTCGGGCGAAACGACTTGGGGCTGCCGCTTTGCGATCCCGTAACCGGCGGGTGCCGGGACGGGCTCCACCGCGATAGAGTGAATGAAAATCAGGGGGCCGAGTCAACGCTTGTGTGGCTGCTGGCGCTGTTGACCATGCACGAGCAACGCAGAGCGGGGGACACTGCGAGAGGCGCACGGGCCACCGGCGACAGCGCGTCCTCGATCCCAAGAGGAAACGCGGAAGCGCGATGACGAAGCGCCATCATTGGCCGTCAGCAGAGCCGGGGGCGCCAGGGCCGTTCTCGGACAAAAAATCCTTGACTTGACACCGGGCAACTCTTAGTATTCCATCCTGAGACTAGGGGGAAGGTCATCTTCCCCTCGATTATCCCTGATCGCCTGTTTGTTCCTTTCGTTGCCCTTCCACGCCTGTCCTGCATTCGAGCGTCACTTTCCTGACCCAGCAACCGAGTCTTCCAGGCTGGCCCTTGCCCAGGGTTGCGAGACGAAAGGGCCACCGATGTCCACACGACCTCCGGCACAGGCGCTCCTCCTCCTGGGGATTGTGGTCACTGGGCGACTCCTTGCTGAGGAAACACAGCCGGGAAGCAATAGCACTTCCGCCAAGGAGCTGTTGCTTTTCGAGGAAATTCCTATCGTAACCGCCGCGGCAAAACACGCGCAAACGCCGCGAGAGGCGCCCGCTTTTGTCAGCATCATCACCGCGGACGAAATCAAGAAATACGGACATCGCAAGTTGAGCGAAATTCTCAGGTCGCTGATCGGGTTCCACGTCTCCAATGACAGGAATTACGGTTATGTTGGCGTGAGAGGATTTCTGCGTCCCGGGGATTGGAGCAGCCGGACGCTGGTCCTTGTCAACGGACATCGGATCAACGACTACGTTTATGGATGCTTCACCCAGGAATACGACTTCCTCGTGGATGTGGATAACATCGAGAGGGTTGAAGTCGTGCGATTCCCCGGTTCTATGCTGTACGGAAGTGAAGCCATTTTTGGGGTGATCAACGTCGTCACGAAGGAAGGTAAGGACATAAGTGGGCTTCGGACGTCAGCTTCGGGCGGAAGCCTCGGCTTGAGGAAGGGGAGTTTGACGTACGGCTTGCTCACGAAGTCGGGCGTGGACATGCTGTTCAGCCTGTCGAGAGTTCGTGTAAGGGGAAACGAGCGGCTCTATTACAGAGAATTCGACAGCCCCGAGACAAACTTCGGAATTGCCGAGCATCTCGACGCGGAGGAAGCCGACAACTTTCTTGCGAGCATTCTGTACGGGGAGCTGAGTTTTCAGGGTGCTTTCGTGACACGCGATAAGCATATTCCGACGGCGCCTTATGGAACCGCATTCAATGACCCCCGCACCATGACCACCGACGAGCGAGGCTTTGTGGAATTGAAACTCGACCATCAATTCGATGACACCAAGTCCATCATGGGAAGGATCTTCTATGACGATATGCACTACGACGGTCATTGTCCCACGTACGACGAGCGCGTTGGGGTGAATCTCGATGCGCCCGACAGCGCCGACGAAGAATGGTGGGGGGGCGAAGTGCTTTTCAGTTGGCAGATTTCTGACTGGAATCGAGTAGCCGTCGGGTCGGAGTTCCAGGATCACACGAGGGCGGAGCAAAAGGCTTGGACCGACCTCGATGGGACGTACATGTTCGAGAACCATCCCTTTCAGATTTGGTCAGTCTATCTTCAGGATGAGACCGCCCTGAGGAAGAACCTTCATGCCACCGTCGGGGTCAGGCACGACGATTGTAGCGTCTGGGGAGATACCACCAACCCTAAGCTCGCCCTCGTCTACGATCCTTTTGAAAAAACGACCTTTAAGGTTCTTTACGGGACCTCATTTCGGGCCCCGAATCTTTACGAGCTTTATTACGACGATGGGCAGGTGCTCAAGAATAACCCGGAGCTAATTCCCGAGGAGATGACATCATGGGAGCTCATTGCTCAGCAGGAGTTCGGAAAAGGGCTGTCCGGGACAGTCTCGTTCTACAAATACGACATAAATCACTTGATAAGCCAAACATTTGACCCGACGGACGGCATGATTTTCTACGACAATATTGACCGCGTCGAAGCCAGGGGCGTTGAGGTGGAACTCCGCGGGAAATGGAAAGGTGGTCTCCAGGGGTATGTCGGATGCTCCTTCCAACAGGTGGAGGACGCGAAGACTCGCGAGCTTCTAACGAACTCCCCGAAAGAAATGGCAAAGCTCGGGACCATTCTGCCGCTTGTTCCCGACAAGCTATTTCTTTCCGCTGAAGTTCAGTATCTTGGCGACCGGCTCACTCTAAGCGGAAACCACGCTGCCGCGTATGTGCTGACGAATGTTACCCTTCTGTATCGGCCGCTGAGGGAGAACCTCGAGCTATCCGTCGGCCTTTACAACGCTTTCGATGAAAAATACTTCGATGCGGGAGGAGCTGAGCACGTCGTGGACCAAATTCCGCAGGATGGAAGGACGTTCCTGATAAAAGTTGTTTGCACTTTCTGATGGCAATCCGAGGCGGGATTCGCCCGGGCTTGGAAGGTGTCTTGCAGTGCGCGTCTGCGGCGGAATTGACGAGCCACGGGGGAACTCGTTCTGGCGTGGGGCGCAAAAGAGACTTGACGTTCATGCAACGCTCTATTATGATTACGGCAGAATTTGAGAGAAAGTCGCGTATCGTTGCGGAGTTCTCTCTCTTCTCTATCATCCTCTCGACAAATTCCATTCTCCGAAGTTCCTGCGTCAGCCAACTTTCTGTTTCCTTTCCTGATCCAAGGAGACCGGGTAAGTGAAGCGCGTGAGCTTTCGCACGATGCAATGGAAAGGGTCCCCAACTCGACAAGCCGTCGGGTTGGTTGTTGCGCTTCTCTACCTTTTGCTAAGCGGTTCAGCTTCTGCATCGCAGGTCGGCGGCAAGGCAGCATCGCATCGAATTGCCATCGTCATCAGCAGGGACCTTGGACCCTACCACCAGGCCGTTGCCGGTTTCCGAGAGGCTCTCTCGCTCCGAAAAGTCGCGGCTTCTATTTCTTCCTACGGCCTTGAACAGAGCGATGATAAAGACTCACGTCTCAGGGAGAGAATCTCCCCGGGCCGCTGGGAGCTCATACTGTGCGTCGGTTCGGAGGCGACGAGATTCGTTCAGAGACTGGCACCGAAGACGCCCACCGTTTTCTGCGTCGTCTCCGACCCGGAAGGGCAGGGGATCACGACGCCGGAGGAGGCAGAAACAAAGCTCGCTGGCGTCACCACCGACATCCCCGTTTCCACACAGTTTCGGAGGTTGAGAGAAGCCCTTCCGCACGTGAAAAAGGTTGGGGTGGTTTTCGACGAGGAAGCTTCTTCGGCGCTCGTCGAGAAGGCCGCCGTCGAGGCAAACTCTCAAGGACTTGAGCTTGTTGCGATACCGGTCAAATTGCAGGCGGACGTTCCGAATGCGTTTTCTCAGTTGAGGAACAAGGTCGATGCTCTTTGGGCCATTCCTGACCCCACGGTCTATTCCTCGGAGTCCGCACGCTTCATTTTGACTTTTGCGCTGGGCAACAAGCTTCCTTTCATGGCTTATTCTCCTCAGTACGTCAAAGCAGGAGCCCTGTTCGGGTTAAGCCCCGATTACGCCGACCTGGGGCGCCAGGCAGGGGAGATGGCCACGGAAGTGCTGGAGAGCGGACGGCTGCCCACGCCTCGTGTGGCTCACCCCCGCAAGCACGTCCTCAGCATCAACCTGAAGGTAATGAAGGTGATCGGGGAGCAACTTCCCTACGATTTTGTGAGTTCGGCCGAGGAGGTCTTTGAATAGGAAGCGTCTCCCAATGAAATTCAAACCGAATGAGTGGCTGAGAAGGATCAGAATAGCGCTTTTGCCGAAAATCACTTTGCTCGTGGTGCTTTTCAGCCTTCTGACCTACGGCGTGTACGCGGGCTTCGACATCCACTTCGACAAGGAGGAGGGAGAGGAGTCGCTCCGGAAGCTCGGTTCGACTATCGCGACCAATCTGGCCTACAACGCGGAATATCCGGTCCTCATCGGGAACGAGGAGATGCTGGTCAACCTGCTGAAAGGAGCGTTCAAGCAGAAGTGGGTGACTTTCGCAGCCGTACAAGATTCCGAGGGGAACCTCCTTGCATCCATTGGTGAGGTCGGTAACCGGAAGGCTCCCTCTGCACACCAACTCCGCGACAAGCCCGCCGTGTGGTTCACCCGGCCCAATGACCGAAGGCTGGAGACGTGGGTCCTAATCCGTCGGAGTAGGGGTCTAGCGGTCCCCGACCTCCTCACAGAACCGGCGCGCTCCGAAACTTCGGGGGAAATCGTCGGAACCACGAGGGTAGGCATGTCAACCACGGAACTTCTGGCAAATTTGCGTCTCAACCGCTGGAGGGCAAGCTTACTGTCGCTGGCCGTCGGCACGATAGGTTCAGCCCTGCTCGTCCTGATTCTGAAAAGGACCGTCACTTCCCCCCTCGATGTTCTTCTGGAAGGAACGAGGAAGATTCAGGCGGGGGAGCTATCGCACAGAGTGGGGGTTCGCAGCACCGACGAGATCGGGGAGCTTGCCGCTTCGTTCAACTCGATGGCGGAGGCGCTCCAGAAGCACACGGAGAACCTCTCTCAGTTGGTGGAAGAGAAGACGCAGGATATCGAGAAAGTGAACAAGGAACTGAAGGACTTTGTTTACATTGTGTCCCACGACCTGAAGGAACCCCTGAGAGGGATTGAATCATTTTCGGCATTTCTGGTGGAGGACTATGGGGACCGGCTTGAAGGGGAAGCCAGGGAGTATCTCGCGGGCATCCACGACGGCGCCATACGAATGAAGATGCTCATCGAGGACCTCCTGCTGCTCTCCCGAGTCACGAGGATAAGAAACCCGTACAGGCGCGTGTCTTCGGAACAGATTGTTCGGGAAGCCATGGAATCGCTGCGATTCCCAATCGAAGAGAAAAACGTTCAAATCGTTCTGCAACCGGATATGCCGTGGATTGTCTGCGACGAGATCAAAATGAGAGAGGTCTTCAAGAACCTCCTCTCCAATGCCATGAAATTCAGCCGGGAGCTGCCGCCTCGGATTGAGATGTCCTGGTGCGAGGAGGATGGCGCCTACAGGTTCTCCGTGAAGGACAACGGGATTGGCATCGAGGAGAAATACGTGGAGAAGATTTTTGAGGTGTTCTATCGCCTGCATCGCCGAGAAGAATATGAGGGCACGGGGCTGGGGCTTCACCTGGTCAGGAAAATTATAGAAGAGCATGGCGGAAGGATCTGGGTGCTGTCCACCCCCGGCGTAGGAAGCACGTTCCTCTTCACGGTTCCCAAGCGGCAAGTTGCCCCGGAAGAGGAACAAACCGCCCCGCCGGAGTACTGTGAAATCCCGGTGACCGACGAGCAGGGCAGCGGAACGTTTCCGATAGGAATGGAGGGGGGGAACGAGGGTTGAACCACGAAAGGAGAAGGCAACATGGGCACGTCAATCAACATACTCATCGCGGAAGATAGCGTCGCGGATATCAAGATCATGCAGCGGGCCTTTCAGAAGGCAAATATCCCCCACTCGACGTTTTTTGTGCGGGACGGGGAGGAGGCGATTGATTTTCTTACGCGGAAAGGGAAGTACTCCGCTCCCGGTTCCGCGCCTCGTCCGGGTCTCATACTTCTTGACATTAAGATGCCGAAGGCGACGGGGATTGAGGTTCTCAGGGTCGTCAAAAGTGAGCCGGCCCTTCGGAGAATACCGGTCACAATGCTGACGACCTCCGCCCAGACCGAAGACGTCGAGGGGTGCTATCAGTCCGGCGCCAACAGCTACATCGTCAAGCCGCTCGATTTCGAGACGTTCAGCCGAGCGATTCAGACGTTCTGCCTCTATTGGACTTCGGTTGCCACATTGCCGAACGGAGCGGGATTGAGAAAGGAGTGAGCATTTAATGCTGAGGGACGTCCTGCTCGTCGTGGAGGACAGCGCCATTGACCGGAGGATCATTTCCCGTGCCTTTCAGAAGGGCACGGAATCCTACGAACTCGTCTTCGCCCTGACGGGAGAGGAAGCCCTCGCCAAAATGAGGACGGAGCCGTACCGTGCCGTGTTGATGGACTATTCGCTTCCCGGCATGAATGGGCTGGAGATTCTGCGGTCGGCGACGCGGTCGGGGTTGGCGACGGTCCCATGCGTGATGCTGACGGGGACATCCGACATTCGGGTCGCCGTGGAGGCGATGAAGCTCGGCGCCTACGATTACGTGGTCAAGACGCCCGACGCCGAATATGCAGAGGTTCTTCCATCGGTCGTGCGGAGGAGCATCGAGCGGCACGATCTCATCAGGGAGAAGGAGCGCCTCGAACGAGAAGTCCACGAATATGCGACGAATCTCGAAAAGATCGTCGAGGAACGAACCGCCCAGCTTCAAGCCACGACCAATTTCCTCAACAACATCGTCGAGAGTTCCACGGAGTTCGGGATCGTCGCGTTCGACCCGAAAGGGAAAATTCTCCTCTGGAACAGCGGCGCACAGAACATGTTCGGCTACAACAAGGAGGAGACGCAGGGGAACAAGTCCATCGGCATACTCTTCAAGCCCGAAGACCTCTCCCTGAGAAAGATCGCCGCCATGCGCGGCGCCATCCGCAGCAAAGGGGTATGGCAGGGCGAACTGAAGATGGTCAAGCGGGATGGAAGTATTTGCCATGTGCTCGCGGCGCTCACTCAAATCCACGACGAGAACTTGCAGGCAAAGGGGGTCCTGGCCCTTCTCAAAGATGTCACCCACACCAAACAGCTTGAGGAGGAGCTTGCGCGTTACACCAAGAACCTGGAGAATGTCGTCGAGGAAAGAACCGGCCAGCTTCAAGCCAAAATCTCCGAACTCCAGCAGGCAAAAGCGGCAATGGAGAAGCAGGCGGAGGAACTGAGAGAGACATCGGAGCGTCTGAAGGAGACAAACGCGCAGCTCCACTCCCAGAAGACGTTTTTCGACGGTATTTTATCGGCGATGACCGACTGCGTGAGGGTAGTGGACCGGGACAGAAACGTCCGGTACACAAATTCCTCATGCCCTCTGGAGGGGCTGACAAAAAGAGAAAAAGACTCGTGTCATCTTTTGTCCGCGGACGCCCCCCTGTGCAGCGACTGCGTCTGCCTGGAGGCGATCGAGACAGCGACGTCGTGCAAAAGGGACCTCTCGGTCGGGAAAAGGACTTTCAGCGTCGTTGCTTGTCCTCTACGTGACGTGGAGGGCAACGTCAGCTCCGCCGTGGAAGTGATCCGGGACATTACGGAGGGCAGGCGAGCCGAGGAAGAAAAGCAGGCGCTGCAGGAACAACTGGCGCATGCCCACAAGATGGAAGCCCTCGGCACGCTCGCCGGGGGAATCGCCCACGAGTTTAACAATCTGAACGCGGCAATCCTCGGGTACATTGATTTCACGTTCCAAACCCAGGAGCTTCCGGAGCAGGCCCGACGAAACCTGGTGATCGTCCGCACCTCTGCGATGCGAGCCGCGAAGTTGACCAAGAGCTTGCTGGCCTTCTCCCGGAAGCAGGTTACCGAGAAGAAGCCGGTGAATCTGAGAGAGGTTGTGGACGAGGTGCTGAAGGTCACGGAAAAGGAGTTCACGAGCGAGGGGATAGAGTTGGCGGTGAGGCATTCGATGCGGGTGCCCCCGGTGATGGGCGACGCGGGGATGTTAGCGTCGGTAGTCATGAACCTGGTAATAAACGCTCGGCACGCCATGCTCAGATCGCCGGTCAAAAAGCTGACCATCGAGACCGATGTGGAGAGGGGGAAACCGTTCCTCCGGGTGAGGGACACCGGTTGCGGGATACCCAGAGAGCACATTACCAGAGTCTTCGAGCCGTTCTTCACGACCAAGGGAGCGCTCGCGGGGGGGGAGGTCTTCGACGGAAAAGCTCGGGGAACCGGACTGGGACTGAGCGTTTCTCACAGCATCGTCCAGAGCCACGGGGGAGAGATTAAGGTCAGCAGCCAGGTCGGGAAGGGCACAACCTTCACGGTCTATCTTCCCGCTGCCGAGAAACGCAAAACAACGCCTCCCAAGGTTGCGCAGAAGCGGAAGGACAGCAAGAGTCGCATCCTGATCGTTGACGACGAGGAAGCAATCACAGACCTCCTGGTCCAGATATTGGACCGCGCAGGATACACCGCCGACGGCTACACGAACCCGAGAGAGGCCGTCAGCGCGCTCGACGATGGGCAATACTTCCTCGCCTTCATTGACCTCCAGATGCCCGAGATGAGGGGCGAGGACTTGATGGAAGCGATCAACCAACTACCGCCCGACAGAAGACCGCTCAAAGTCATCATGACCGGACGACTCGGCACCCCAGAAAAGGAGTATGAGCGCCTTCAGGTGTTTGGCGTATTGGCCAAACCTTTCGGCGCGCAGGGTGTTGTCGAGATCGTTGAGAAGGCCGCCGCCGAAAGCGATCACCTCGCCAGCGAAGTCCCGGCATGAAACCGGCGCCCGTTGGTCCCCGCCTCACCTGAGTCTTCGTTTTCTCGCTGGCTATTGGCGAAGACCCGGTTACCTCGACGCGAGCGTTTTTCTAAGAAGCTCTATGCTTTTTTTCACTCCTGAGTCTGGGGCCTCTTTCCCCTCGAACTCAAGAGACACATACCCCGTGTAGTTGACCTTGCGCAGGATTTCACCAACGCGGTCGTAGTCGAGTTCGAGGGTGTACCATTCCCCGCCACCGAAATAGGTCTTCGCGTGGACGAGGACGGCGTGAGGGGACAGCTTCTCGAGCTGCGGATAGGGTTCCTCAAGGAAGTTCCCGGTGTCCATCGTCGCGCCCAGCCACGGGGACGAAATCGCCTCCAGGATGCGCAACACCCCCTCCGCAGTTCTCGTCAATCCCCAATGATTTTCGAGGGCGAGGATTACGCCGGATTTCTCCGCGGCTGGCAGGCACTTCTCGACGGCGCCGATGACCCACTTGAAAGCATCGTCCTCGGTGCAGCCGGGCAATGGAGGCTCTATCCCCCGCTTCGCCATCAGCTCGTCGAAAGACTGAATCGTCCCCCAACGGCCGGAGTTCAGACGAATCGCCGGAATTCCCAGCTCATGCGCAATTTCTATGCAGTGGAGCGTGTGATCAATTTGTGTTTGGCGTTTCGCTGCGTCGGGGGAGACGAAGTTCTGGTGAATCGAGAGGGCGTACAGGTCCAACCCGTTTATGAAGGCAAGGCGTTTCAATTTCTGTAGGTAGCTCGGCGATTCTTCGGTCATCTGCCGGTGGAGAATCTCGATGCCGTCGAGGTCGAGGGCGCAGGCTTTTTCAATGACTGTCTCTATCGCAACCCTTTCTTCCCGGAAATGCCAGTACGAGTACGTGGATGTCCCGAGGCGCACACGATACTTGCGGGGCGGTGGGTTCGTGGGGTCGCCAGCGGAAGATTGCGCGGTCTGTGAATCGCCGGGAAGCGCGGAAAGGGAAGCTGCCGACGCGGCGAATAGGGTCCCGGTCAGGAATTCTCGTCTCGACATTCTGTCCACGGTTCTCCTCCTTCTGTGGCAGGCTTGAGCAAAAAGCCTGCGGCTGACATGGGGTCTTTCTCAAGATCATTCGGCGACAGTCTGGAATCGCTCGTTGCCTTCCACGAGAAAGGCTACGCCGCCAACGGCGAGCAGGCAACAGAAAAAGCCGTGCTTGGCGCACTTTCCGCCGCGTATTCCCTTGCTAACGAGCGAGCGAGGAGGGTAATGTTGGCGAGGAGTGCTCGCCAACTCAGGGAGAAACAAAAGAAACGTGGCAATCCGTCCGCTTGAGTTGACAGACCGCGCGCTGGTCACAGAATATCTGCGCCGTTATCCCCCCGAAACGTCTGAGCTGACGTTCACGAACCTATTCGTGTGGCGGAATTCCAGACCCATCCTTCTCGCGGAAGTGGACGGCTCGATTGTGTTCATCGCCGCTTCCCGTGACACAAGCCAGGGCAGGAAATTTATCTTCGGACCTCCACTCGGCGAAGTTCCGCTGGAACAGGTGCTCAGTTCCCTTGGCGGAGAAGTTCAAGGATTCCTGCGCATCCCCGCGCGAACGGCAACTGCCTTACAACAGGCGGGGCTGACCGTCGAGAGCGACAGGGCGAACTGGGATTACGTTTACCGGGTGCAGGACCTTGCGGAGCTTCCCGGAAGGCGATTTCACAAGAAACGGAACCTCGTCAAGGGGTGCCTGGAAGCCTTCAAGTGCGAGTACGAGCCAATCACCGAGCGGAACCTTGCGGAGTGTATTGACCTTCAGGAGCGGTGGTGCCGGATGCGGGAATGTGGGCGGGACTCGGGTCTGTGCGCGGAATATCTCGCAATTCGAGAAGTCTTTTCCCATTACGAGGAGTTCCAACTGATCGGTGGCGTCATCCGCGTTGATGGGAGAATCGAAGCGTACGCCGTCGGGGAGGAGCTGAGCCCGGGCACCGCGGTCTGCCATTTCGAGAAAGCGATGCCGGGGATTCAGGGGCTTACCCAGGTCATGAACCAGTGGTTCTCGAAGTATTCTCTGAGCCAGTTCGAATTCGTTAACCGAGAGCAGGACCTGGAAATTTCCGGTCTCCGTCAAGCGAAGGAAAGCTATTATCCGCATCACATGGTCGAGAAATTCACCGCGCTGGTCAGCCCTGGCGCGGTTGAGGTCTCGCTCACAGTCGAACCGCACGAATGCGACAAGCAGGTCCGAGCGCAGCGGGAGTGAGATGCAATCGCGCGGTTACCCAGGGCGGCGCCTTGCACATCGAGCCGTTGCTCAAGGAAGAGACGTTGAGAACCTCACTTTTCGTCCTTCTGGCTCGGCTGCACGGTGATGACCAATTCTTCCTCGGCGGCGAGTCGAACAGGAAGACCCTCCCTCAGCGATGTACCCGTCCACTGTTCTACACGCGGTTTCCCCGGGCCGACCTTGACGAGATATTTCCCCTCTGGATTGACGCTGAAGTACTCCGGAAGGTAGTTGATGCGGGGCCAATCGTGCTTGAAGTTAAACCACAGCTTGTGCCGCGGGATGTCGAAAATCAACTTGCCTTCCCAGGGATGCTCCGCGGCGGCGAATAGGACGACACCGTCGCCGTCCCGGGCGGCGCCGAGCCGCAGGTCGTCCCGCCACTTCCGGACATGGATGCCCTGGGTCTTGCTCAGGACGTAGAGCGTGACGGTGCGAATGGCGTTGCACTCGAACTTGCTCGTGCCCGGAATTGGCTTGCCGATCAGCGCATCGGCGACTTCTCGATCCGCCCACTTCACTCCCTCCTCGACGGGAAGAACGCTCAGCAGATAGAGAGCCCCTTCAATCGAATCCGCGTGCCCGTCAATATTTGTGCCTTCCCAGGGATAGAGATGGTATTTCGGCTTGGCGAGGTTTACGAGAGGAGTGCGGATGACGTCGCGGTACTTCACGTCGCCGGTTACGAGGTAATAGCAGTAAAAGGAGACGTAATTGTAGCCCCAGTTGTCGGTGAGCGGCTTGTCGTCGTGGGGACCGGGCGTGTCGGCGAGTGTGTGAAGCATCAGCCCGTCCGAATTGAGACCCCGCTCCAAAATTGTATCGAGCATTTTCTTGATGAGCGGACGATAGCGTTTTTCTTTATCCGGAGCGACCGTGGATTCAACCCCCTGCAACAATCCGAGTCCGCCAACCAGTTCGCAACCGTGATCGTCCAGGTGGCGAGGGACAAATGCGGGATCGTTCAAATAGTAATCCGCGATGCGCTCGGCGTATTTGAGGTATCGTCGTTCGCCCGTCAACCCGAAGAGCCGAATGAGAACCTGCATGTGGTCGCCATTGACCTCCAGGTTAGCCGAGACAAGCTTGCCGTAGGGAGTTTCCACGCTTGCCCGATTCCAGAGTTCATCTTCGATCGCTCGCATGCGATCAAGCCATTCCCCGGGTCCCGCGGCTTCCACAACCGCGACGAGGCCGTCTTTCATGTATTCCGAGGCGCCGAACACGACGGAATCGTACGGCTGATTGACTTGTTTTGCACCGGCAGCCAAGTTGTAGTCCACGGGAATGGCGCCGTAATGGGAGCAAAGCTTAATCTCCGAATGCAGGGCATTATAGACGAGGCCCTCGAAGACGTCGCGGTCGGTGAAATACGCTGCCCATGCGAGGAAGGGGAAGCAGTCGGCGGCGGTGTCGCGGTAGTTCCAGGAATCGCCCGTCGCACGGAAAAGCCCTGTCTTCTCGTCAATCTGCTTGAGGGCGACGTCGCGCAACCAGCGGCGCATCTCCGTGAATGCCGGAGCAGCCAGCTCCGCATTCCTGCGAGCCAGTTCCTGCGGCGGGGGAAGAGGGCTTTCTGCCGACGCGAAATGCGCGGCTAATAGCGCCGCAACAAAGAAACCAAACCGCCGGGCAATGAGCGACATATTTCTTTCCTCCAATTCATGACTTACGGCAACCCTTCCATCAACTCGGTGCTGAGGATTGATGGGCACCAATACTTCTCTATATGTTGCACGACAAGTTCTGTTCCCTCGTCGTGGCTCACAAACGGCGCATCCTTCGGGTCGTACATGGTGTCGGTCAGGTCGCGGACGAGGATGCAGCGAACGCCCCAGCGGGTCATCTGCCGAATGGCGAATGACCTGCCAAGCACACACATGTTCGTGTGGACGCCCATGACGATAAGGTTCTTGATCCCAAGCTGCTGCAGGAAGGAATAGACCTCCTGACCATTTTCGGAGATGCCGTCGTATTCGCCTATTTCGATGTTCGGGTTCTGTCGAGTCCAGGCGATGTAGGTCTTGTCGGGTGGGTCGCAGTCGCAGCCGCCGTCGGAGGCGTCAATGGGAAGCGGCGGATCGGATACGGGCAGCGGTTTCGGCAATGGGACGGCGGGGGCAAGCATCATTCGGCGGCGCTGCGGCGAATCCGCGTAGAAAGACATCGTCTCCGACGGGCAATGGATAATCTGCACGCCTTTTGCGCGGGCGGAATTGACCACGGGCGACATTTTCTTGGCGAGCGCTTCGCAGCGTCTCGTGGCACCGCGGCACCAGTGCTTGTCCCACATGTCGCAGAGGAGGACCGCCGTCTCACCGACGGGAAATTCTCTTTCGACGCTCACTTCATCCCAGACGCCGCTCCCCTTAAATGTCTCCACCCGCGTCCGGAGGCGAAGCCGAAGTGAGCCTTCGGCTTGTGGTCTTTTCGACGGCAAAGGCAATTCCTTCTGCTCGACGTTTCGTCCAGCGGCCCAGAAGAGAGCGTTGGATAGAAACCGCCTGAAGGTGGCGTTCTCGAAATCTTGCTGCGCCCCGAGGGATGTGTAAAAGACTCGACCGCCGTTGTGGACTCTCGTCCAGGCGGCGGGCTGCGAACCGTTTGACTCCGGTGTCGAGCCGGTCATCAGGACCGTGCAATCGGAGGCCAGCGGCGCCGTCCTATAGAGGCTCCCCCTGGATCTGATCGGGACAGGCCCGTCGAGCGCCGGATGGTCTTTGGCGGAAGGAACAATCGTCACCTCGGTGGTCGGTCCGCCGCCGAAGTGCCCCTGGTAGTTTCCCCCCAGCACCAGCTTATCGAACTCAAGCCAGTTCTGGAAACCGTGGCTTGCGGTGCGAACAGCGACGATTGGACGACCCGATAGGCAATACTTTTTCACTCGCTCCAGTTGCTCGCCGGTTATCGTCAGCCGCCGAGTGAAGAACAGAGCCACATCGCAGTCATCGAGCGCCTCGAGTCCGGGCAGGTCATCGAACCCGTGAGCCTTGGTCAATGTACAGCGCACCTCGCACCGCTCTTCGAGGTACTTCTGAAAAGCGGCGAGCGAGGCATCCGAGTCGTATTCCGCCGAGCCGGAGACAAGACACACCCGGAGGGGCGCCTCCTGGCCCCCGGCTGACAACGGGCAAATCAGAAATACGCCTGCGACGACCGAAAGAAGCTTGGACATTGCACCGCCTCCTGCCTTCCACCGGTTTTGTACGGGTTATCGCTCTTGCCCTGCAATATTCGCATTCCCATCAGCGTTCTTATAACCCCGCCCACGCGGCGTGTCAACGGGCTTGCGAGTTGAGAGGGGCGAGCGACGACCTCAGCAGAAGAACAGGTGGAAGACGCATCCCGATTTGACGAATGGAAGGTGAGGAGCGGAAGTACCAGCACCGGTCGCCCGGCGGTTCTCCGAAGATTCCTGGCCAAAGGAACGGATGACGGCAGCCCCTTCGCCGTCGCCGGAAGGAAGGCGCCATGTCAGCGGAAGTCAGGCAGCAGGGAGACCCATTTCAGCCAGTCTTGCTCAACCTGGTCGAGGGATTTCCCGAAAAGCTTTTCGAGCGTCTTTTCACCGGTGGGGTCTTGCTTGGAGTTGGCTTTAAAGCTCTTGTAGAACTTCTCGAGCACGCCAAGCTCCTGCATGTACATGCAGAAATATCTTGCCTCGGCGTAGTGAGTCCCGCGGTCATCCCGATAGAACTGCGTCGAGTTCGTCGAGATGAGCTTTCGCAACCCCATCACCTTCTTCTCTTTGATCGCTCTCCGCAAGATGGGGAGTCGCCAGTTGACTAACCCCTTAAGGCCCGACGAGGTAACCATGCACTGCTCGAAGAGCGAACCCAACCCCTCGTTGAACCAGGAGGGGACCTGGGGAAAGTCGGGCTTGATCAGGGCGTGCGTCATCTCATGGACAAGGGTCCCCGTTCCGGTGGCGATGTTCATGACCAGGCTGCGCTCCTTGTCTTTGTAGTAGCCGAAGGGCGTCCCCGGCTCGTCGTCGAAAAGCTTTTTGGCGTATTCCCGATAGGTCGTGTCATTCTTGAAAAGGAAGACCTTAATTACGTGGTTCGGACGGACGCTGAAGAATTGTCTGTAGAACGCATGGTAGGAGTTCAGGATTGTGCCGGTCTTAATCCGGTTGAATTCCCCTCTCGAGATGTTCCCTGAGATGACGAACGGTCGCTCGACCTCGACTATGAAATCCTCTCCCAAGAGCTCTCTTAACCTCACCGCTTCCTGAGCAAGATCGCGGTCGGTAAGCGCCGCTCGCCGTCCCGACGGTCCCTTCCCGTCGGAACAGGAGGCCAGGAGGAGAGCAGAAAAGAGCAGCACCAGAATGGGTCGAAGAAAACGAATGTGATTTTTGGGAAGCCTCTGCACGACACATCTCCTTAGTTTCATGCTACCGTCTTTAGACCGGGGAAGGGCGAATTTTGTTCGGGGCTGGGTACGGTTTTAGAAGTACAGGAATGGCGATGACGAAAGCCAGCGTGGCGTCCGTTGTCCCCGCCGTTCGCAGCTTGCAGGGGTTGAAACATGCCGCGTTTGGCAAGACGGGGCCCCCCCATCGTACGCTCCGCTGAAAAAAGCGGGGGCTGCGGACATCACTGCGCCTCGGGGCAGGGACGTCGCCTCCCGAGCCGCCTTGGATTCGCGCACGGATTGCCCATGGCTTCCCGCCCGGCGAACGTTATAGAGGACACAACCTCCGCGATACGATACAATGCCCCCATCGCGGTTGATAGGCGAGAAGGGACGTGCTCTGCGAAGGCTGAGGCGCCTCGGCGTTCCGGCGTTCGGAACGCTCCGGGAAAACGAAGTCAGACAAACCTACTGAGCACAGGGACCGAGAGGAACGCGAAAAATGAAATTCGCCGTGTGCAATGAGATGTTTGGAAAGCGAGACATTGAATGGGTTTTTCGGTTCGCCGCGGAGACCGGATTCAGCGGCGTAGAGATCGCACCGTTCACGCTCGCGGAATCCGTGAGAGAAATTCCTCGCGAGCGGAGGACGGAGATTCGGCGAGCCGCCAGGGAGGCGGGCGTTGAGATCGTCGGGCTCCATTGGCTGCTCGTGAGTCCCCAGGGGCTTTCCATAAACAGCCTCGACGAGAGGGTCCGGAAAGAGACGCTCGATTACTTCTGCGACCTCATCGAGTTTTGCGCGGACATCGGCGGCTCCATCATGGTTCTGGGTTCGCCGAAGCAGAGAAGCGTCCCGAACGGCATCCCGCGCGACCGTATCTGGAAAGTCACAAAAGACTTCTTGCTGGATAGCGTTCCCGTGGCAAAAAAGCGAGCCGTAACCATCTGCGTGGAGCCTCTGGCTCGAGAGGAAACGAACTTCATCAATACCGCCGCGGAGGCAATCAAGCTGATTGACGAGATCGGGTCTTCGTGTGTCAAGCTGCACCTCGACGTGAAAGCCATGAATGACGAGGCTCGGCCCATGGGCGGGATCATCGAGTCCGCAAGGGGATACCTGGCGCATTTCCACGCCAACGATCCCAACCGGAAAGGACCGGGATTCGGAGAGGCGGATTTCATGCCAATTTTCCAGGCGCTCAAGCAGATAGGCTACCTAGGATACGTGTCCATGGAGCCGTTTGATTACGAGCCTGACCCCCTGGTCATGGCAAAGGAGGGGCTCGCCTATCTGAAGAAGTGTTATGCGGCCGCCACGGCGTAACCTGCTTGTGGTCGTGTTACCGAGCATGTGTCCGGGGCTGCGCCGGGGAGGCGGCGAGAAGCGCCGCGCCGGTTTTCAAATCGAGTGGATGCGGTTGCTGGGGAAGAAAACGAGGAAAGCCCGCCCTCTGATGTTCTCTTCGGGGACGAATCCCCAGAATCGGCTGTCCTCGCTATCGTAGGTGTTGTCGCCAAGCACAAAATACATCCGGGGAGGGACCTTGATCTTCCGAGCGCTGTGGAAAGCCGGAAACCCCTTACTTATGTACTGTATGCGTCTGACCGCCTTTGGCTTGGCGGCGACCCTGCCGTTGACATAGACCTCGCCCTCCTTGATCTCGATTTCCTCTCCCGGGAGCCCCACGATCCTTTTCACAAAAGACCTTTCCTGCTCTCTCTTCTCAAAGGGAAGACCCCTGGCGGAAAAGACCGTTACCTCCCAGCGCCGGGGGCTGCGGACCTTGAACAGCCGATGGTTTGTGAAAGGGAGGTTCACCGCATAAGCCGACCGCCAGACCAGCACCATGTCCCCCGGACGCAACGTCGGGTCCATGGAAGAGGTGGGGATGATGAAAGCGGCAACCACAACCGTCCGGACGAAAAGGGAGGCCACTAAGGCGAGAACCAGAAACGAGAGTATGCCTCTCCAGGCTGGCCGGATCGCCTTTGGAAAATGCTCCTTCTGAAGCCGCCGCAGTTCCTCCACATTTCGCTGAGCCAGCTCGTCCTCTCCGCGACTCATGTTGCCGCGAACGTCGGCGATCATCTGCTCGGCGCGCTGGCGGACGTCCGCGGGCGACTGGGACCTGCCCTTTCGCAGAAACCTTTCCGTCCTACCGCAAAGGAGAATCGCTTCCCTGATCTGTCTTCCGGTCATTTTCATGTTCAAGGTTGCCGAACGGGCCCCGAGCGACATACCGAGCTGATAGCGAGGAGACACGGAACCGCGCGGGGCGAAGCTCAACACGGCGTGCAGCGAGGATTCGGATGCGCCGCCCTCGCCTCAGGCCCCCGCCTTCAAGACCTCAATGAAGGCGCTTTGAGGAATCCGCACCTTCCCAACCTCCTTCAGCTTCTTCTTCCCCTCTTTCTGCTTCTCCCAGAGTTTCCTCTTTCGCGTGATGTCGCCGCCGTAGCATTTGGCGGTAACATCCTTCTTCAAAGCCTTAAGCGTCTCTCTGGCAATGATGCGGCTGCCGACAGCCGCTTGAATCGGCACCGAAAAAAGCTGTTTCGGGATGCACTCTTTCAGCCGGCTCACAATTGCCCGACCCTTGCTTTCGGCTTTTGAGACATGGACGATGCTCGAGAACGCGTCCACCGGCTCGTGATTGATGAGGATGTCGAGCTTGACCATGTCGGATTCTCTGTGTCCGATGTACTCGTAATCGAGGGAGCCGTAGCCTCTCGTGAGCGATTTCAGCCTATCGTAAAAATCCACGATAATCTCGTTGAGCGGTATGTCGAACTTCAGCATCACCCGCGTGGGATCAATGGAATCCATTCCGACGCATTCGCCCCGCCTCTCCATCCCCAGTTGCATAATCGCTCCAATGAACTCGTTGGGGACGAGGAGGTACGCGCGCACGTACGGCTCCTCAACCGCATCTATCTGGGCTGGGTTGGGGAAGTGGGTTGGGTTGTCAATCGTCCGGACTTCTCCCGCGCCCATGCGTACCTGGTAGCTGACACTCGGATTGGTCGAGATCGTCGAGATGCCGTATTCTCTCTCAATCCTCTGAAAAATCACCTCGAGGTGAAGCAGACCGAGAAATCCGCAGCGGAAACCGAATCCCAGGGCGACGGAGGATTCCGGCTCGTACGTGAACGACGCGTCGTTCAGCCGCAGCCTGCTCAGCGCCTCTCTCAACGCATCATATTCGGAGGCGTCAAGGGGATACAGGCCGCTGAAGACCATCGGAAGAAGTTCCTTATAGCCTTTCAGGGGGGTGCGGGCGGGGTTACTTCGGGAGGTTATGGTGTCCCCGATCCGCACGTCATCGGCGCCTTTGATGTTCGCTATGACGTAGCCGACCTCTCCCTCGTGCAGCGACTCCGCCGGACGCATTTGCGGGCACAGGAAGCCCACCTCCGCCACCTCGAAGCTTTTGCCGGTGCTCATCATCACGATGTGCATGCCCGGACGCACTTGCCCGCTGACCACTCTCGTATAGACGACTACACCGCGGAAATTATTGAAAACCGAGTCGAAAATCAGTGCCCTCAACTCGCCGCTTCGGTCGTGGGGTGGAGGCGGGACTCGCTCGACGATTGCGTCGAGGACCTGTTCCACGCCGGTTCCGTACTTGGCGCTGGTCAGGATGATCGCTTCCTTCGGGAGGTGAATGATTTCTTCGATCTGCTTTGTGACCAGAGGAATGTTGGCGCTCGCAAGATCAATCTTGTTGATGACGGGGATGAGCCTGACGTTCCGTTCGCGGGCGAGGTGAAGGTTGGCGATCGTTTGCGCTTGAACCCCCTGCGTGGCGTCAACGAGAAGAAGCGCCCCTTCACAGGCGGCGAGGCTGCGCGAGACCTCATACGTGAAATCCACGTGCCCGGGCGTATCTATGAGGTTCAGAATATATTCCTCTCCAGTCTCCTTTCTGTACATCAGCCGGACGGGGTGAGATTTGATGGTGATCCCCCTCTCTCTTTCCAGGTCCATGTCGTCGAGGACCTGCTCCCTCATCTGCCTCTGGCTGATGGTATGGGTCAGCTCAAGAAGCCTGTCGGCAAGCGTTGACTTCCCGTGGTCAATGTGCGCTATGATGCAGAAGTTTCTTATTCTCGACTTGTCCATATCTTCCGAAAAAGCAATGGCGCTCGCCCGAGGGCGAAGGAGAATTACCCCGCCTCCTGCGCGATGGAGTTACCCAACGCCAGAAGCGCGTCCACATCGTTATGGCTTTTCGCTTCGGCGTAAATGCGGAGGATGGGTTCCGTCCCCGACGCTCTCCACATCAGCCAATCATCGTTTTCGAGAACCAATTTCACTCCGTCGTAACTTTTGACTTGAACGACTTTTCTGTTGCCCAGTCGCTCGGGGGGATTGCGTTTCAAACCATCGAGCAACTTCGCCTTTTTCTCGTCGGGGTAATGAATATCCGTCCTGCGATAACAGAAGCTGCCGTATTTCGCGTCAATCTGCGCCATAATTCCGTCGAGCTTCTTTCCTTCCGTCGCCATAAGCTCAAGGAGCAGAAGGGCGGACAAGGCGCTGTCGCGTTCGGGAAAATAATTCTTGTAGCCGATTCCCCCGCTCTCTTCTCCGCCTATGAGAACATCTTCGTGGAGCATGAGCTGGCAGATGTGCTTAAAGCCGACGGGGGTTTCTCGCAATGGCAGGCCCAGGTTCTGGGCAATCTTCTCGATGAGGGTGCTCGTCGTAAGCGTCTTGACTACGATACCTTTCCACCCTCTGTTGTTGTAGAAGTGCAGCAGCAGCATTGCGAGAATCTGGTGTGGGGTTACAAATTCACCCCGGGAATTCACCGCTCCTATCCTATCGCCATCGGCGTCGGCCGCGAACCCAACGTCCGCTCCCTCCCTCACTACGGTCGCCTGAAGCTCGTCCAGGTGCGGCGGGATGGGCTCGGGGGCAAGCCCGCCAAATGTGGGGTCGGGGTCCCCGTGAATGGTTTTCACCTCACACCACGTCCCCGCCAGAATCCGCTCCAGAAGCCTTCCCTGGGCGCCGTGCATCGGATCGGCAATAACTCTCAGGCGGCACCGGCTCAGCAGGCGCAAGTCAACGTAGGACTTCAGGTTTTCTTCATACGGGGCCCAGAAATCCTGCGTCTCAACCAGCCCTTTTCGCCTGGCTTGGTCAATCGGAGCCATTCTCGGCTCGTGCTTCCGGAGATACCCTTCGATGGCTTCTGTGATCCGCTCGTCCGCGGAGCCTGCATAAAAGGGCTTGAATTTAATCCCATTGAATCGCGGGGGATTGTGGCTTGCGGTAACCATAACCCCGCCGCCAAGAGAGTGATGTTTTATCGCGTAAACCAGCGTCGGCGTCGGCACAATCGTTTCGCTCAAGAGCACACCGACATCGTTTCCCGCCATCACCTCCGCGACGGCTTCAGCCGATTCCGGAGAGAGGTTGCGGGCATCGTAGGCTACCGCGAGCTTCTTCTTCGCATCGCTGGTGGAATTGACATAATCGGCGATCGCCTGGGCAACGATTCTGACGTTATCGAGCGTGAAATCCTCGTGGACCACTCCTCGCCATCCGTCGGTGCCGAACTTGATTTCTGTCATTGCCTCAGCCTTCTCATCGCCTCCGCCATGTCTTCGCTTCTGAAAAGGGCCGTTCCCGCGACGAGCACGTTGGCTCCGGCAGCCGCTATCCTGGGGGTCGTCTCTTCGTTAACCCCGCCGTCAACGGCTATGTCAAGCCGCGGATTCTTCTTCGTGGCTTCCTCCCTTGTTCGCGTAATCCTCTCGAGCGACTCCGGAATGAATTTCTGCCCGCCAAAACCCGGATGAACAGACATTATCAATACGATATCAACGTCGCTGAGGTAATCGAAAACCGTCTCGATAGGGGTCTCTGGATTCAGGGAAAGACCGCATCCTATGCCGAGCTCTCGCACGCTCCCGATCTTGTGAGAAAGGTCTGCGTCGGTCTCCACGTGAAAGATAATGCTATCCGCACCGGCCTCTGAGAAGCTCCTGAAGAATAGGTCCGGGTTCTCAATCATCAGATGGACGTTCAAATGGAGCGACGTGTGTTTCCGAATCGCCCGGACAACGTCAGGCCCGATCGTCAGATTCGGAACGAAATGCCCGTCCATCACGTCCACGTGGAGAAGGTCGGCGCCGGCCTCCTCGGCTCGCCTGACTTCTTCCCCCAGCCTGCTGAAATCCGCTGCCAGAATCGAAGGGGCGATCTTGACTTTCAGAGCGTGAGCCACCTGACCGCCCCTTCTTTCTCCGAGACCGGCCCCACGATCGCGAGGTCGAGCTGATTCTGCACAAAAATCTTCTTGGCGATCCTCTGAACGTCGCCCGGGGTAACAGCTTGAAGGCGGCGAATGATTTCGTCCATACTCATGATCTTCCGAGAAAGAAGGAGATTCTCTCCCGCCCACATCATCTGGCTCATCACACGGTCCATCCCCATCTTGATTTGACCGACCACGTACTCCCTGGATCTGCCGAGTTCACGTCCCGACACCGGCTTCGTCTTCAGCTTCTTCAATTCGCGAAGGACGGTGATGACAGCTTCCTCGACTCTGTCAATCACGACGCCCGCGGACACCACGAAGGCGCCCGTGTCAATGTAGCGGTCTATGTCGGTATGGATCGAGTAAGCCAGCCCTCGCTTCTCCCGCACTTCGCGGAAGAGCCTGGAACTCATATTCTCGCCTAACAGCGTGCTGGTGAGCTTCAGTCCAAACCTATCGGGATGGTCTCGGTGAAACGTTCTGACGCCGAGGCAGAAGTGGCACTGCTCGGTCCCCCTTTGCTGGACGAGGGCTTGCGGCTTTCTCTGCACGCCCCTGACTCTCATGAACTTCTGCCTGCGTCCCCGCCTCATGGTGCGGGTGTATTTGCGGACCTGGGCAACGACCTCCTCATGCGCAGCCGCCCCTGCCACCGATACCACGCAGTTCCCCGTAACGTACATCCTTCTGTGGTAATCGGTGATGTCCCTCCCGGAGATGCGGTGCATGCTGGTTTCGGTTCCCAGGATTCGCCTCCCTAACGGGTGCCTCCCCCACATCACTTCGTTGATCAGGTCCTCCACCACGCTGGAGGGCCTGTCCTCGTACATGTGAATCTCTTCGAGGACGATGCTTCGCTGCTTCTCCAGATATTCTCCTTTGAACAGGGGGTTGACGACGATGTCCAGGACAACTTCGAGGGCGAGAGCGAACTTCTCCCTTGGCACTTGTGAGTAGTAGAACGTAACTTCCTCGCCCGTCGTGGCATTGAGAACTCCGCCCACTCCCTCAATGGACTGCGAGATTTCCTGGTCGGTCCTCTTTTTCGTCCCTTTGAAGACCAGATGCTCGACGAAATGGGAGATTCCGTTGTCTCGCTCGGATTCGTTCCGGAGTCCGCACCCGACCCACACTCCAATGGCAACGGAGTGCATGAGAGGCATGTGGGTGGTAACAACTCGAAGGCCATTCTCCAGTTGCTCTATTTTCCTGATTGGCTCTGTTTCAGAAAGCCCTGATGGTCTCATTCCGAAAACCTTTCGCGTTTTCCAAGGCGCAAATAGTTCGATTGTCGCTGCGCTTTTCGCGACCGTCTGCCCCAGGTAACAAGTTTAACGTGAGCTTTTGCTTTCGGGTTTCTTTCTCTTTTCCATCGCGCTGTGCGCGCGTTGCTTACTGCGTCGGAACCTCATTCCCCGGTTCCCGCTGCCCATCCTCCCTCTGCGAATCAAGGAACGACTGCAATATCAGTTGCGCGGCGATGATGTCGCGCCTTTTGGCTCTCTTTTTTCGGCTCAGGTCGCCCTCCAACATGGAGCGTTCGGCCTGTCTCGTTGTCAGCCTTTCGTCCCAGAGCGAAACTTCGACGCCAGACAGTTCTTTGAGCTTCTCGGCAAACTCCATCGCCTCCCGGGCTTTCGGGCCCAGCTCGCCGCTCATATGCCTGGGCAAGCCAACCACAGTCAATTCTGCCCCTCTCTCTTTGATCAAACGGCATAGCTCAGCGAGAAGCTCCGGTCTCGTTTTTCTTTCCAGGCACGTCAAGCCCTGGGCCGTCAGACCCAGCTCGTCGCTGGCAGCCACCCCAATCCTTTTCTCCCCAAGGTCCACGCCGATGACTTTTCTTGGCTTCACAGATATTCGCTGAATTTGTCCGACCGTTCCAGCTTTTCGACGAGGTTGCGGACTTTCTCCGCGCAATCCTTCCGACAGACTAATACAGTGTCTTTCGTTTTCACGACGATGAGGTCAGAAACTCCCACAGCCGCAATCAGCGAGTCGTCTCCGATAACGATGCAGTTCTCGCTGTCCACCTGCTCGAACTTGCCGAGGACAACATTTCCTTCTGCATCCCGCGGGACATGATTTTCCATAGCCGCCCACGAGCCCACATCATCCCAGGGAAAATCCCCCTTCGCGACGAACATGTTGCTGGCTTTCTCCATGACGCCCCGGTCAATGGGGACCTTTTCCAGTCGGCTATAAACTCTGGCAACCTCCCGCTGTTCCGCTTCGGTTCCCAGAGCGTCTTTTATCGCCATGCAGCCCTTGTAGAGAGCGGGCATGGACTCCCTGATGGCGTCAAGAATCGCCGAAATCTTCCAGATGAACATGCCGCCGTTCCATAAATACTCGCCGCTGGCGACATATTTCTCCGCGGTCGCCCCGTCGGGCTTCTCGACAAACTTTCTCCCACGCCAGAAAGCTGTGGCGAGGTCCATGTCCAACTTCTCTCCGACATGAATATACCCAAAGCCGGTGGCGGGATAAGACGGGGCGATGCCGATTGTTCCCAGGCCGCCGGTGCGTTCCGCCACGACGCAGGAGTCTCTGAGGATTCTTCGGAAAGTCTCCACGTCGCCCACCCAATTGTCCGAATGCAGCGAGATCATCACGCCGTCCGGGTCCTTCTTTTCCATGTGCACGGCGGCAAGACCGATGGAAGCGGCGGTGTTCCTTCCTTCCGGCTCGACGAGGATGTTGGGCTTCGGGACGTGGGGAAGTTGCTCCGCGATAATCTCCTCTTGCCCTTGCTCTGTTACGATGTAGATATTCTCGTCGGGCACGACGCCGGTAAGCCGGGCGACCGTCTCTTGAATCATCGTCTTATCGCTCAGCAGCGGCAGGAGGTGTTTGGGTCTGGCCTTTCTGCTCACGGGCCAAAGCCTTTGACCTCTACCTCCAGCCAATATCGCTGCGTGAATCACTTGTCATCCTCCTTGCGGCAGCCTACCGCCCGCCCTCGACGCGCGCCTTTGACCGCTTTCGCCAGCGCTCCGGCGAAACGGCTGACCTCCGATACCATCTTCCTGGACGTGCCCAGCTCCTCGATTTTGCGGACGATCGCGCTGCCGACGACAACCGCGTCCGCCACCTGTGCCACTGTCCTGGCTTGACCCGGACTTGAAATCCCAAAGCCGACCGCCACGGGCTTTGTCGTCAAGGACTGAATCTTCTTCACCATTGGCGCGACGCCCTTCGCAATGTCGTCTCGCATGCCGGTTACGCCCGTGCGGGAAACGTAATAAATGAAGCCGGAGCAGAAATCAATGATTGCATTCAAGCGATCAGGCCGCGTCGTGGGGGCGATTAGCCCGATGGTCGCCAACCCATGAGCATCCATCAGCCTTTTGTATGACGCCGCTTCTTCGGGCGGGTAATCGAGCACCAAGGCGCCGTCCCCACCAGCGTCCCGCAAATCCCGGCAGAATCTCTCGAGCCCGTACTTCAATACGGGATTCACGTACGTGAACAGCACGATGGGGATTTCGCTCTTTTTTCTGATGCCCTTCACCGATGATATGACGTGCGCGAGGGAAACATTATTTCGCAAAGCCCTCTCCGCGGCCCTCTGGTTGACCACTCCATCGGCAATCGGGTCCGAAAACGGGACGCCCAGCTCGACGATGTCCACACCGACTTTATCAAACTGAACAACCAATTGCTCCGTCGCCCGCAGGCTCGGGTCCCCGGCGCAGATGTACGCGATGAATCCCTTCTGGCCGTTAGCCGTGAGGTCTTGAAACTTCTTTTCCAGTCTATTCATGAACCGTCTTTGATGTTGGCTTCCGAAGGACATCCCTCTCAGGCTCGCCGATGAACTTCAGAGCTTCTTGGACATCCTTGTCGCCGCGGCCGGACATGCAGATGATGACAATCTCGTCTTTCTTCATCCTTGGGACGACCTTCATCGCATACGCGACCGCGTGTGCCGCTTCTAAAGCGGGGATGATTCCTTCCAGCTCAGCGAGACGCTGGAATGCCTCCAGGGCTTCCGCGTCGGTGACGCTCGTGTATTCTACTCTGCCGAGTTCGCGAAGGCGGCTGTGCTCCGGCCCAACGCTCGGATAATCCAGCCCGGCTGAAACCGAATGCGTCGGGAGAATCTGCCCATTTTCGTCTTGGAGGACGTGCGTGTAGGTTCCGTGCAGGACGCCGAGGCTGCCTGTGGCAAATCTCGCGGCGTGCTTTCCGGTTTCAATTCCGAGTCCACCCGCCTCTACTCCGACCATTCGCACGTCCTCATCGTCAAGGAAATCGCAAAAAAGCCCGATCGAATTGCTTCCCCCGCCGACGCACGCTAACAGCAAATCGGGAAGCCGGTTCTCTTTAGCGAGAATCTGTCGCCGGGCTTCCTTCCCGATGACTCTCTGAAAATCGCGCACGATCATGGGGTACGGATGAGGACCCAAAACCGATCCCAGAACGTAAGCTGTCGTCGCGACGTTCGTCGCCCAATCCCGCATCGCTTCGTTTATCGCGTCCTTGAGAGTTCGGCTTCCGGCGTCCACCGGGGTTACTTTCGCTCCAAGAAGCTTCATGCGAAAGACGTTGAGGGCCTGCCGCTCCATATCCTCCGTGCCCATATAGACTTCGCACGACAGACCGAACAGCGCCGCGCCCGTCGCCGTGGCTACCCCGTGCTGCCCGGCGCCTGTCTCCGCGATGACCCGCTTTTTTCTCATCTTCTTCGCAAGAAGGACCTGCCCGATGGTGTTGTTGATCTTGTGGGCGCCCGTGTGGCAAAGGTCCTCTCTCTTCAGATAGACCTTCGCGCCTTTCAGATACGCTGTCAGCCTTTCCGCGAGATAGAGAGGCGTCGGTCGCCCGGCATATTCCCGAAGGTAATACCTCAGCTCCTTCTGAAAACGGCTGTCCCGCTTCGCCTCTAAGTACGCTTCCTCGAGTTCCGCGAGAGCCGCCATCAGCACCTCAGGGACATACCTCCCGCCATAGATTCCAAAATGCCCTGTCCTATCCGGCGTTTTTTTTGTCAGGATGGTCTCGCCTGAATTCCTCATGCTCTTCCTCTAACTCTGAAACGGCGTGGAAGTGAGGGAGGGGCCGCGGACAACACAGAGAAGGCGCGGATGGCTCTTTCCACAAAGAGCCTGACTTTCTCTCGGTCCTTTTTGCCTGGGGAAATCTCGACTTCGCTGCTCGCATCCACTCCCGCCGGGGCTACCGTTTCAATCGCCTCGACGACATTTTCCGGGTTCAAGCCTCCGGAAAGGATAATCGGCACGTCGTACTGTTTCGCCCTGACAGCCAGCGACCAGTCGAATGTCTTGCCCGTGCCCCCGCGTTTTCCCATGGAAAAGGAGTCGAGAAGAAACGCATCCGGCTCATATTTTTGCAACGCTTCCAGGTGAGCACGGCTTGATATCCGGAACGCTTTGATGACTTTTCCCTGGACTCTGCGGCAATAATCCGGCGTCTCTTCGCCGTGAAGCTGGGCATACGCCAAGCCCAGCTCCCGAACGCACTCGTTCACAAACTCAACCGGCTCATTCACGAACACGCCGACCTTCAAGAGCGGGTCCGGCAAGCCTAAGATAATTCCTCTGGCGACCTCCAGAGTGACCCTCCTCGGGCTTTCCTCGGCAAAAATGAGTCCGATTGCCGTCGCACCGCACTGGGCTGCCCAGAAAGCATCCTCACGGTTCGTTATGCCGCAGATTTTGATGAAATGTTCGATGCCCATTTGGTTTTCGTCGAAAAACCGGTCGGCGCTGTCAGCGGGCAGCCTCGGCAAGCTCCCTGACCAAGGCCGCCGGGTCAGGATGGCGCATGAGGGTCTCGCCGACGAGAATCGCGTCTAGACCGAGCTCCCGCAGTCGCCGGACATCCTCGGGTCCTTTCACTCCGCTCGCGCCGATCACCACGGTCCCCTTTGGAATAAGGGGGAAAAGCCTTTCGGCGGTCGTCGTATCCACCTTAAGTGTCCGAAGGTCCCGGTTATTGATCTCGATGATTCCCGCGCCGATGTCAATGGCTTGCTTGACCTGATCTTCCGTGTGCACTTCCACGACCGGCGCCAGTCCGTAATCATCGCACGCTCGCATCGCATCCTCAATCTCACCCTTCGGCATCACTCCCACAATTAGAAGAACCGCATCCGCTCCGAACGCCGCCGCCTCAAGAACCTGGTAAGCGTCGAGAACAAAGTCCTTCCTGAGAATGGGGAGCGAGATGCCCTTGCCCTTTATCTGCGAGACGTATTCCAAGCGACCCAGGAAATACTTCTCTTCCGTCAGAACCGAAAGCGCATCCGCCCCGCCTCGGCCGTATGCTCTGGCTATCTCGACCGGATCAAAATCCTCCTTCATAATCCCTGCCGACGGAGAAGCCTTCTTGACCTCGCAGATCAGCTTCAGCCTCCCCTTATCCCTGGTTATCGCCCCTCGAAAATCCGCGAAAACAGTTCTCTTCTCCAAAAGCTTACGAAGTTCCGCTTCCGGAATCCGACTTTTCCGTTCCTGGATTTGCTTTCGTGTATTTTCAATAATCTCGTCGAGAATCATTGTCTGACCTTGACAGGCGTGGACGCCTTACAAGTGAATACGCGGCTTCGGAGGAGCGATGACTGGACGAGCCCCCAGGTTATGCAGAATTACTGACCTGGATCAACCGGCTGAGTTTCTCCATGGCACGGCCGGAATCAATGGACTCCGCCGCAACTTCCAGCCCCTCTTCAAGGTCGGCGGCTCTCCCGGCAGCCACGATGACCGCCGCGGAGTTCAGCAACACAATGTCTCTCTTCGGACCCTTTTGTCCGCTGAGAACATCTTTGACAATCGCGGCGTTCATCAGGGCGTCGCCACCCTTGAGCTCTTCCATCGAGCTCACGGGGATGCCCAAGTCCTCCGGGTGAATTGTGTAAGTGCTGACGTGCGAGTCGCTCAGCTCGGTAACCTGAGTCGGACCCGTCGTTGAGATTTCGTCGAGGCCGTCGTCGCCGTGAACGACGAAAACCCGGCGGCTTCCGAGCTTGTCCAGGACCCGCGCGATAATCTCCGTCAGCGTTCCGTCGTAAACCCCCAAAAGTTGCCGTCTCGCCCCCGCCGGATTCGTCAAGGGACCGAGAATGTTGAAGACCGTTCGTATGCCGATTTCCCGTCGGGGTCCGATGGCATGCTTCATCGCCAGATGCAGCTTCGGGGCGAAGAGAAAGCCCACCCCGAGGGCATCCATGCATCTTTCCACAACTGCCGGCTCTGCTTCGATGTTCACGCCCAGCTCCTTCAAAACGTCCGCGCTTCCGCAGCCGCTGGAAACGCAGCGGTTGCCGTGCTTGGCGACCGCCACGCCCGCTCCCGCCGCCACGAACGCCGCGCAGGTTGAGATGTTGAACGTACACAGACCATCGCCGCCTGTCCCGCAGGTGTCAACGACATCCTCAAAGCAGCAGCTTATCCTTGTCGCTTTCTCTCGCATGACTTGCGCGAAACCGGTGATCTCCTCGACCGTCTCCCCCTTCAACCGGAGTGCCGTCAGAAAGCATCCGATCTGGGCGGGGGTCGCGGCGCCTTCCATGATTTCGGTCATCACCGCTGCCGCCTCTTCCTGCGTCAGACTCTCCATTTCAACCACTTTCTTGATAGCTTCCTTCATCATCTTCGCCACCCTTGTTGCGGCCGGTTGCGCAAACTCACTCCGTCACCTTTAGCCCGTTCGTCCGATCGCGCAAATCTCTCATGCCCCGCCTTCGACCTCAATGCTCTCGCCCCTGGCCAAAACCACGCACCGGATCCCGCTGTCCGCCATTTCCTCGGCGAACTTCTTAACTCTCGCCGGGTGCACGTACGGTCCAATCTTCCAGTGAAAATGCGTCGGAATGACCATGTTCGGCTTGATGAGTCTGGCGGCTCTTGCCGCCTCCTTCCGATTCATCGTGAAGTATCCGCCAATGGGGAGCATCCATATATCCGCCTGAATGTTTTTCCACTCCTCGACAAAGACTGTGTCACCGAGGTTCACGACGCTTTTGCCCTCCAGAGTCAGGGAGAATCCGATAGAACCTTTCTCGTCGTCTCTCTCGATATGAGCCTCCGCCACTTTTCTCGGCCCATGAACCGCAGGGAGTCCCAGAATCTCAACTCCCTGCACGTCAATCCTCTCACCGACCGCCAGGAAGCGGACTCTTGCGATGCCTTTTTTCTCAACCAGCGGTTTCAAGCCCCAACCGCAAACTACCTCACACCCGCATCGAAGGGCGATCGCCGGAACGAGCCCAAAATGGTCGGGGTCTTTATGAGTCACCAGAATAACGCTCGTGCCCTCCCATTCCTTCTTCGGAATCAGCGACCGGAAAGAAGAAAGGCTTCTCCCCGGGTCTATGAGAATCCGCTTTCCTGTTGACTCGATCTTGAACGCATTCTGCCGGTAGTATGTTATTCTCATGAGCGACCCCGTTCCCACAAAAAAGTCGCAAAACCCTTCCTGGAGCCGCGACCAGGCTCATGGGCAAAGCGCTTTTTCCAGCCATCTCAGCGGGGCCTTTATCTGACCTTGCATGGCTTTTCCTCCTCACCTGCCCGGGCTGTCTTACTCTCCCCTGATTCGATAGTAAACGATCCTTTTGCTCGCAATGTCGTCCCCGGTCCAGGAGCTTGCCCACGCCGGCCATTGCTCCACCGGGCTGACTGCTTCCCAGTGGGGCTGCACGAGGTCTGTAGCAGCCTCTACGGTGTACATCGGGGCAAAGTCGGTCCAGGCAAGGGTTACGGCGTTATCCATCCCGATTTCGAGGGTTGTTACGGCCGGGGTCGCGGAGGCGCCCTCCACGTTCACCGTAACGTCCCTGGTCGCGTACCCTCCTTGATCTACGATGGTTAACGTAAACACATAGGCGCCAGGTCTGGTGAGACCGCCAACCTCCGTTTGTGCGGAGCCCTGCTTCAGGAAAAGCGGTCTGACGCCCTGCGGAGCGCTCTTGACAGACCACCAGTGGCTTATCACATCCCCCTCGCGGTCGCCCGACGTGGCCGATAGCAAAGTCCTGCTTGAATCGGGAAGGGTCAGGCCTGCAGGAGAAGCACTGGCGCCCTTAATGAAAGGCGGCGTATTCAGGGGATAGACCGTCACCCGGAGGTCCTCCGACACCGTATGGGTAGGGTCGCGCACCTCGAATCGGAAGACGTAGTCCCCGGCGACGGTCATGCTGGAAGCCGAGCAGTTTGTCGCTGTCGGGTTGGCGAGGGAGACCTTCGCTCCCGCTGGCTGGCTGATTACGCTCCACCTGTAACTCAGCGAGTCGCCTTCCAGGTCCCAGGCGTAGGCTCGCAGGCTTGTGCTGCTCGTGGGAAGGGTAACCATCACCGGAAGCCGGTTGTGAACATCGCCCGGCACGGGCGCCTGATTTTCGCCATGGACGATCAGCATGACGTCCCGGGTCGTTGTGTTCGTGCCGTCGCTAACCTCGACACGGAAAACGTAATCCCCGGCGGCCGTCAGCCCGGTGGCGGAAGTTCGGTTCGCGTTAGGGGCGCCGAGCGTCGCGCTGGCGCCGGCAGGCTGGCTGGTGACCGACCACCCGTACGAAATCGCGTCTAACTCCGCATCCGTAGCAGATGCCGAAAGGGTCGTGCTGCTGGCTGGAGCTATAAGGTAGCTCGGATTTGCCGTCCAGTCGGTCATCGTCGGCGGAAGGTTTGTGCCCGGATAGGGGTAGAGGGTCAGCACCGCGTTAGCGGGCACGTTGACCGTCAGATCGCTTTTTCCCTCGACGGTCTTAAGCCCAAGCTCCTGGTAAGGCGCGCCCCCGACGCACTGGCACACGCCATAAGCGCCCGGCGGCAGCCCGATTACAGTGGCGGTGCGAGCTTGCTGCGGGGCGGTGTTGTTCAGCAGAACAACGGTCATTTTGCCGTCCCGCACAAACGCCAGCGGCCTCAGCGCCGGGTTGTCCGACGTCGTCTTCACACGCTCGGCGCCAGGCCGAACGTAATGCAGGACCTGGCGGAAGTTCCAGTGCTCCTCGCCGCGGCTAAAAGAGGTCCTATCGTAGTTAGGGCTGATCCACTGCCCGTAGAGCTCCCAATAGGAGACGCCGCCGAGCGTTAGGTCGTCGTAGAGGTGGTTAATGGTCAGACCCATGTACTCCGTCTGACCGGTTGGCAAGCCTCTCGAAACCGCGAAGTCGCGGACGTAGCTCCGGTAGGGATCGTTAGTTCCATAAAGGTGGTACGTGATGACCCCAACGTGTCGCCAGACATCCGCATCGTTCTGCAGGGCCTGAAGGTAATTCCAGCTCGCATTCGCGCTGATGCACTCCGGGAATTCGATCTTGGTGGGAAGGCCCAGCGCCTCGAGCCTTCGCCCGAGCGCTTTGATCATCGTCCCGATGACAGAGGGCGTAAACGGGTTGTTGTTGCCTGCCTCGTTGCAAATGCAGTAGTAGTTGGCAATCAGATTGTGCCTGTTTTCCAGGTGCAGGAGAAAGGCTGCGGCGTATTCGGCGTACTCGCCAGGGCTGTAAAGCAACCACGCTGGCACACTGCCACTGCTGCCCCCATCAAAGAACGATGGGCTGACATACAGGTCAAACGGCTCGCCGTTTGCCTCGACGCGCTCTTTGAAGGGCGCCACCCATTCCGACACCTTCTCGTCGAGCTTCGCTGTGTTGAAACCATCCCAGTTAATATCGTCAGGGTCACCGTTATCGTTGAGCCATTCCCAGCGCCGGTCATCGCTGCGATTGCCGCTCGGACCCTCCAGGCGCAGCCGCGTAAGCCCAAGTTCCTTCACCGCCTCGTCGAGAATCTGATCTCTCAGGGCTTGCGTAGCCCATGGCGGCCTCCAGGAGGCGGCTCCCCAGCCAAGGATCGTCTGGTACTTGAAATCGGCGTCTATGGAGACTCTCACGGGCGCCTCCAGCGCAGCCGCGCTCAGCGCTGCAACCGCTACCGCGGCCAGAGCGCAGACTCCCTGCATCTTTCGAAGTATGCGTGTATTGTGGCGGCCTATCATCTCACACTGCTCGGTTTGTCTGGTCCGGGAGTAAAAGGGGCCGTGCTGCTCCGCTGCGTTTTGGTCAAAGGGCGATTCATCCCGCCTTCCCCGTCAATCCGACAGGACGCCCCTCTTGGACAAATCCTTCCTTTCCCGGGGCTACTTCTTTTTCCGCTTGTTCCTGGTTAGCCGACGATCTCCTTTTCTCGCTCTGGCTGTTTTAGCGGGTTTCGGCTCTTTGCACCCGTCAGTCAAGGCCACAGCAAGGACCTCGTCTATCGTCTCCACGTACAAAAACCTCAGCCCTTTGAGCTGCTCCTTCGGAATTTCTTCGACATCCTTCTTGTTTTTTGCGGGGAGAATGACTTTCTTGATCCCAGCCCGCCGCGCCGCCAAAACCTTCTCCTTCACCCCGCCAACGGGGAGAACGGCCCCTGACAACGTGATCTCCCCGGTCATCGCGACATCCTTGTCAACGGGTCTTTCGGTGAGGATGGAGGCGATTGCCGCCGCAATAGTAATCCCTGCGGACGGCCCATCCTTCGGAATCGCCCCCGCGGGGACGTGGACGTGAAGGTCATACTCGTCAAAGAATTTCGGATTAATCCCAAGCCGTTCGGCTTTCGACCGGATATAGGACAAAGCCGCCTTTGCCGACTCCTGCATCACGTCGCCTAAATAACCGGTCAGGGTCAGCGATCTTCGCCCGGGCATCTTGATGGCTTCCACGAAAAGGACATCGCCGCCCGCCGCTGTCCACGCTAAGCCCGTCGCCACCCCAGGAACCGACGTTCGCCTCGCCTCTTCGGGGAAGACAGTCTCCGCCCCGAGAAATTCTTTGAGATGATCCGCCGTGATGACGTCCGGGGCTTTCTCCCCCAGACCTACCGCCCGCGCCACCTTTCGGCAGACTTTGGCGATCTCCCTTTCTAAATTCCGCACCCCCGCTTCCCGCGTATAGCTCTGGGTGATTCTGGCGAGCGTCTTGTCTTCGAAAGTAACGGGATGCCTTGTCAGCCCGTTTTCCTTGATTTGTCTCGGGATCAGATATTGCCTGGCGATTTGTATCTTTTCTTCGGTCGTATAACCGGGAAGCTCGATGATTTCCATCCTGTCCAGGAGCGCAGGATGAATTGTCTGAGAAATGTTTGCCGTCGTGATGAACATCACTTTGGACAGATCAAAGGGGACGTCGAGGTAATGGTCGCGGAAGGTGGCGTTCTGCTGCGGGTCGAGAACCTCCAGGAGAGCGGACGAAGGGTCCCCGCGGAAATCCGCCCCGACCTTGTCAATTTCGTCCATCATGAACACCGGATTGTTAGTCCCTGCCCGGGCAATCCCCTGGACAATCCTCCCCGGAAGTGCGCCGATATAGGTCCGCCGATGCCCCCTGATCTCCGCTTCGTCGTGCACTCCGCCGAGCGATATCCGGACGAACTCTCTCCCGAGCGCCCGAGCAATGGACTGGCCGAGTGAGGTTTTCCCCACACCCGGAGGTCCGATGAAGCACAGAATCGGTCCCTTCATGTCCCTCTTGAGCTTCCTGACCGCCAGATACTCGACGATCCTCTCCTTCACCTTGTCGAGGTCATAGTGGTCGTCATCCAGTGTCTTTTGGGCTCTCGCCAGGTCCATGTTGTCTTTTGTGCCTTTGCCCCACGGCAGGTCCGTAAGCCAACCGAGGTAGGTTCGGATGACGTGGTATTCGGGGGAAGCCGAAGGAATAGCCTTGAGCCGTTCCAGTTCCTTTTTTGCTTGTTTTCTGACCTCCGGAACCGCTTTCAGTTTCTCTATTTTTTCCGCCAGCTCGGTGACCTCCTGCTGCCCCTCCTCGGCCTCCCCCAGTTCCTGGCGGATTGCCTTGAGTTGCTCCCGCAGGTAATAGTCCCTCTGGGTCTTGGTCATTTCGTCCTGAACCTGCGACTGGATCTTGCCGCCGAGTTCGAGAATCTCAATTTCGCGGTTCAGCACGGAAAGGAGTCTCTGGAACTTGTCCTCGATTCTCTCAAGCTCCAATATTGCCTGCTTTTCGGGCAAAGAGAAACGGAAGGTAGTCGCCACGAGATAGATGAGAGCCAGGGGGTCGTCCATGCTCATGGCAACGGTGCTTATTTCTTCGGGGAGGTACGAAACCATGGAAACGATCCGGCTGAGCCGGTCGAGGACGTTTCGCATGAGCGCCTCGACCTGGTTTGTTTTTTGCCACGTCTCCTCCACCACGGTTACATCTCCGGCGAGGAACGGCGCCTGCGTGTTCAGCCTTTCAAGACGGACCTTCTTGATCCCTTGAACCAGGAGCCGCATGGTCCGGTCGGGCATCCTCAGAAACTTTGCGATGGAGACCACCGCGCCGACGTGGTGCAGGTCGCCTTCGGAAAGCGTGTCCTTGCCCACGGATTCCGGCTTTATCGCAAAGGTCGCCAAAAGCCGGTCTCCCGAGACGGATTTCTCCACCGCGGCAAGAGAGCGGTTCTCTCCCACCGCGATGGGGCTGATGGTCAGCGGGAAAATGACCGAGTTTTTCAGGGCAATGATGGGGAGGACTGCTGGTATTGGCGGCTCGGCGATCAGGGTCGCCGGCGCCTGGGATTCAGCCCCCTTTTCATTCTGCTGGTCAGTCACGATGCATCACTCCCTTTCGCGGGCAATTTGTATCCTCGTTACACGTTCGGAAGGAACGGCCTTGGGAATCGTGATGGTTAAGAAGCCGTTCTCGAAAGATGCCAAAATGGCATCGCGCGATACCGCGGCCCGTAGCAGGATAATCCGCTCGAAAGGCCCGTAGTTGATCTCCATCTGGTGATGAGCCTTTATGCTCCCAACCGGCTGCTCACGCCGGATTCCGCTGATGTATAGTCTTTCGCCTTCCAGTTCGACGTTCACGTCTTCCTTTTTCACCCCCGCCAGCTCCATCCTCACCACAAACGCATCTTCCGTCTCGCAGATGTCGGTCAGGGGATGCCAGCAGGCGCCTCTCAGCGGCCTAAAAGAAAGCTTCGGATGAAACAATCGGTAAAATAACCGTTCCATCTCCGCGGAAAGAACGTCCATTTCCGCGAGAGAGTCTTTTCGTCCCGCAGCCATCGTTATTACTCCAGTTGTCGTTGGTTCACACGTCAGTCGAAGTCCTACAACTCCATTCTTATATCATTTCTCCGGCACGCTTTTCAACGCGTTCTCGCGTGCACAAAGGACCGGGCGGACCGCCCTTGGCGTCAACCTGCTGTTTCCAATGGTCATGAGGTGGTTCCCCAGGACAAACAAAAGGCGATCTCTCAAAGGCTGCCCGATGCCACAAGCAGGCACGACACGGGGCCCTGGGCACGAGGCGCGCGTGGGACGGGATGCGGATTCAAACCCGGAGTGGAAACACAGGGTGGCGGGCGATCGAGCAAGGAGCGCTCGGCTTGGAGCAGCGAGCGCCCGTGTAATGGGAAATGTGAAGGTTCTCCAAGACTGAGAACGCGACGCGATCGTGCGGATCAGATGCGGACGACGCGGTTCGAGAAGTCCATGTTCCCGATGCCGAGATCGGTAGCGTATTCTATATGGCGGACTTCTTCGGGGGTTTTGCCGAAGAATTCCTTTGCGGCGAAGGCGTCAAGCGCCACAAGGTCGGTGCTGGCGACTATCGTCTTCACGAGCCTGACGTCCTGCGGATTTCCCCCGGCGGGTCCATTGGTGACCATGACCCGATAGGCGTCGAGAATCCCCAGGTCGCAAGGCAGGACAGTGTAATAATCGGCGATTTTCTGGTGCAGAGACTGGTGCCAGGTGCCCCGGCCTCCCCCGGCGGTACCCATGAGGTTCTTCAAAGAAAGGGTTAATCCGCTCGCATTATGAACCTTTGCG